>JBJXFS010000391.1:0-24567 GCA_046155625.1 Verrucomicrobiales bacterium | reverse complement strand
TTCTTTCACTACGCTCCCACCGCCTACGAGCCCGGGAGGTCTCGTCCCACCTCCAGCCTCAAACACTCGCTAAAAACTATATTCGGAGAATTCCCAATTACCGCGTCTTTGCTCATCGCTTTTTCTGGCTTTGGGCTCGGTTTGAGAAGGCGAAAAGGAGCTTCTTTCACCACGCTCCCACCGCCTACGAGCCCGGGAGGTCTCGTCCCACCTCCAGCCTCAAACACCCGCTGAAACCTATATTCAGAATGGGCTTGGGCTTGGCGTACCAAGTTTATCCCGGCCTGCGAAGCAGACGAAAAAGCGCCACCCCCTCGCGAGGGGGTGGCGCAGAGCGCTCGGCCGCGGCCGGGGTGGAAATGAATTCCGATTAGAGCAGGGAGACCTCGCTGCTGAACTCGTTGCGGGTGTTGAAGCCGCCGCGGGCGTTGTTGCAGTTGTAGGTCGTCGACTGCGTGTCGTCGCTGCCGAAGCCCTTGCCGCCGGCGACTTGCTCGAGGTCCGCATCGGAGAGTTCCGAGCCTTCGCTCACTTGGTGGGGCAGGCGCACGTAAATGGTGTCGCCGGTTTCTTCAATGACCTTCACCGTCAGGCCATCGGGGAGTTTGTTGTTGAGCTGAGTCTCAATCACCTTCTTCGGGTTCTTGAGCAGGGCGTCGCGGTACTGCGGGTGCTTGAGGGCGTTGCCGACGACGATATCTTCGATTTCGGAGCGGGTTAGAGGAACGGTGGTCATGGTGTGGGTGCCTTTGCGGGCGGTTGTGGGTTGTGTGGTTGGTGTGGTTGGGTTGGATGCTCTGCTTCCGCCAGACGGGCGGTTGCGGGAACGGGGGAGTATTAAGCCGATACCATGCCAAGATTTTTGATGTGTGACGCAAAGACCTTATGGTTAGCATCATATGCCTCACAAAAAAAATCAATCCCCGGGCCGCGCCCTTCCGAGGCTTGATCCAGCCGCGTGATTGGAGCCCTGGTTCCATGCGAATAGAGCTCTCGGTCTAAAAGGCGAGGCGATTCACCCTCTCGTGCTAGAAACGGACTTTGGAACAAAAACGAAAGTCACGAAACACACGAAAATTTATGCGGTTACCATAAACAATCCTCTCCTCGATCGAGTGGACGCTTCTCAAGACGGCACGCCTTGGACTTTCGTGTGGTTCGTGTTTTTCGTGGTTGAACCCAAAAAGGGACATTGGAACCACGAAAGACACGAAACACACGAAAATTCATTGGGTTAGGACAAGCGACCTCCTCATCCATCAGGTGGACGGCAATAATTGGGCAATGCCTTGGTTTTTCGTGTGTTTCGTGCTTTTCGTGGTTTCCATCCGGGTTCTTAGGTTGAAGAGCTGTTGTGACACACGCCTGGAGGTGGAGCGGCCGGAATCCTGGGACTTCCGCGGAGTGGATTATGGCGATCGGGAGGCTTGGGCGGACCGGATCAGTTCCAACGTTTTGAGGTTGTTGCGATAGTCGCCCTCGTCGTGATCCGGAGCGGCCACCTGGTCAGCAACCAGCTGGCTAAAGGCGGCCAACGCCTGGTCGAGTTGTCCCATGCCGTAGAGGGCTCGGGCGACCCCGGCCTGGCTTTGAAAAGTCTTCTTGTGGGTGGGCGACAGGATTTTTCGGCGCAGTTCGAATACCTCGCGATGTTCCTTTTCGGCGGCCGCGAAGTTCTTCTGAAAATAGAGGACGTCGGCCAAGCCATAGCGGGCTTCGAGCGTCTGCGTGTGCTCGGGCCCCTGGGCGGAAGCCAGCGTCAAAAGCGTGACTACTGCCCGATATTCGGCCGCGGCTTGGTTGAGTTTTTCCGCGTCCGCCACGCGGCCAGAGTCGTCGAGGCACAATCGGGCGAGGGTATTGGCGAGCGCCATGCGGGTGCGGAGGGTGTCGGGGTGGTCTTTGCCCAACGCCTGTTCCTGGAGTGGTCGGAGGGCTGAGTATTCGGCGGCGGCCTCGGCGAAGCGTCCTTGTTTCGAGATGGCGGCGGCGAAGTTGTCGCGAGTGGCGAGGGTTTCGATGTCATCGGGCGGGAAGGCATCCTGGCGAAGCGCCAGAAGGGCGCGATTTTCCGCTTCGGCGCCGGGATAGTCGCGGGAGGCGTGGCGAACGTTTGCCAGATTGCCGCGCAGTCGGAGCGTCAGGCGATCCCGATCGCCTAATGCGCGCGTGGCCGCGGCCAGTCCGGCCTCGATTTGAGCTTTGGCCTCGTTGGGCCGGTCGAGCGCGAGAAAGGTGCTGCCGATGGTGTTGCGCAAGGCGGCTTCCACGGCCGGCTGGTTTTCCAGACCGAATCCGACGCGCTGCGCGGCTTCCTCGACGAGGGCGAGCACGGTCGGTGTCGTTCCCTTGGCCCGGTCCGGGCCGGCACTGGCCAGCAAGTCGGAGAGGAACTTGGACGTCAGCGCATGGTGGGTCGCCTCGCGCTGGGCGTTGTTACGTTCGACCGATTCGCGGCGAAGCGCTTCGTTGGCCCGCAGGTACAGAGTGGTGGACGCAGCCAGACCGCCGACCAACGACAGCAGAACCAAAGCTGCCGCGGCGACGGCTCCTTTGCGGCGCCGGATGAATTTTCCCGCCCGATAGCCGAAAGTGGGCGGCCGCGCTGTGACCGGCTCGCCAACCAAAAACCGCTGGAGGTCCGCGGCCAGGGCGCCGACCGATTCGTAGCGGCGATTCTGGTCCTTCTCGATCGCCTTCATCACGATCCAATCGAGGTCGCGGCGCAGCAGGCGACTGAACTCGCGGAGGGCGGTCTGGCGCGAATGGAGCACGTTGCCGATCATGGCGCCATCGAGTCGGTGGACCGCTGTCGAGGGAGGTGGGGGATCTTCCTCTCGGATGAGGCGACGAATTTCCTCCAGACTGGCGCCCCGCGACGTCTTGCCCTCAAGCGGCGTCATGCCCGTCAGCAACTGGTAGAGCACTACGCCGAGGGAATACACGTCTGAACGAGTGTCGACATCCGCGCCTTCGAGGCCCGCCTGCTCCGGACTCATGTAGGTGGGCGTGCCGAGAAGTTGGTCCCCGCGGGTCCGGTGAGCCGCACTGTCATCGTTCGGACTGACGGCCTTGGCGACGCCAAAGTCGATGATTTTGGCCGCCGGGCGACCGTCGTGTTCGGCGACCAGGATATTGGACGGCTTGAGGTCGCGATGGATGATGCCTTTTTGGTGGGCGTGGCGCACGGCGGCGCACACGTCGAGCATCAGGCGCAGCCGCGACGCGGTATCCAGTCGCCGGGCGTCACAAAACCGGGTCACCGGCTCGCCGGAGATCAATTCCATGACGAAGTACGGGCGTCCGGTGGGTGTGGCGCCCGCGTCGAAGATTTGGACAACGGCCGGATGCTCCATCCGCGCGAGCGCCTGCCGTTCCTGTTCGAAGCGCGCCAGGACTTCCCGCGAATCCATGCCCGGCTTGATGATCTTGACGGCCACCGTCCTCTGGACCGGCTGCTGTTGCTCGGCGCGCCACACCGTCCCAAATCCGCCTTCGCCCAAGACGTCAATCAACGTGTAGGAGCCCAGATGGTCACCCGGAAGCTCCCCGGCCAAGCCAGGGCCACAGGAGGCCATGAATTCCACGGGCGGTTCCGGGAGCCCCTGCCGGCGGCCGTCGGATAGGGTTTCGCTCGCCAGAAAGGTCCCATCGTCCCCGGGATCGTTCTCGGAGGGAATGGCAGGGGCGTCAGGCTGCATGGCGGAATGTGTTGGAGTGTCACCAAGCTAATCACTATTGATCCGCAGTCGGAAATACTGCGATGAAGGGATGTTGCCTGGGAATGCAGGAAGAGTGAACGTAACGATCACGCGGGGTCGTTGGTTGACACGCCGCACTTCGGAACGGATGCCGTTCCTGAGGTTATTGTAGAGTGCATTGCTTATGACGCTTTCCAGTCGCTTCCACCTGAATCCTTGCGCACCCGGTGTTTCCGCGGATTCCAATACCACCTCATAATCCGCGGCTGATGGATCCACTTCGAACGAGAACTCGATCTGAGGCGCGCCTGTCGGGCCGATGATTTGAGCGATGTGCAATTGACCGGCCACGCCAGGCTGGAGCGGATGAGAGCCGAATACATACTCGCTCAAATTGTCAGCCCCGTCTTCATCGGGGTCTGCCTTCAACCCGGCAATTCCTCCGGGTTGCGCCTGATCCGGTGTGAAGAACTTTGCAATCCACTCGGAGTAGTAAATCAAATATCCACGGCCAGGGTTGCCGCCCCAGTACTCGCTCCTGATAAATACTCTATCGCTGGGGGACCACTGCAGTGAACGGCCCGCGCCGTCGGTGCTGTCGATTTGATCGGTGTAGCCAGCGGTCAGCACGGAGGTTCCCCCGGCGTTGATCAGCCGCAGTACCTCTCCGCCGTTGTCGAGCCGGCTGCGCCGGAAGGGATGGAGGGTCCACCCGGCCAGAGGGATGTACGAGCCGTATCGCATGGCAAACGCATAGGGGTTGGCGGCGATCACGGCATTGCCGTCGGGCGGGATGACCGGAGCGCCAGAGGCCGGAAAGTCGAGGTCGATTCCTTCGAACCACATGCCCGCCAAGTCGACGGGCGCGTCCGATGGGTTGTGCAGTTCAATAAACTCGAAGTCATCACGATCGTAACCTAAGGCCAATTCCGAGACGGTGGGTAACGGCGGGTTGTACATGATTTCGGAAATATGCAGCTGTCCTGGCAGTCCATTGTTGGGTGGTGGCGGGCGAAAGCGAACGCGCTGCGGACTCACCACAACCCAGTCATCGTGAATGATGGCGGCGCGGGCGACGTATTCCGTGCGGTGGTCCAATTCGGTGAGAAAGGCTGTCCACAGCAATGGGCCGGATCCCCTGGCGTTCGCGGTTATCAACCAAGCGTCGGCGTTGGAGAATTCATCCTTCGGTCCGATCACGAATGAGACACGCGCGTCGGAGGGGGGGGGCGCGATCATGGTTGCCGACAAATTCACGCCCATCGTCCCGATTTGGGAACTAGCACTATAGGTAACCGGTCCTTGGTTGATTACTCCCGCCAACGAGCTCGGAGCTGATACGGAGGTGCCAGGCGCCGACCACACACCGCCGCCTGGCCCGGGAACCAGTGCTCGGAAGTAGTGGCGGTCTTTACCCCGCTCCAAGATGGCTTGGGCCTCGAACTGGCTACCGGCAACGGGCACAGAGAGGAGCATGGGATTCGAAAGGTCAGAGTGTTCGCTGATCAGCACAGTGACGTCGAAGTCACCGGCGACCGTGCCCGAGACCGTGCCGAAGAGGCCGGCAATCGGCTTTTGAATGTTGGCGTCATACCCTGGCAAGGCGGCGTCCACCGACACGCGAAACTGGTCACGGCGCAGGCAGCGCAGGGCGACGAGCTCGGCGTTGGCGACAGGAATGTCCGACCGAGTGATGGTCCGGACGGTGCCGTCGCCGATGAGCGAGTTCACCGCGACCCACTGGCGGGCGTCGCCGGCCAGCAATCCTTCGATTTGGTACGGTTTGCCGACTTCGGCGAAAAAGCGAATCGCGACAACCGCCTGATTGGTTTTATCCCATGCCTGACCGGCCCAGGCATCGAGGCTCTGCCCTGGGCTGACCACCGCACGCAGGGAGGTGCCGGGAAGTTGCATGACTCGCTCGTCCGCCTGCATGGGCGGAACATTGAGCGAGTCGATCCATTGGCGCGCGCCGCTGGGCCGCAGGGCGAAGAGGGAGAGTTCTTCCCCATCGGCGGAAAGGTTGAAAGGCGCGTGCATGGGGCCCACTGATGGTGTGCCGTCAGTGAAGACGGTGACCTCCGAGCCTGGGGCCAAACTCAGCCCGGGAGGAAATGAATACAGTCCGCTGTTATCGGAGAAGGGGGATTGCGCGAGGACGACGGGGGAAAGGTCCACCGAGGTCGGTCCGGTGTTGCGGATGATGACGTAATCGGAGTTCTCGCCCTGTTCGTCGCGGCGAAGGTTGTCGTTATGAGAGCACACCTCGACGATCGCCAACGCCGGGGGGATGTCGATGGCGAAAGTCCACCCGGTGGGCCGATTTTCCACGGCACTGAGCCCCTCCACGTCGGGCATCCGGATCGTCTCCCCGCCGATGTCGATGGCCTCAAGATAAAATTGAATTTGGGTCCCATGGTCCAGCGGGTCCATGCGGCCATGGAAGAGGCCATCCATTGCCGTTGGAGAATCCGCACCCTCGCCGTTGTCGTACAGGTTGATCCGTCGCGGCTCCGGCCAGGGATCGACCAGTCGATTGTAAATCAGGCTGATCGATATGATCCCGGCGTCGTCGCGGCCACGCGCGCTCCAAACTATCGGATGCTCGGCCCTGAGCGCGGCAGCGGGAGGGGCGATTAATTCCACGTCAGGCGGGGGACTTCCATTATCCGTGTTGGCGAAACCGGGCGTGGGCACGGCACTGGCGCGAAAATTGGGATGGCCGTCGAGAAAGCGGCTCCAGGACACGTCGGCCTGCATGCGAGGGAAAGCGACGCGGTCCCGGACGCGATTGTCCGGCCGAAGGAGGGTGAGGGTGCCTCCTTCGACGGGCAGGGTGAATCCGGTGCGTGGGGCGGTGCCACTCGGGAGCGCCGGCGCCAGGGGTTCGGCGAAGACGATGACCAGCCGCGCCTGTGAGCCGAGCGCCACCGTCGGCAGCGTCCACGTCCGGTCGATGACTTCGCCATTCTGCACGGCTTCGAGTCGCAGCTTCCAACCCGACACGTTGATCGGTGGCCCTCCATTGAACAGCTCGACGAAATCCGAATTCCGTCGGTTGTCCGCGGGCACGGAGATGGCGGTGTTGCGCGGCAGGATCTCGTTGATCACGATGCCTCCCAGCCGCGGGCGCGTGGACGGAGGCGTCGCCGGCGGGGTCAGTCGGGGAGGCTCGCCGCTCAGGACGGTCCACAACACATCACCGCTGCCGACTAAATCGGGTTCCCCATCCCCATCCAGATCCCCGGTGGCGAGAAACTTCGAGGAGGGAACACGCACCTGATCAGATCGAACGAATAGTCCTTCACCCTCCTGGGACAGGATGTCCAGACAGGCCGCCGCTTCGCATGCCGCAATCAGATCTGGTTTGGAATCGCCGACGATGTTCGCGGAGAAGACATCGCTAATCGCATACGGCAGGCCCGCCGACGCATGACCTGCTTGATCCGCCGGCACGCGTTCGAATCCCATGCCGGGCAGACCGCGGAAAAGGATCACGCCGTAACCCGACCCGATGAGGAGGTCAGCGTCATCCTCATCGTCGTCGTCCTCGTCAAGATAGGTGATCCCGATGCGGTAGGCGCCATAAGTCCGGTCCTCCAGTCGGGGGTAGTATCGTCGGATCCACCGCGGTCCGGGGATCACGGGATTGAGATTGTTCTCGAGCGTGGCCATGTCGCTCTCGATGCCGGCACCGGCGATGTCGATGTCCCCATCCCCGTCAAAGTCGCCGGTGACCAGCACGCGGGATTCGTTGACGAAGGGGACGGGCAGCTCCGGCGAGGCGATGAAATCGCCGGCCGAGGTGCCATAAAAGAATTTCGCCCGGCAATCCCACAGGCCGGTCACCAGATCCGGGATGCCGTCATTGTTAAAGTCGGCGACGGCGATGGCAAACAGGCTGGCTTCGGCGTCGATGAGGCGGGGTGGCCCGAAGCCGCCGTCCCGAAGTCCATGCAGGATGGAGACGGATCCCCGATGCTCGACGCCCAGGTTGGCCGTCACCACGTCCATAATCTTGTCGTTATTTAAATCGGCCAAGGCTAGGGCGGTCGGATTGGGCGATCCGATGGGAAAATACCGTGGGGGAGACAGCCGTCCGTCCGGTCCGGCGATCTGGACGCTTAGCTCGCTTGAGGCACGGTGCAGTTGCAGCACGTCAGCGCGACCATCTCCGTTGAAATCCCGGACCTCCAACGCGGCCACATCACCGTCGACCGGGTAAATTTGGTCTGAAGTGACCAGACCGGAGGCGGTCGGCCGGCTCAGCAGGATACTCACGTCGCCGGAGTGGCGGTTGATGACGGCAGCGTCGGGCAGATCATCGCCGTTCAAATCGACGACCGTCGCCTCCCGCGGGCTCGCCCCCGTTTGCAACTCGCCACTGGGGTTCCCAAGCCGGCCTGCCTCGTTGCGGCAGATGACAGCGACGTTTTTTTCCCGCAACACGACGAGGGCATCCAGCCAGCCATCGGCGTCAAAATCGCCCAATTTCACATCCCGAGGCACGCCCGCCACGAAAAAATCTTGCACCGCAACCGGGGCGAAGCGACGCGCGTTCGGCGCCGCCCGCAGCACGTGAAGGCGGCCGGTGGCATCGCTGGTGTAGACCAGGTCGAGGGTCGTCTCGGAGGAGTTGGTCGACCGTAGGATGGGGCCGATTTCAAGAGACTTCGCCTTGTCGCACGGTACGCTGGCCACGGGTTGCAGCGCACCCGACTGGGACTCCGCCGGCCCGCCTCCTCCAGTGACGGACGCACTGCGATAGAGTTCGACGGTATAGTCGTTGGTGCTGGGCGGGTCATCGCGGACACGGGCGAGCACGCGGTAGGGCGCCCCGGCGGCGAAGGCGCCCGCCGGAAGTTCCCCCTCGTAGGTTCCAGGAGTGGCCGGGCGCAGCGGATAGTAATTTTCCACTGTCTCCAAGGTCACGGCCAACCAGACGACTTTGAGCGACGAACTGCCAGTCGGCTTGGCCGGGCTGGTCACGCGCACACGCACGGGTTGGCTGGGCGCAGGGGAGTCCGGAGTGATCGAGACCGTCGTGCTCACTTGGCGCGACAAGTTATCGAGATGGCTGAGGCCCGCGTTGTTTTCGGCGCCGGGGGAGGGGATATCGAACCACTTAACACTCCCGTTGTCCGGCGCCAGACCGCGCGACACGCCGGTGACCGAATGCGGCGGCAGATTGATCGTCTGAGGAAGTGCGAATCCAGGTCGGTGCAGGCTGATGGCTCCCGTGTTTTCTTTGATCAGAAAAGACGTGTGCAACGCCGGACCGACCGACCGGTTCTTTCCCGACAAAAAGACGGTTAAAAACCTCCCAGGCGGAATCGTGACTGCCGGAAATCTCCAGGTGGACGACTCCACCTCCAGCTTCCAGTCTGACATCTCGACGGGCTTGTTCGACCGATTGAGCAGCTCGACCCACGGCTGAGCCGTGCCGTCCTCGTCCAGCAGGGACCCCGTATTCTGGATCTGGATTTCATTCATCACGACCGGGGCCATTTCAGGTGTCCAAGCCGGCACTCTCGTGAGTATCGGTTGTTCCTGGCTCCGGTCCGGGAGTTGGGTACTCAAGATCCACAGGGCCGTGCTGTCCGCATGGGTGACCAGGAGTTCGTCGCGCGCGCCATCGCGGGATCGAATGGTCCGCATCGCATACACGGGACGGGGGCGCTCGAGATTGATGTTTTTCGGACTGAGCCGTGGAAGATCCCCCATGACTTGGAAATCGCCGCCACCCGTGCCGCGAAAATGCCGCACTCCGGCACCTGGCCCCGCCGCGGCGAGATCCACGATGCCGTCGCCATCAAAGTCGCCCGCCGCCAGGCTGCGGACGCCAATCCATCCCGGCAAGGGAACCGGCGCCTCGAAGCGGCCCTCGCCTGTGTTGAAAAACACCGCCATTTGGCCGTCCTGCGGCGACGCCGTGGCGATGTCCGGTTTGGCATCGCCGTTCAAATCCACCGCCAAAACACCGCGCAGTTCCCTGAGTTGCTCGAGCTCTCCGGTCAGGGGCAACAAATGCTGCGGGGCTGAGAAGGCGCCGCCGCCTCGCGCGATCAGGACGGTGACAGTTCCGTCCAGATTGCCCACCACGAGGTCGGCCTCGCCGTCGCCGTTGAGGTCCGCGTGGGAGATGGTTTTTGGTCCTTCCTCGCCGTCCGCGGCCACCAACTCGGGATGGCCGACCCCAATGCGGGATTGGTGCCGGCCAAAATCTTCCAAGTGGGAAAGGAGACTTGCCGCCGCAGGAAAAACCGTGGCGCCGCACGCCATCGATCCCGCGACCGCGGCCAGGGCGAGTCGCCGGGCATAACGAGGAATCAGGCCGACGTTTTCCCGCGTCGGGGGACGGACAGACCGAATCTGATCGAGGCGGCGCATGGTAGTGGGATGGGGGACCGATTGCCATGCGAAATTTTCCCGGCAAAAGGATCATCCCATGGCGGAATTTTCCTGTATTAAGAACCGGGGCAATCGGGGGTGAGAGCGAATTGGAGACGTGACCGCCAAGGGAATCGGCTGGCTTGAAAGCCCCATCGGCCCCGAGGGCGACCGGACGACGGACTCGTGACGGGAACCAATGAGGCCATAGGACGCACGCCGTGGGCGCGACGGCGAGTGTGCCCTGGACGCGTTGCGAGCGTCAAGCCCATCTTTGAGGGCCGACCACACAGCTATTGACAATCCGGCATCCCGGGGTGCGTTCGTGCGATTCTCATGAGCGAGCCCACCAATAGCCCCATCGTCTGCCCGACGACTCCCTGGTATGCGCGGCGGAAGCTGCTGATGTTTGCCATGCTGGCCGCCTTCGCCGGGTGGTTTTACAAGGACTACAAATGGGGATACCCCGAGAAGGCCCGCATCTACGCCGAGTACAAGAAGGTCATCGCCCAGCCCGATGGTCTGGCCCAATGGGAAAAAATCGCCGGCGAAAACGGTTGGAATAAACAACCGGACGAAATCACGCCCGACAAGATCGGGGAGCAGGGGAAATTTGCCGTCGGTCTTGGGCTGGGAGCCCTCGCGGTGCTGGTCACGTTTTTGATCAACCGCGGCAAAAAGCTCACGGCGGATGCCGACACCTTCACCCCCGCCGGATCGCGCACCCCGATTCCTTTCGCCAGCGTCACGCGGGTCGACAAGACGCGCTGGAAGCACAAGGGACTGGCCTATGCGTATTATAAGGACGCCGGCGGGGCCGAGCGCAAGGCGGTCATTGACGACCTGAAGTTCGCCGGAGCCGATCAGGTTTTGGACCGCTTGCTGGGCCGATTCGGCGGGGAAATCATCGATGTCGCGGAGGAACCGCCGCCCCCGGCCGATAACGCTCAAGCCGGGTCCTCCAGCACGCCCGGCTAGCCGAATTTTATTTGTTGCAATCCGGGGGGTGGCTGATACAGAACCGCCGATTTATCCCCCCACCACCCAACCGTTTATTATGGCCGACGAAACCAACATCGAACAGAAAGTGCGCGACATCATCGTCGAGCAGCTCGGGGTCAATGCTGATCAAGTGACCCCGGAGGCAAAATTCATCGAAGACCTCGGTGCCGATTCACTCGACACCGTGGAGTTGGTCATGGCCTTCGAGGAAGAATTTGGCATCGAGGTGCCGGATGAGGAGGCGGAGAAGCTCCTCACCGTCGGGAACGTGGTCCAATACATCGAAGACCACGCCCAACAGTAACCCCCCCTCTTCGCCTCCCGCCTTTGTCAGGCGCATCCACCGCGGTGCGCCTTTTTCGTCTTGAATGAGTGTGTCCATTTTTTCGTGCCTTATCAGCGGAACGGTGCGCGGGTCAAATGAGAGAACTCGTCATTGAGGTCGGACGCGACCTCCCGGGCGCGTACGCGGTGAAGGTGCACCATCTGGGAATGGTCTCCCCTTCTCGAGTGATGGTCGCGTAATCCATGTCCAGAGAGTTCTGACCCTTATCGCTCCTTTCTGCTTCGATTTTTCTCGCTTTGGGCACCGCTTGAAAAGGGGAGAAGCCTCCACTCTCACCATGCTCCCACCGCCTACGAGCCCGGGAGGTCTCGTCCCACCTCCAGCCTCAAACACCCGCCGAAACCTGTCTTCGAGGGGGCAAATAGTTCCATCCCCCGGATCAAATCCGGATCCGCTTCTTCTTGTACGTCATGGTATGCTTCACTAAAGGTTCGTCGCTGCCCGCCATTGTCGTCGCCCCCTCACCCTTGATCTCGTTGCCTTCCACCTTCATGTAAAACGTGCTGACCCGGTCGTCGTCGTCGTCGGCCGACGACTTCCACACGAGCACCTTCTTGGCCTCATCCCAGTCCATCTCAAAATTCTCCTGATTCCCGTCGGAATCGAAATACCACGCCCGGTAGATCTCCGACTCGGTATCATAGGTGCAGATCCATTTGTAGGTCGTCGGCCCGTCGTCACTCACCCCTTTGCCCTGCATCTCGAAGTGAGTCCCCTCCAGCGAAAACGATCCGCGCCATTCATCCGTGGTGGTCAGCGTTGTGTCCGTGGGTATCACGTGATACTCCTCCGAGCCAACCCACTCGCCCACATGCGACTCGAAATACTTCAACTTCTCTTTGATCGTGGCCAACTTTTCCTCCTGCTCCCGCGCCGCCTCCTCGGCCTCCGGCACCTCGTCCTGCGCCAATAGCAGGGGAGCGCCGCCCGTGAGCAACGCGACCGAAAGAACGACGGGAGCAAGCAGTTTGATCATAAACGGAAATCATACCCCGGTTCCGTGGAATGCAAAGGCGGTCGCTGGGCGGTCGGCGGTCGGCGGTCGGCGGTCGGCGGTCGGCGGTCGGCGGTCGGCGGTCGGCGGTCGGTAATCCGTATTCAGACCGAAGCGGGAGGGGCGCGATGGACAGGGTGAGAAACAGGCGTGGGTGGCAGGGCGATGAGCGGAGCAGCCACTTCGAGGACGAGGACGATTTCAAGCATCCTGGATAGGTTTTTTCCGCCCACACGATGGCTCGTCAGCTTCAGCGATCCCTCCTTTGCGCCACTCGTCCTCGTCCTCGTCCTCGTCCTCGACTCCCCCAGTGCGATCCTCGTGCCCCAACCGCTCGAAAGTATTGAAGGATTCGGCGGGGCCGGCGGCGCTTGGGTCAATTTTCAACGATTTCCGGGTGCATGATGTCGGATTCGATTCACCCTGTGGTCCGGCTGGACCGAGAGCCGCAGGAATTCCCCATGGGTCCGCGATCCACAGCATGCAAGAACCGTACCCTCCGCGCCGGAGCGCTGGTGGCGGTCCTCTTTGTGATCGGCACCCTGAGCCTGATGCTGGCCACCACGGCGCTCATCGTGCGGAGCGACGCCGAATTGGCCACCTCGCAGAAGAAAGCGTTTCGCGCCACCCAGTTGGCGGAAATGGGGATCGCCATTGGGGCCAATCCGGTGGTGAAAAAAACCGACCAATACCTTCTGAATCAGCGCATTTCCGACGACGAATCGTTCTCGGTGAAAATCAAGGGAGAGGGCGGCAAGTTCAACATCAACGCCCTCATCCAGCAGGCGAAAACGGACCCCGATGCGGGCCGCGAACAACTGGAAATCATCCTCGCCGCGGTCGGGCTCGAGGACGACCGGCTGCGATCGACCATGATCGACAACTTGATCAATTGGGTGGATGAGGATGATCTCACCGATGGTGGTCGCAACACTTATGAAAAGCCCGAGTACGAGGCCGAGGGGTTCTTCAACTACCCGTTTAACCGTCCGTTTTACAGTCTGGACGAGATGTTGCTGGTCAAGGAAATGAACATTCTGCCGGGTCTCTGCCCGCACTGGCGCGATATCTTTACAATCTACAGCGGCGGCCGTCTCGACGTCAACGAGGCCAGTGCCGAATGTCTGGCCATCGCCGCGCTCGACAGTGTTGCCGAGGCGCAGCGGTACGCCGCGCAGCAGTTCGAAACGACCATCGACGAGCGCGCCGAGCCCAATGAACATTTTAAGGACGCTCAGGAGGTCATCGATATGCGCAATGGGCGCGACGGTGCCGAACTCACGACTGACGACGAACAACTCGACGTCAACACCGTGGCTTCCATGATGGGCATGGACCCGACTCTCGCCTCGGCCCGGCTCACCAATCAGGATCAGACGACCCGCATTGAGAGCACGGCCACCGTTGGCGATCTCCGCAAACGCATCGTCCTGATCGTGCGCAATCGCGCCCAGAATCCGCAAATCCTCATGAGGGAGGAAGTTCCGCTTTTCGATTGAGCCGCCGGCCCCCCTCTGAGAGCATGATGGCCGCGTTGCTGGCTTGTCCCCTGAACCCCCACCGCCACCTTTGACTCACCCTTAGTGTCTACCACCACCAAAAATCCGAAGACGGAAACCACCCTGCTGTGCCCCGGGGAGGAGGGGTGGGAATTGTGGAAAATGGGCCCGGTCAATGGGTTCCAACCGGCGGGCAGCCCGCCCACGGCACCGGATGGCACGGTGACCAGCCTGATGGGCGCCCGCGTCTTTGCTTTCCCCGTCCGCGCTGCCTTCGCCGTGCCGCTCTGGGTCCCGTCCGTCGATCCGGAAGCGGTGTCCGGAGCGCTCGACATTCAATTGGAGAAGCTGAACCTCAAGAACGAGGAGGGCGGGGGACAGTTGGTCCAGCAACAAACGATTGAGCAGGCCGACGGCCAGACGCTCGCCCTCGCCACCGTCCTCAACGAGCGGAATCTCAAGACGTTCCCCGGTGGCGGCATCCCCGAACAGTTCGAGATCTCGCCCTTCCTGTTCGATCTCCCGGAAAACAGCCTGATCCTTTGGCGCGAGCTCGGGAAAGTGGTCGCTGTGCTTACGCGGCGCGACCGGCCCATCCATTTCCAAACGCTGGGATCACGCACCCTCGATGCCGCCGCGGTCCATGAACTCGAACTCCTCCTCATGCAATTGGACATGCAGGGGCTTGAGGGCGAATTGGAACGTGTCGTGCTCTGGACGGACGCCGTGGAGCCCGACGCCGAGGCCGCCCTGCGTCAGGCGTTCGGCGTCCCCGTCGCCCACGGTCGCAAGCCGGTGCCCGAACTGCCCGAGGTGCCGGCCCCGTTTCTCCCGCGACAAGTCGCCGAAGCCCGCGTCGAGGCCGCCCGCCGGCAGCGCCAAAACCGCCTCATCGCCCTGGCTGCGGTCCTCTACCTCCTGGTCGCAGCGGCTTATGCGTTCTTCGCCGTTCGTGACATACTGGCTGCCAACACGTTGAAAAAACATCGGGACGCCTTGCAGAGCCTCGCCGGAAATGTCGACATCGAGCGCCTCCGCTGGATCACCCTGCTCGATGTGACGCACGCCGACCGCTACCCCCTCGAAAGGTTTTTCCAGGTGGCCAAGACGCTGGAGGAGGGGAGTCAGGTGCGGCTGACCAAGTTCACCTTCGAGCCGAACAAACTCGTCATCACCGGTGAGGCGGAAAACGTCCCGCGCGCCATCAATTACCAAAACTCCCTCGCCCGCGATCCCGGTCTCGCTGACTACGAGTGGGAACGCATGCCCCCGCGCGGCGAAAAAAACGGATTCGCCAGCTTCCAAGTCATTGGCACCCTCAAAAATGCGCTCCCTGTCCAGCCGTGAACGCCGACTCCTGATGCTGCTGCTCGTGGCGGGCTTCATCATCCTGAATTTCCTCGGCTACCAGACGCTCGCCCAGCGGCGCACCGCCGCGATTTCCCAGCAGCGGTCGCTGAAATTCGACATCGCCCGGCTCACTGAGCTCCAGGCCATGAAGCCGACCGTCGACGTCAACAGCGACTGGATCAATTCCCACCTCCCCGCCTACGCCGACATCGACCAGTTGGAGACCCACCTCTTCAACGTCGTCAACAACAAGGCCATCGCCGCCGGTGTTGAACTGACCAAGAAAGATCCGCGCCCGACCGAGAAGGGCGATCTCGTCCACAAATCGATTTTGGAAATCGAGACGATCGCTGACATGGAGAACTTGGTCGATTTTCTCCATTCGCTGCAGGGTCGAGAAGACTTTCGATTCATCAGCTTCCTTGAGCTCACCCCGACCAAGGACGAGGAGCGAGTGCGCTGCCAGACCCGCGTCGAACAATGGTGGCGTGCGGACAGCGAGGAGCTGGCCGGTATCATTTCCTCCGACGTGCCCCGGCTGCCATCCGTGCCGCTTGCGACCCCGCCTCCGCCGCCAGAAAAACCCGACTCCGAGGCCGGAGTTCCGCCGCCCGGGCCTCCACCGGAGCGGGTTGGACAGGATGGCGCGTCACCCGCCGGAGAGTCACCCTCCATTGAACAGCCAGCGGCCGGATCGGTCCAACCCTCCGGCACCGAACCCGCGCCCCCGGCCACACCCCAATGACTCGCACCATGAAAACATTTCCGCACACCCGCTCACGTTTGGCGCTTGGCCCTCTCCTCCCCGCGGCCGCGCCACTGCTCGTCGCCCTTGGGATCACCGCCCCGCTCGCCCGGGCCCAAAATACCCCGCCACCACCCGCCCCAGAGAGAGCCGACCGCGCCGCCGCTGCGGCCACCCCGGCGGCCGCCGACACGGCTTCCGAGGCCCCCCTCGATCCCCTCGATCCCAGCCAGCTCAACCGCTACGGCATCGACCGCTACGAGCGTATCAAGGAAAAGTCGCCGTTCTCGTTCAAGATCGTCCGCGAGGAAGGCCCGCCTCCAGTCTCTTTCGCCGCCGACCTGGCCCTTGCCGGCTACACCGTGGACTCCGGCAAGGGGATCACTTATGCCAGCATCGTCGATAAAAAGTCGAACAACCGGTTCGTCATTCGCAGCGACCGCCCCAACGACGATGGCATCCAACTTGTCCAGTTGAACCCGGCCGCGACGCTGCTCGACAGCTCGGTCCTGGCCCGCAAGGGGGCCGAAGAGGCGCAGATCAAATCGGATAAGCAAATCATCGAACGCAAGGCGGTCGTCAATGCCGCCGTCGTCGGGCAGCCTGCCCAGGCGATGCAAAATGCCCGCGGCGCCCAGCCCGGAACCAGCGTGAACCTGGTCGTCAACCCGAGAAATAACGTACAGGGCCAAATCAACAATCAATTGAATGTCCCCAACCAACAGCCAGGCCAACCCGGCCAGCCGGGAGCTCAGCCTGGTGGGTTACCTCACGGTGCCGTCCGCCAAGGCGGGAACGCTCCGGCGACGGCCGGCGATCTTTCCGTCCAAGCCGCCCAACCGCAACAAACCCAGCCCCAAGGACGCGGTGAACGCCAGGGGCAGGGACAGGCCCCGGGGCGCCGCCGCGTCATCCTGCCGCCCGCGCCGCAATAATCGCACTCGCTCCAATCCTCGGCACCGGAACCGGCGCCTGACCCCTTTCTCCGCACCTCACACCTCAGTTCAATGGATAAATCCTTAGCGAAGTATTTGCTCCCGGCCGGTCTGGCCCTGGGTCTTCTCGTCGTCTTGCGAGCTCAAAACCAGGACCCGCCGACCCCGCCAGCGCCGCCGCCAGCGCCCACCACCCCCCAACCCGGCCGCCAGCCGACTCGCCCGATCCCGCGTCCTCGTACCGTCGTCACCCCAACCCCGGCCGCCGCCCCCGCCGCCGCGGGTCAAACTCCCACCCCTGCCCCGGCTGCCCCGACCGGGCCCTACCCTCCTAGGACCGTCGCGCAAGTCCCCGCAGGTGAAACCAACATCGCCGACATCCCAGCCCCAGCCGCCCCCGCTGCATCAACCACCGAGACGGCGACTCCCGCCGAAACCGCTCCAGCCCCCGCCGCCCCCGCCGCCCCCGCCGCCCCCGCTTCCACCGATTCCCCAGCACCCGCAGCCGACACCCCCCCCCACGGTCGAAACCCCCGCACCCGCGACCACGGTCCCATCCCCCACCACCGCGCCCCCAGGTCCGCGCCCGCCCGCCCCGCTGCCCGGAACCACCCGGCCCGGCACCCCGCGTCCCGAGGGCTCCGCCGCGGCATCGCCCCTCCCACCCCCTTCCCCCGCGATCCGCCCCGCCAGTCCCGTCGTGGCCGCCGACCCTTCGTACGACGCCGAGGTCCCCGAAATCGAGTTCACCGAATCCGCCATGGAGATCGGTGAAATCATCGACAAGTACGAGGCCTTTACCGGCCGGAGCACCATGCGGGACGGCACCATTCAAGGGACGCAGTTGCCGCTGCGCAGCAATGGGAAGATGACACGCCGTCAGGCCTCGGAGTACATCAAAGCGTTCCTCCTGCTCAACGGCTACAGCATCGTTCCCTCCGACATCAAGGGCGTCGACAAAGTCATCCCCACTGCCCGCGGACCCCAGGTCGAACAAGGAGGCAGCCAGCAGCCCATCTTTACCGCCGCCGATAAACTCCCCGAAACCGAACAGATCATCAATTACGTGATGTATCTGAAAAATATCGGCGCCGAGGAGGCCGCCCGCTCGCTCACAACCGTCATCGGCCAAAGCCGGCAAAACGTCAGTAAAATCACCCCCATCCCCGCCGCCGGCGCTCTCATCATTACCGACAATTTGCCCGCCATCCGGCTCGCCATCGCCCTGCGCGAAAGCATCGACGTCCCCAGCGCCGCCGTGGTCAAGGAATTCTTCCAACTTGAACGCGCCGACGCCGAGGAAGTCGCCCAAGTCCTCACCGAAATCCTCGCCGCCCAAACCCGCCTGCGATCCCAGGCGTCCGGCGGCACCGGCGCCCGCGGCGTGCCCGTCAACATCGCCGCCGATCAACTCCAGCAAGCCGGATTGCCCCCCGGCGCCATTCCCTCACCCGGCCAGGGCGGCGCCGCGGCCGGCGGCACCCAACCTCCCGATGAATCCACCGTCATTGTCAAAGCCATCACCCGCACCAACGAAGTCCTCATTTCCGGCCGTCCGAGCGACCTGTCCTACCTGCGCGACCTCATAAAGGAGCTCGACAAAGAAGCGAACGTCAAGAATCTCAAGCGCTTCCAACTGCGCTTCATCCGCGTGGAGGATTTCCTCCAGATCGCTGAGGATGCCATCGGCCGTGGCCAGGAGGTCATGGCCGGAGGTACCGGCGGAGGCGCCGTCCCCGGGGGCGCGCGAACCGGCGCTGGCGTCCGCAACACCGGCGCCGGCTTTCAGGGAAACCAGGCCTTCGGCGGCGGCCAAACCTTCGGCGCCAATGCCACCGGTGGCGGCACGGGCCGCGCTTCCCGAACCCAGGGCGCCGGCGGCGGCCTCGCCAGCGGCCGCAGTAGCTCAACCAGCGCCAGCGGCGAGGAATTAATTCCATCGTCCACCATCGTCGGCAAAACCCTCCTCATCGCTGAACCGCGCTCCAATTCCCTCCTCGTCGCCGGACCCCCAGAACACCTCACCCGCATCGCCGAGGTCCTCGATGAAATGGACGTGCGCCCGCTCCAAGTCGCCATCTCGACCGTCATCGCCGAAATCACCCTGACCGACGATTTGGAGTACGGCATCGACATCCTCCGCAAAGCAGAACAAATTGTCGCCGGCGGCCAGGACATCAATTGGGCCGGCGCCCTCAACAACATCGGAGACACCACCGGTATCATCGACCCCGGCGACCTCGCCGACGTCGCCGACTTCAACAACGTTCCGGGAGGCCTCAACATCTACGCCTCCTTGGGCGAATTCTTCAATGTCTACATCAAAGCCATCGAGGCGACCGGCCGTGCCCAAGTCCTCTCGCGCCCGTTCGTCTTTACCGCCAATAACAAGGAAGCGAATATCTCCGTCGGTCGACGCATCCCGGTCCCTTCCAACACCCAGTCCAATACCGTCGACAACACCACCACCTTCAACACCAACATCGAATACGAGGACGTGAACCTCGAAATCCTCGTCACCCCGCTCATCAACTCCAAAAACGAGGTCACTCTCACCATCACCGAAATCAACGACGGTCTCGGACCGGAACGCCAGGTCGGCGAACAGTCGGTCCCCGAAATCACCCAGCAATTCCTTACCACCGAAATCACCGTCCCCAACGGCGGCATCGCCGTCATCGGCGGCGTCATTCAGGAAACGGACGATCGCACCAATCGCGGAGTCCCCTGGCTCGCCCGCGTCCCCATCCTACGAGGCCTCCTCGGCAATACCGTTAAAGGCCGCCGCCGGTCCGAACTCCTCTTCTTCATCCAACCACGCATCGTCGAAACATCCGAAGAACTCGAGGGCATGCACACCGAACAACTCCGCCGCACCGCCGTCGGCAAAAAAGCTCAGGAATTCGCCAAACCCGCCTTCGACACCAGCGATGTCATCCTCCCCACCGAGTCCGGCGATATCCGCCTCGACGACGCCCACCGCCTTCTCCCTCATGCCCACCCCGCCGAAAACCCCCCTCCCTCCCCTGAACCGCCCACCTCCGACTTCCCCCCACCAGACGCCCAACTCAAAGCTCTCGACCTCGACCAACCCCGCAATCTCAACGAGCTCCCCTCCACCCTCCCCAACGAAAAACGCCAACCCGCCTTCTGGGAAAAATCTACCGAGGAAACCACCTCCCCCAATCCACCCGCCGCCCCCCCGAAAAAAGAAAAATCCGGCCCCTCAAAGCTCCTCCCGTGGAATTGGGGGAAAAAAAAGAACGCGAAACAGAGTGATTAGGAGATCCGAAGCAAATTCGCAACGACCTTAAAGTAAATATACTACCAAAATCGACGCTTTCCCGTGGTCAGTCTTCAAAAAAAAAATACCAACCAACCCATAGAATTACTTGCCATTGTACGCGCCATCTCCTAATTTCACTCTTGCCCACCAGAAAAATCACCCAATCCGCCATGAAAATTCCATCCCGCATTCTGACTGGCGCCGCACTATTTGCCGCGGTCCTGTCCCCATCGTTCGCGCAAACGACTGCCACCACCGACCCGGTTGGATATCGGACGGAAACGCTGAAAGGCGGGGGCATCTTCAATCTGCTGAGTCCTAACCTGGACAATGCCGTTGGAGCCGCTGGCACGATCGACATCATCGCCGGTACCACGCTGACCGATAACGAAGCCAACTACTCCGCCGCCTTCACCGCCGGTGACCCGCTCACTCTCAAAATCGTCGATGGCGCCAACGCCGGCATCATCACCGACGTCACTGCCTTCACCGCCACCACGCTGACCACTGCCGACAATATCAGCACGCTCATCGCTCAAGGCGTCAAATACGAGGTCCGCAAAACCCCGACCGCTTCTTCACTCTTCGGAGCCACCAACAGCGCTAACCTCCTCGGAGGTTCCTCTGGCACAGCAGACATCATTTGGATTCCCGCAGGTTCCGGCACTTATACCCAAGTGTTCTACTCCACTGGTGGTCTACCCGGCGTCGGCTGGCGTAAAGTCGGTGGTGGCAATGCCAATGCGGCCAATGAGCCGATCAGCATCGTCGACGGCATCTTCGTTCAGCGTCGCGGAGCCACTGACCTCGCTGTCGTCTTCACCGGGCACGTTCAAACAATCGCAACGAAAACTGGTGTAACCCCAGGGTTCAACCCGCTTTCCCGCGTCATCCCAGTCGACCTCAAACTGGTCGACAGTGGCCTACAAACCGAATTGGCCCAAGGAAACTCCTCGACCGCCGACCTCATTTGGAATCCAAACGGCGATGGAACCTACGCCCAGCTCTACTTTAGCAGTGGTGGCTTGGCAGGTGTAGGCTGGCGTTTGGTCGGTGGCGGGAATGTTGATCAAGCCCAAGTCAGTCTCAAATCCGGCTTCTTGGTCCAGCGTAAAGCCGCCACCGGCACCAACATCACCCTGAAAATCCCACCAGGCCTTGACATCTAAGAGCCCCCTGCTAATTCAGCTTTCCCATTCTCAATACCATCATGAAAAAAGTACTCCTGCTGATTGCACTCGCCGCCACCTCAGCCCACCTTGCGCAGGGAGCGGCTGTGACCGCCACCAACTATAATGAAGGGAGCGGCGCCCAGCGCCCGCTCTCGTCAGTCGCCGGAACAGGCATCTTGACCGGTGGCGTCATCGCTATCGGCAGTTGGGCCACCGACCCAAGACCGCTCTTCAGCCAGCTGCCCAACGCCGCAGTGTGGGAATCAATCGTTTCCAGTTTTATCTCGTTTGGAGCGCCCACCAGCGTCGGTGCATCGTTCAGCGGTCTCTATGAGTCGGTCGCGCAAGCTCAGATTGCTCAAGGCAGTCCGCTGGACGGCAAGACCATCTACACTCTGATCGGCAATGCAGCGACACTGTCCAGCTCCACCGAAGGAGGATTGGTTACCGATGGGTCTACCTTTGCCTTCGACAACCCGCTGTTTCAAGCCCGTGCTGAAATCTCGGCCACCAATGCTCAGATTCTGTTCGGTAAAGCGGGTGGCCCGAGCGTTGAAAGCGCTTTGGGTGCGGCTCCATCCCTGCAGCTTGCAACGACAGTTCCCGAGCCTTTCTCGGCCACGTTGCTCCTCACTGGTCTGGCTTTGATTTTCCGCCGCCGCCGGTAATTTGTAAACATAATCCCTTTCGAGATGAACCACCCACATGTGTGGGTGGTTCATTTGCGTTATGACCAGTCCACTTTTTCTCATCCCGGCTCTGTTGGCTGCCCTTGTGGTTGCTCTTCAACCGGTTTCGGCGGGCGAAGAAGCGGCCACCGAAAAAAAGACCCGTGAAGTTTATCGAAGCCAGCTCGAATACGGGAAAGCCACCTATGCGAGCATTTTTGGGCTGATTCCGAAGGAAGGCCCGTTTGAGCTGAAAGAGGATCGAGTGATCGTGCGGAAGCAGGTCCCTGGCCAACCCGTATTCGAGCTTCATCCCAAAGAATCGAACGTGCGTCGAGTGCTGCGGATTCCCGACGAATTACCGCTGCTGGAGAACGACCCAAAGCCGTTGACCGGCCGCAAGCTGATCGTTCGCGAGGTGGAGGGCCGGTGGAAACCCGAAATCCAGGATGTCGAGTCCCCGACACCCGCCGAATTACGCGAAGCCGATCGACTCGCCGCGCGTTTCGCCCCCGGCGCCTCACCCTTCGTCGGCCTTCCATCCGACCTCTCGACGGAAAAGCCGCTCGATCTCCCGAGACTGCTCACGTTCCTCGGCTATGCCACCCCTGAAGACATCCTCGGCGAGGCCAAAGTCGGGGGCTCCCCTGCAAGTGCTGAGAAGCAAGGAACCAGGTCACCTGAGGCTGGAAAACTGCCGATTCAGATCGAAACCATGTTTTCCATGGGACAGGACAAGGACAAGATTTCCGTCGAACTCAAAGCGCAAGGCACGCTGGCCAAATCAACCGAGCAGGATGATTTCTCAAGCCTGATACTAATGGGAAATCTGATGATCGCCGGCAAGCGGGATCTGCCCGACGGTCGACGCGTCCCGTTTAACGTTGTCGCCGACTTCACGTACAAAGCGGAACGCGAAGTCGTCGCGGCAGAGTGAGCCCCCAGGGCGTTGTCATGTATGTTGACAACCAGTCCCAGATCTTAATCAGCGGCCACTCCAGAGATGAGGGGGATCATTCATCGTAATCGAATGATTTTTCGTGTGTTTCGTGAATTTTGTGGTTGAAAAAGTCCCTTCAGAGATAGAGGAACCCTTGATTCATGCCTGGTCGGTGATCAAGAAGTCACGTCCTGGCTTTTCATGCCTATCTCGATTTTCGTGGTTCCCATCCCGGCTGGGTGGAGCGTCGCCTCCTCCCGCAGCCGCAACTGCCCACAGGCCGCCTCGATATCGTGGCCCTTTTCCCGGCGCAACGTCGCGGTCACGCCGTGGCGCCGCAGTTGCGAGAGAAATTCATCCTGCAGGGATTCCTCCGGTCGAGCCCACAACAGCCCGTCCACCGAGTTGTACGGAATCAAGTTCACCTTGGCCTTCAGTCGCTGCGCCATGCGGGCCAAGGCGTTCGCATCCTCAAGTGACGCGTTGACTCCCTCGATAAGAATATACTCCAGCGTGATAACTTGGCGTTTGGCGCGGACATAGTCTTCCAGCGCCGGAATCAGTTCGCCCAAGGGGTACTTCCGGTTGATCGGCATGATCTTCTCCCGCACTTCGTCGGTCGCTCCATGCAGTGAAACCGCCAAACGCACCGGCAGCTTCTCCGCGGCTAGCCGACGAATCTGCGGCACCAGGCCGCTGGTCGATAGCGTCATATGACGGGCTCCAATGCCGACGCCCCATGGGGCATTGAGAATCGTCAGCGCCCGCATCACTTGCTGGTAATTCGCCAATGGCTCGCCCATCCCCATGAAAACCAGATTGTCCATTCGCTCCCCCGTCAGCCTCTCCGCCTCCACCACCTGTTCGACGATTTCATGCGCCTCCAAGTTTCGGGTCAGCCCATTGAGCCCGCTGGCGCAGAATCCACAGGCCATCGCACATCCCACTTGCGTCGAAACACACAAAGTGTGCCGATCCGATCCCTCGCCATAAAGCGCCGGATTCGCCGGAATCACCACCGACTCGATCAGTCGACCGTCCCTCAGCCGAAACAAGTACTTCCGAGTGGTATCATGGGATCCTTGCCCCCCCACCGATACCACCTCACCCAAAGAGTACCCCTCCGCCAGACGCGCCCGCATTCGCTCCGGTAAATTCGTCATCTGCCCCCAGTCGCTCAACCGCTTGCGGTATACCCACTCCAGCACCTGAATCGCCCGAAATCCCGGTTCACCCCAAGATGCCAATTGCACAGTCAACTCCTCCTTAGAAATACCAAAAATCGACGCACGCCGAGCCGCAATCCCCGGCTGCGGCTGTACGGCAATCATCGAATTCGGGTCTGGCGATGACAATGGCACAGCTCACTCTACCACATCCCCTCGCGTTAAACGAGGAGGAAGCCGCTTATCCAGCGATTCCGAAATGGAGAGGCTGGATTGGCTGCCAGTGGTTGGAAAATCGGTTAATTGAGGGCGCTGAGGCGGGAGGAGCGGATTCGCAAGGGGATTTGGGCGGCACAGGGGGCTGTTCCTGGCG
>JBJXFS010000390.1:0-36068 GCA_046155625.1 Verrucomicrobiales bacterium | reverse complement strand
GGGCAGGGAGAGTGAGGCGGCTCGGTTTGATGTTGATGTCGGCACCCGTCGCGGGCAACCGGCGGGCAGCCTGTCGATTGACAGCGTGACATTCGTTCCGCTTTCCCAGCAGGGAACGCTGGATTTTCCTGCCAGTGTCCCGCGATTCAACGCGACCGGCGGTGGCCACCCCTGGTTCATTGCGGCCGCGGAGGCGTGGCCGCACGGCACGGGTACTGCGGCGCTGGTTCCGGGCGTGCCCGGGGGTGGCGGGAGAATTGAGGCGGATTTCAGCGGCCCCGGGCTTCTGACTTGGTCGTGGCAAAAATGGAGCAATCTGGACGAGCGCATGACAGTCACGGCCAACGGTTCCCCGTTGGGGGTGTTCACGGACGACGGCGACGACTCGCAAGGGTTTGAGCCGGTCGCCCGCCTGCTGGACCAGACAGGGCCAATCACCGTGGCTTGGGATTTCCTGTGGGGCGACAACGGCTTCAATCCGATGTCGCTGGATGATGTGCTGTTTAGTGCGCCAGCGGGAGCCGACGTGCAGCAGGCCGTTGAGCTGGAGGCCGACGCGCCCGTCTATCTCAGCGGGGCCGGAGCCACCGCGCAGGCCGGGGTCAGCCACGATGGCGTGGATGCCCTGGAGATCGTGCCGGCTGGATCGGCGGGGCGGACGGCGCTCACCCTGCCCGTCACCGGTCCGGGTGTGCTTTCGTGGTGGTGGCGTGCCGATCTGCCTGAACCGGCCGTCTTCTGTCTCGGCCGGCAGGGCCGGATTGCGGCCACGCTGGCCGCCTCCGGAGATTGGAGGCAGTCGCATCTCGTGATCCGGGAGGGACAGGAATGGGTGCGATGGGAAGTCTGCGCGAACGGAGCCCCGTTGACGTCGGCGCACCGCGTCTGGCTGGACGAAATCGTCTTTTCGAAGGCGGGTGTCTCGGTGGCGGAGGCCGTTGATAAAAACGCGGTCGATTGGCGGGACAGGGGGGGATTTGGAGTGGCGCTACCGGCTCCCTGGTCAACCGACGGCACGGACGCGCTCGTTCTCACCGGTCCGCATGGCACCCGGGGCTCGGCCGCCGAGTTGTCCGCCGTCTTTCAAGGTCCGGCCACGCTTTCGTTTTCTCTGCGCTCCGAAACCAGCCGCCTCTATCCTGAAGCCCATTGGCTGCTGGAAATGGATGACACCTTCACCCACTTGCCAGCGCCTGGACCCGCCTCCGAATGGCAACGATACCGTGTGCACCTCGAGGCCGGAGAACACAAGGTTCGCTGGCTTGCCTCTCCCGGCGCCGTCGTCATGATAGACCAAGTGGCTCTTGAGGACGCTTACGCAGGCTGGGCGCAGGCCCTCCCGCCTGGAAGCGGATCCCCGCTGGAGGATCCCGATGGCGACGGCACACCGACGTTGATCGAATACGCCTTCGGCACCTCCCCGCTTGAACCACAACCGTTTCACGGTACCACCGTCCGGGATCAGGACGGCCGTCGCTCCATGGAGTTTCCCATCGATACCGCCCGCACCGGCGTGGCCGTCCAGGCCGAGGTCTCCGCCACCCTGGCCTTCTGGCAGGTGGCTCCCACCCGCGTCGTATCCCGCTCCGGCACCGTGGAAATTCATCACGTGGAACTCACCGCAGGCCAACCGTACGGCCGGCTCCGCGTCCGGCGTTGAATGTCGGGAATGGGGTAACCGTTGACAGGCCACTGCCGACCGCAACTGCCATGACCCACGCCGCTCATCCCAGCGCCGGCCCCCGGAAGCAGATTCTTCTGCTTTTGGAGGCCGGGCTGGTATGAGCGGCTTTCAAATAGTACAAGCCCAAGCCCCCAGGCGATAGAAACGGAGGTGGATCCTGCGTTGAGCGATTTCTTCGCGGCGGCCGACCAGCGGGCGGTCCATGTTCGGCCTACCACTGTGCGGCACTACCTAGAGTTTCCGACGGGGACGCTGCTCCGCCGGACGCCGGGCTCAAAGGGGCAAGATCCGCAGCACGCGGTTCATCGAGGCGAGCGAAGGCGGCGTGGCGGAGCGTAGCGAAAGGGTTGGCCGCTTGAAGCCGCGAAGGCCGTCGACGGCGCGAGGGATCCTTTCTGCGGATGAGCCGCGCTGCACGGCAGGCGGAAGAAGTCCGCCGGTGAAAGAAGCATCAGGGCTGGGGCAGAGCCTTGAGCCGGAAGAAGGCGCGGGGTTGCGTGAGGGGAAGCTCAATCGAGCGCAGGCCGGTGCCGTCGGGCTGGAGTGTTTCCAGGTATTGCCAAGTACGAAGGTTGGCGCTGGTTTCCAAGTTCCAGGGCTGGGACAGATCCGTGCCGCTGAAGAGCAGGGTCAGTCGGTTTTTCTCGGGCTCGAGGACGAAAGAGGTGGCGATGTTCCTTTGCAGCGTTGCCGGAGTGAAGGCTTGAATCCGGATGATTCTCGAATCGAAGATCATCACCATTTTTCCATCGGTTCCGGGTCCGACGATTTGCGGGGCGCCCTCCCCATTGGGGTATTCACCATCGCTGTAGCCGAGATCGGGAAGGACGGCGGCGGAGTCGAGTTTGAAGGTGGGGTCCAGACTGCCGTCGGCATTCAAGCGGACGGGTTCGCGGTACAACGGGGAGCCAGTGGCGGTGTCGGCAGGGCGCCAGAGAACTCCGCCACAGACGAGTTTGCCATCCGGTTGTTCGAAGAAGCAGGGGTAATCGTAGGGATAATCGCCCTCATCGTCCCTGCTGATAAAGATGGCGGGGCGAAAGGACGCGTCCGTCAGGCCATTGTTACGCAGACGCTTTAAGCGGGGATCGTAGTCATTGCTGATTGGAATGCGCAGTTCATATGCCCCGCCATTGCGGCGCACCGGCAGCTGAATCGAGCCCTCGGATATGGTGTCGTCTGGCGAGCTCCAGGTGGGATCGATACTGCCATCGGCATTGCGCCGCTGCCATTGGCTGGAGGACACGGAAAGCAGCAGCAACTTGGAATCCGGAGCCTGAAACCCGCTCCAGAAGAGTTCGGCGGGAGTATCCCAAGCGGGATCTGGTGAACCGTCGGGCGCATAGTGAGTCAGCGTAAAGGAGCCGGCAACCAGAGGGGAGCCGGTGAGCCCCCAGCGTCGGTCGGAATCGATGAAGTGATCCTCGTATCCCAAAATACCGAGCTGTCTTGAAAACGCCGGATCCAGAGTACCATTAAAAAGGATGCGACGCTCCTCGGAAGGGCCTGCGGCGGATTGTGAAGGCGGAATTTGGGTGATGTAAACTGAGCCGTCCGCGTGCGGCTGGATGCGGTAGGGATGAAACTGGTCGGGGCCATTGGTGTAGACCGTCCAGTCTGGATCCGGCTGGCCATTCGCCAGGAAGCGGACGAGGCGGAAAATTGGAAAGTTGTAGGTGGGGTAGGGGATTTGGTAGAGGAGGATTTTGCCGTCGGGCAGCACCCAGCCCTGAAGATTCAGCCATTCCGTTCCCGTTTGCAGCACTCCATTCGTGGCAAAGCTCGAATCCAGCGAGCCATCCGCAGCTCGAAGATCGGCTGCGCAAAAGCTCAAGATCAGCAAGGAAAGTGGCAGGCTCTTCATGGGGGTGTTCGGATTCAGCCAAAATTAGTGGAGTTCCGGAAAGATTGGAAGCTCTATCTTGAACGTTCGCGCGTGGCCATCACGTTGACGAAATAACATGGAGCATGGGAGGCCAACGGAAGAGCACCGCCGATTCCACCGCCGCCACAAACCGCAAGAAACCGAGCCGCCTGTCGTGGCTCATAGCCCTGGCCGAACGGGATGCCAGTGGTGAATGGTGCACTGTCGGATCACCGCTCGACGGCGTCGAATTCGTCGACCAGGGGCTCGCCTACGATTACGTGATGAAGAAGAACCGCTCATGGAACGCCAAATTTGGCTTGTGCGACCATCCAAGCGTCGCATGGGTTGCGGTGCGGTCGGATGCGCTTGGCCGATTGGCGGCTCCGTTCCGCTCCGCGGGATGCTAACCAGTCTTGTTAGGCGTCGCCGTAATTTTCAGGGTCCTGGTTTCGGCTGGCTCTCGTTGACTTGCTTGATGCCACCGTCACCAAACTGAATGCTCACTAATCGGTGGGCGGGAATGACCTGCGGCCCTAAGTCAGTCCGCTGTGGTCTTGTGATGACAAGAAACTCCCGCTTTAGAAGACCATAAGCGTCAACATTCCAACTACCATTCCCACCGGGCACGGCCTTGGATTCGTTCTGACGGGTGAAACCGCCAGTGCCCCCACCCTCCATCTGATACTCAACAGAGAAAATCACTCCCTCTGCAACCGTGTCCTGATTTTTCGATCTCGGCGCGCAACCCGTGAGAACCACGGTGGTGGCGATTATCAATCCGAGTATGGTTCGATTCGTTTTCATAGGGGTGTGGTGTCGAGTGTCACGGTTTTATGATGCGACCGTCACCTCTTGTCCTGGATGTGCGACGGTCTCATAACCGGGACCAATGCGACCCGTAGGGACAGAGCTTCGCTTGTCCCGGTCATGGTCCTGAATTGCCAGAATCACGAGAGCTTGCCAATGTGAATTTTTGGCACCGTAAGCCTAACGCGTCCGCACCCGCGCCACATAAAGCGCCAAGGACAACGCCGACCGCCCTGCCATCCGCAGGGAGCCAGTGAACCGCCCACCCTGGCCCCACCGATGATAGCCTCCACACTATATCGCCCTGGCGGGGTTGTCCGCCGTACTCGCAGACCACCACGTCACCGGGGGAGGAGCGCCATGGGTCGCAGGGAAGCGTCGGGCACGCACACGGCTAAGACGCGGAGGTCGATGACCCGGGCGGCCTGATCAGCGAATGCGCCATCGGGGCGGCGCTCGAATTCACGGACGAGAAGACGCGCCAGCAGGTGCGCCGGCGGTTCGAGGCGTGTTTGAAGGCGAAGCGGGTGCCGACCGCCCGGGTGCAGCACATCATGCGCCGGGCCGCCACCGTCACCAAGGCGGAGGCAGCATGAAATCGAAAACCCACACCCTCAAAGTCCTCGCCCTTGTGTGGGACGCATTCTGCGAGGCCCGGAGGACCACCTTGGCCGGATCCCCGTCCGACAATGGAAGTCGCTCCACTTGAACCTCGACGGGAATGCGGGGATCTCGAAGCGGGCGGCAGCGGTGATCGAGGACTAGTGAGCGGCGGTCTGCCACCACCAGGAACCTGACCCCCCTAGTTCGCCTACCCAAACCCCGGCACCCGTCAGGGCTTTTTCGTGGGGTGGGGCCGGCCGCTTGGACAGCGAAGGACAACCATGGAAGCCGTCGGACTCATTCCCGTTCCTATTCCCGTTTTCCTAAACCTGCTTCCTAACTCGTTGATTTTTAATTGGTCGGGGCGGCGGGATTCGAACCCACGACCTCTTGCTCCCGAAGCAAGCGCGCTACCAGACTGCGCTACGCCCCGCCGACACAGAATCGCCTTGTCCGGGTGACGGAGGCGAAAGGATTATCTAAACCGTGGGAGGGGAGTGTCAAGGGGGAACGGGGGACGGCGGCCGCACCGGCAGGACGTATTCATCTGGTGAAGCAATGAATTGATTATAAACGACAAAGCAAGAATGCGTAATGGAGAGGGAGGCAAAGGCTTTCGGACTGCTAGGGGCATCACAGCTCTTCGGGGCGGAACGCTCTTTCGGTGAAGGGGCTTTCGCCCGCAAGAGCGGCAATGCTTGCCGCAGTCCCAGAATACCAACGACTTCAGCGTAAAACGGGTTCTCGTCCTGCAGCGAAACAGCGATGCGTACCAGTCGAACCGCACCCAGTGCGGGACGCGCCGCCCTACCCGAGAACCATCGCTTCTCTCAGCCAAGGGCGTGCCTGACGAGGCCGCTTTGGGGCAACCACGTTAAATAGGGACAAATTCCAGCGCGGCGACAGGTCACCGCTTTTCGTTGGGCGACATGTGAAGATGAGTGGAATGACGTGGTGGGAATTTGAAAGGCGGGACGAGTTGGTGGCGTTGAGGGGAGGTTGTTGGGACTTCGCACTTATGATCCGCATGGTTTATCGCTGGGTGGTCCGGCATTTCGATCGCCTGCTCAAGGATCCGGTCGTGCTGGTGGATGCGAGAGGGGAGAAGTGGCCGTCGGACCGGGTGGGCCGGTTTGGAGAGTTGGTGGCGGCCCGCTGGTTATGGCTGACGGGTGGCTGCCGCGTCTTGCGGCGCAATTTTCGCGGCCGGGACGGCGGGGAATTGGATCTGGTGATTCGCGACGGGGATGTCTTGGGGTTTGTCGAGGTCAAGACTCGCACGAGCACGGCCTTTGGGCGGCCGGCGTTGGCGGTGGACCGGGAAAAGCAAGGACTGGTGGTACGAGGGGCGCGTCAGTGGATGTCGATGCTGGGGTGGCCGGAGATCTATTTTCGCTTCGATGTGGTGGAAGTGGTGCTCAACAACGGAGATCCGCCGTTGGTGACGTGGATTCGGGGGGCGTTTCACCTGCCCGACCACCTGCGTTGGTGAAGACCGGGTTGTTGTGTCTGAATTGTCGCTTGGTCACTTGCTCTCCCCGCCCTATGCCACTGGTGTTGAATCGAATTCTCATGATCTTGATAGGAGGAGGGGCGCTGGCGGGCGCGGGTCCTGTCCTCGCCGGCGTGCCGCAGCCCGCGGCGCGGCTGGGCGCTTTGAGCGCGGAAGATTCGACCTATTTGCGGAGCGTGGCGGGCGGAGCGGTCGCGTGGCGCGCTTGGGACGACCGGACATTCGAAGAAGCGCGGCAAAGCGGCCGGCTGGTTTTCGTCTCTATTGGCTCCTTCACCTGCCACTGGACGGCCAGGACCGACCGCGAAACGTTTGGGGACACGAAGACCGCCAGTTCACTGAATGGCCGGTGCGTGAACGTCAAGGTCGACCGGTTCGAGCGGCCGGATCTGGACCGGTTGTTCCGGCGCTACGCCGAGGCGACCGGGCAACCGGCCGACTGGCCACTCAATTTTTGGGTTACGCCGGATCGGTTGCCGATCCGCATTGCGAGTGCGGATTCGCTGGATGACGAGGCGGAGGGTGGGCTGGCGGACGAGAACGACCATGTGGTCGATCATTGGAAATCCGACGGCGCCCATCTCCAGACGCAAGCGCGACGCACCCTGGAGGCTCTGGCCGACCGCTTCGGGCCACGCCTCGCGGAGTTGCCGGCCGAGCCACTGAGGCTCGACGATCCCCTGCTGGCCACGGCCCAAGGCCGGATCCTCGGGGAGTTTGATCCGGTCCACGGAGGGTTTGGACTGTCTCCCAAGTTCCCCTCTCCGGCCCGGCTGGCTTATCTCGGACGACGGGTGGCCCGGAAAATCCGGGACGGTGAGGAATCGCCGGTCCTGCGCGCGGTCATTGAAGTCACGCTCGAGCGGATGGCCGAGGGAGGGGTGCACGATCAACTGGGTGGGGGATTCTTCCGCTACTCACTCGATGAAGCGTGGCGCCGGCCGTATTTTGAAAAATTGGCACTCGATCAGGCCTTGGCGGCCGAGAGTTATCTGTTGGGCCATCGTCTGACCGGAAATGACGCGTGGGCCGCGGTCGTTCGTCTGACTCTCGGGTACGTTCTCCGCGATTTGAGTCATCCGGAGGGTGCGTATTACAATGGCGAACACGGCGAAAGTTCACCGCGGCCCGATGCGCCACCGCAAGAAGGCGCCTATTATGTATGGTCGCGGGATGATTTCCAGCAGGCCGCCGGTCCCGCTGCGGAAACGCTGGCTGCCATGTACGACATCCGCGCCCAGGGCAATTTGCCGCCTGGCTCCGATTTGAGGAATAAGTTGGCCGGCTTCAATGTGCTGGCCGCGCCGCGTCTTGCCGCTGAGGTGGGCGTTTCACTTGGCCTTCCCGAAGGCGAAGTGCGGGCGCGGCATGAGGCTGGCCGCCGGTCATTGCTGGCGGCTCGATCGCAGCGCCCGCGTCCGCCGCTCGACCGTCTGTTGACCACCCAGGCGAATGCCGCCCTGATCTCGGCGTTTTGCCAAGCTGCTGTTCAGCTCGATGAACCGGCGTTCCTTGACGCGGCGCGGCGGGCCGCGGCGTATGTGTGGGCTCACTTGTGGGACTCCCGCACCCGCACTCTCTTCCGGTGCCAGTTGGACCGCGCTCCGAAACACGCCGCGGTGGCCGACGATTATGCCGCGCTGGTCCGGGCCTTGCTCGATATGCATGAGGCGACCGGTGAGTTCGCGTGGCTGCGAAAGGCCGCGGATATCCAGTCGTCCTTCGACCAATTCCATCGCGATCCCGATGCCGGCGGGTACTTCGACGGCCGGCGCGACCAGCAGGACTTGCCGATCGCGCTGAAATCGATCGATGATGCCGGTGCCTTTTCGCCCAATGCCCTGGCCGCCCTCAATTCGATTCGTTGGTCGGTGCTGCTGGGCAATGGCGACCATCGGGACTTCGCCGAGCGCCTCCTGGGCGGCTTCGCCGGCCCTTTGCAGGCGGGTTCGGGAAGTGTGGCGGGTTTACTGCTGGCGGCCGACGCCCTCGTTCACCCCTCCCGGCGCGTCATCCTGATTGGCGAAGCCACTCATCCCGACCTCAGGGCGGCTCGCCATCGCCTCGCCACAGCCCAGCCGGGGGTCTGGAACGTCCTGAGCGTGGAAGACGAGGCCGCCCGCCAGTGGTTGTTGAGCCGGGGGGCGCTGCCGCCAGCGGCGCGCGATTGGCCGCTCACCCCTTGCGCGGTGGCGCCGCCTGGGGAAAATGGACGGATGGGGAACACGATCCCGCTCGACGAACTGGACAAATTGCTGGCCCCCAGCCGCTGAATTCGCCAGGGTGCCCGCGATTCAGGGAATTCCCTAAGACCAAATGTTGCAATTTGGGCCGCCCATGGAATTAACTACCAGTTCAACCCCCAAGCCGCCGACTTCGCCATGAAAATATTCACCGTGTCGTACTTCCCCACCGCCATCGCCTTCGCGATCCTCACCGCTGTCGCCGCTCAGGCTGACACGATCAAGCTCAAGGATGGAAAGACCATTGAAGGAACGATCGTTTCTGAGGATACGTCCAGCGTCACCATCCGCACGACCATCGTCGGAAACATTCCGGACAACAAAGTGGTCCCGCGCTCGGACATCGCGAGCATTGTCAAGAAGACCCCTGAAGACTCGGCGGCGGAGGCTGTCCTGAAATTGCTGCCGACCGAGGATTTTCTGCAACCAAGCCATTACAACAAGCTGATCGCGGAAGGACCGGACAAGTTTCTCGCGCAATTCCCAAACAGCAAGTATCGCGCCGAGATCCTGAGCCTCAAAAAGACGCTGACGGAGGAACAAGCTCAGACCCGGCGCAGCATGCGCAAGGTAGATGGCAAATGGCTGAATGGCGAGGAATTGCAGGCCAATGCCTACAACATCGAGGCGCTGAAAATTTTCCGCGAAATGGAAAAAGCGATTGCCGCCGAGAACCATCGAGCCGCCCTCGATGCGTACGTCCGTCTCGAAGCCATCGGCAAGTTCTCGCTCAGTTATCCCAAGGCGATCGAAGCCGCGCGCAAAGTGCTGGAACAATACGGCAGCACCTTGGCCGCCGCGGTCAAGGCGGTCCCAACGAAGTTGAAGAACGAAGAGGCGCGCCTCGCCAACATGGTGCCGAGCGACCTCGCCGCGGCCAAGGCGGAACGGGAAAAAGTCAAAAAGGAATTCCAGGCCAGACTGGCCGAGGAGAAGAAGAACAAAGTGCGATTCACCAGCACGCTGGACACCGATCTGCCCAGTCTGACCGAGGCGACGCGGCAGGTGGACACCGAGATGAAGCGTGTCAGCGCCCTGAACGTCGCGGCCATCACCGATACCGCCACGCGCTACGACAGGGTGCTCAAGCTGATCGGCCAGAAGAAGTACGAAGAGGCGTTGCTGCGGCTGGACGATTTCGTGAAGGCGACCAAGGACGCCGGCAATAATGCGGCGATCAAGACCCAGTTGGAGAACGTGAAAAAGCTCAAGGAAGAATCCGTCCGGGCGGCGCAACAGCGAGAGTTGTTGAATCGCACGCAGGCGCGCCCCACCACGGCGCCGGAAAAACCCGCGACGCCCCCGGAAGAGCCTAAATGACCCGTTAATGGCTCAATCTCCAGCTGATCCACCGCGTACCGCCGCGATCACCCGAAGAACCGCCGAGACGGACATTTCCCTGCGGATCGCTCTGGATGGGACAGGTCGGTCGTCGATCCGTACGGGGATCGGATTCTTCGACCACATGCTCACGCTGCTGGCGAAGCATGGGTTGATCGATCTGGACGTCGAAGCGAAGGGTGACCTGCATGTCGACTTTCATCACACCGTAGAAGACACGGGAATTGTGCTCGGCCAAGCCGTGCGTCAGGCGCTGGGGGACAAGCGCGGGTTGGTTCGCTATGGATGCGCCTACCTACCGATGGACGAGACGTTGGCTCGAGTGGTCATCGATCTGAGTGGTCGGGCGTTCCTCGAGTATCGAGCTCCGCTGCAGGCGGACGCCATCGGTGGGACGTTTTCGTTTCAATTGGTCGAGGAATTCGTGCGCGCCTTGGCGCACAATCTGGCGGCCAACGTGCATGTGGAAGTGCTGTATGGGCGAGACAGTCATCACATGGCGGAGGCGATTTTCAAGGGGTTGGCTCGCGCGCTCGACCAAGCGACGCGGCTCGACCCTCGCGTGGTGGGAGTGCCAAGCACGAAGGACATCCTGTAGCCATGAAGATCGGATTGGTTGACTATGGGGCTGGCAACCTTCAGAGCGTGCGGAACGCCCTGAAGGAGCTGGGGCGTGAGAGCGTCTTGGTCGATCGACCAGAGGTTTTGGCAGAAGAAGTGGACGCCCTGATTTTTCCGGGGGTCGGCGCTTTTGGCGACTCGATGCGCACGCTGAGGGCCCGCGGGCTGGCTGAGCCCCTCGTTGAATGGATCAAGGGCGGGCGTCCATTCTTCGGGATTTGCATCGGGTATCAGGTGCTCTTCGAGGCAAGCGAGGAGTCTCCAAGCGTGCCCGGCCTCGGCGTCTTCTCGGGGCGCGTCATTCGGCTGCGCGCTCCCGGACTTAAAATTCCCCATATGGGGTGGAACCAGGCGCGCCTGCGCCAACCGGACGACCCGCTGTGGGCCGGTTTGGGCGCGGCGCCCCACGTGTATTTCGTCCACGGCTACCACCCTGTTCCGGCGGACGAGGGATTGGTCGCGGCCACCACTGACTATGGATCGAGTTTTGCCAGCGCGATCCGTTGGCAAACCGGGGCGGCGGTTCAGTTCCACCCGGAAAAGAGTCAAGCGGTCGGGCTTCGGCTGATCGACAATTTTATCCGCCTTGCCGAAGCAATGGTGGGCCAACCCTCGCTGTGTATCGAGGCCAATGCCTGAAGGGGACGTGACACCGACCGCGGCTGAACTGTTTCGGTATTGCCCTCGGTGCGCCTCGGGGACTCGCGCGGAGGCGGCGGTAGGCGTCAATCCATTTCGCTGTGGCCACTGTGGGTTCACATTCTACTTCAACACGGCGAGCGCGGTGGCGGTGATCATCGAGGACGGGGAAGGACGGGTGCTTTTCATCCGGAGAGGAAGGGAGCCGGCCAAAGGCAAACTGGCCATGGCGGGAGGGTTTACGGATCCAGGAGAAACTGGTGAAGAGGCGACCCGCCGGGAAATTCAGGAGGAATTGGGCCTTCAGCTGGCTGATTTACGCTACCTGGGCACCTGGCCCAATGTGTATCACGCCGGCGGATTCGCCGTGCCCGTGCTGGATATTTTCTATCAAGCCCGGCTGGCCACGACCACCCTGACGCTTGACCCCGATGAAGTCAGTGGAGCCGAGTGGTTGGATCCGCGGGGAGTGGACCCACAATCGATCGCCTTTCCGTCCATGAGGCAAGCCTTGGCGGCATACCTGAGCGCAGGCTGAGCGAGCTATTCTCGCGGCTCCGCCAACCCGGGAGTGGAGTCCAGTGGGTCGACCCGCAAGGCGACCCGCAAGTTGTCCCGCATCGCGCCAGCGGCCAGCAAGTTGCGCAGGGCTTTGATCGGATGCCCGTGCCGACCGACCAGGGTATCGACATCCTCAGGGTGCAGTCGCACATCGAAGAGCAGGCGGTTGCCTTCCCGTGATTGCGTGATCGAAACGTGGTCCCGATGGGTGATCAGGGAGCCGATCACAAACTCCAGGCATTCACGGAGAGCCAGCGGAATGTCCATGCCTGCATCCTCAACGATCTCCCGCCCCGCGTCCAGTTCAGGACGCCTTTTTCGCCTTCCGGATAAAGGAAGCCACGGTCTCCGACGCCTTGGCCCCTTTTCCCGTCCAAGCCGTCACCTTCTCTAAATCCAATTGCACGTTGGCTCCCTTTTTCTTCGGATCATAAATGCCCACCTGATCGAGAAAACGTCCGTCTCGGCGCACACGGGAGTCCGTGACGACAATGCGGTAATACGGGCTGTTCTTGGTGCCTTCGCGGCGGAGTCGGATGACAACGGACATAATGAATGACAAAAAGGTCGGAGAAAAAGGATCTACAACATAATCGCTTCGTTCCTGACGCAAGCGGAAAATGAAGGCTTGGTTCTTGGTTCTTGGTTCTTGGTTCTCTGACCTCAATTGATCGCGTCCGTTTGGGGCGGGCGGAAATCGGGGAAGCGTTTTTTGAGATCGACGCGGTATTCTTCGGCTTCTTTGGTTTTGCCGGCTTTTTCGAGGGCGTGGATGGTTTTGGAGAGGGCGAGCGGGGTGATTTCTTCGTCGTCGAACATCTGGCTGGGGACGACGTAGATGGCGGCGGCGTGAGCGGGATCGCCATCGCGAAGGGCGATATCGCCGAGAAGGAGGCGGAGGTGGGCTTGAACGCGGGCTTCGGGTTGGAGGCGGAGGGCTTCGTTGATGACGGGGGTGGCTTCGGGAGAGCGCTTGAGGGCATAGAGGGCGCGGGCCTTGTTGAGCATGCCCTTGGCGCGCTGGGGAGGGGGGAGGTCGGATCTGAGAAGGAAATTATCGGCGGCGGCGACGGCGCCGTCCCAATGCGAGTTGGCGAGGCGGGCTTCCGAGAGGGTAAGCCACACTCGATAGTCGGTTTCCTCGGGTTTGCCCGGGGTGCTTGAGAGGCTGAGGTACTTGTCCACCAGGGGCATATCCTCCTGCTCGTAAAACTTCAGGCCGAGATACTGGTAGACTTGCCGCGGGACACGGGCGTTTGGAGATTCTTTGATACGTTCGGCTTCCACGGCTTTGACCAGGTTGGGCACGTCGCTTTGGTAATAATGGCAAAGGAGGATGCGCAAGCTGGCCTCGCGTTCGTAGGCATTGGTGTCGAGGTCGCGAGCTTTGATCAGGTCAGGCAATGCTTCGGTGTACTGTTTGAGTTCGAAATGGCCGCTTCCGATCCAGAAGTGGGCTTCGGCGGTGGCCCGTGAGGTCGGGAATTGTTTGAGGAGTTGTTTAAACGTGGCGATCATGCCCGCGGTGTCCTTGCGCTGGCCTCGGACGAGGGCGCTCTGCTCGTAGGCCAGTTCGGCGACCGGAGAGGTGGGGAACTTTTCGATGATCGCGTCGAAGTCCGATTGGGCATTTTTCCAATCTTCGGTCGCCTTGTAGGCCATGCCGCGTTTGGCCAGAGCCTGGGGCATTTGCGGGTCCTCCGGGTTGGCCTCGATCCACTGGGAGAACGACGCGATGGCGCCCGCGGCATCACCCGATGCCTGGCAAGCCCAGCCCCGTCGGAAGAGGAAAGGCTGTCGAAGGTTCTCCGGCAGTTTGTCGATGCGGATGTCCTTATACGCCTGGGCGGCTTGGGCGAAGACACTGCGGGTGAAGAAATGTTCCGCGATGATGAAGCGCGAGAGGTCGATCTGCGGACTCGCCGGATCGACCGCCTCGATGCGGGCGATGACCTGGGTGCCGACGGAAGGCAGGGCCGGATCACGCAATTCATTAAGGCTTAGAAGACGACGATATGATGCTTCGGCGTTCTCCGGCGACGCCGGATAGTACTGGTCGATCATTTGGAACAGGTCGATCGCGCGCCGGTGCTGTTTCACCTTGGCTTGGGCATCTCCGACCATGAGCCAGAGGCGCGGGCGTTGGTCTTCCGGGAGTTGGACGGCTTCGGTGGCCGCGTAGGATTCGAGGACTCGCATCCACTCGCCCGCCTTGTAATAACTTTCAACCAGGCCATAACGGGCGATCGCTTGCCAGGGGCCGATCTTGTCGCTTTTGAGTTCCAGGACACGTTCGAAACCGGCCACTGCTTCGCGCGTTTTGCCGCCGTCCTTGAGCAAACGGGCCGATTTCACGAGGGCTTCGGCGACGAGTTCGGGCTCGGTCCCGTCTCTGGCGAGGCGGGCGTACTGGGAGAGAGCGGCATCGGGTCGGGTTGCGGACTCGTCGGCCCGGGCCATCTGAATGAGGGCGCGATCCCAGAACGGGTTGTTGGTCCGGGTTTTGGCGAGTTTTTCGTACTCGGCGTAGGCGGCGCGAGGCTGATTGAGTTCGGAGAGCGAGCGAGCCTTGTAGTAGATGGCGGAGAAGCGAATTTTTTCCTGGCGGCTCTGGGTGGCGGCCATGTCAAAGTGCTTGGCGGCGGCCTCAAAGGTTTTCCGATTGTAGGCGAGCGAGCCGAGCCGGTAGGCGGCATTGGCGACGTAATCGCCGGTGCGGAACCGCTGAATGAGTTGGCGGTAGGTGGCTTCGGCTTCGAGCGTGAGGCTCTGGTTGAGTTGGGATTCGGCCAACCGGTACAGGACGATTTGAGTGTAGGCGCCGTTCGGGTAGGTATTGAGGTACTGGGTGTATTGGGTGGAGGCGAGGTCATAGGCTTTGCGGCCGTACACCATGTTCGCGTAATCGAAGAGGTTTTGCTCCGGGGCGGGCACTTTCGGCCGCGGCGGGGTGGCCGCAGGTTTGGTTGGAGTGGATGGCTTGGTTTCTTTCTCGGATTCCTCCGATTTCTCGATGGTTTCGCCCTTTTCCGGGGGCGCGGGATCTTCGTTGACCGGCTCGGCGCGGGGGACTCGGGCGTCCGGAACCGGAGGCGCCGCGGGAATGGCCGGGGCCGATTCGTCTTCGACAGCCTCTGCGCGGCGCGTGGGTGGATCGGCCTGCTGGGCGCGGGCGGGTGACGTCAGCGTGGCCGCGAGGAACGCGATGAGGCAAAAGGCGACCCGGATTGGGCGGAGGGGGAATGGCAGCGATTGCATCAGGCGGGCGGGTTGGTGCGAACGGTCATGAACGATACGTTCCAGACTCCCGCGCGTTTGCAGGTGTCGAGTACGGCGACGATATGTTCATACGGGGTGGCACGGTCCCCCCGCACGATGACGGCGACATTCGGGTTGATCTTCGCGATTTTTTGGAGCCGGGAATAAAGTTTATCATCGTCATACGTCTGGGAGTCGACAACCACGCGTCCATCCGTATGGACGTTGACCACGATTTCATTGTACTCGCGGTTGAGGGGTTGGCCCTTGTCGGCGGCGGGCAGGCTGATGTCGATTTCCGTTTCGAAGCGGGAAAACTTCCACGAGATGACAAAGAAGGCCAACAGGAGGATGAGCACATCGACGAGTGGGGCGATCTGGATCCCCAGGGCCTCGTGAGCGGTGCTTTTTCGGAATTTCATGCTGACATCGGTGAATGGAGTCCGCCGGTGGCGGTTGCGGAAGCCGAGGGATCAAGGGGTCGGCCGCGTGGTGGCGGCGCGTTGGGCGGCGGCGCGAGCGGTCGCTTTCTTGTACTGCGCAGAGAGCAGTGCCATCAGGTGGGTGGCGGCGGCTTCGAGCTCAGCGATGAGCCGCTGGACGCGCCCGCGAAAAACGGCGTAAGCGAGGACGCACGGGATGGCCACGAGCAAGCCGCCCGCGGTGGCAATCAGCGCTTCGGCCACGCCGCTGGCGAATTCCATCTGGACGCTGTTGATGCTTTTGGAAATGTTGCGCATTTCCGCGATCATGCCGATCACGGTGCCCAGCAACCCGACCATCGGGGCCACCGTGATGATGTCCGCCAGAATTGAAATGCGGCCGCTGAGCAGGCTGGCCTGGCGCGTGCCTTCGGCTTCCGTGACTTCCCGGACGTCGTCGAAACTGGCGGTCGGGTTCTTGGTCGCGAACTCGAGCGTTTTCTGGGTGATGCGGGCGATGCATTCGTTGCGGCGGCTGGCGACTTGGAGCAGCCCGATGTAATCGCCCTTGCGAATCAGGGTTTCGGCCTCGTCCATGAACCGGTCGCTGACCACCGCGCCCTGGCGGATACTGAAGGTGTAAAAGACAATCAGCGCCACCGCGAGGACGGACAGGCCGACCAGAGGATACATCATCAGACCTCCAGCGTGAAAGAGCTCGCTCAGTGTCGTCGGCGCCGCATCGGTCCGGCCGCCCGGTGGCCCGGTGGTTCCCTGGCCGCAGGCGAGCGCCGCTATGGCAGTCCAGAGCCCGGCGCCAATGAGGACGCGCCCTGGGAAACTGAAGGATCGCGGCCGGCGAACCGTCGCGGATGGGCAATCCGGGTGGGACATGATGGATAAGCGCATGGGCGGGCGGATTTGTGTGGCGATCCGCGGCCCGACTACGTCACGGTATTTCCATTCATTTCACCCGAAGGTCAAGAAGAGCCCCATTTTTAGCGCTGCCTCCTTGCCAGGGAGCCGGGCTTTGCTATGGCCACTGAGTGATGGAGGCCGATTCCCCTGGACTGTGGCGACGCCTACGCTTCGCGGTGGAAGCGTGGGCGGTGCAGGGAGTGGCATGGGGTGTACCGCGATTGTCACGGCGATCGGTGCTGCGGCTGGCGGCGGTCGCGGGCCGGCTCGGGTACTGGTTCGATGGGCGTGGCCGCGCGACGGGGCGGGAGAATTTGCGAGTCGTTTTCCCTGAGAAGCCGGCCCCATGGCGGGAATCGGTGCTGCGGGCCAGTTATGCCTCGATCGCCCGGACCATGCTCGACCTCTTTTGGGGTGTTAATTTAAACAGTGGCAACTGGCGCCAGTACGTCGAAATGAATCCAATGGACCCGGGCATGCCCGATCAAATCAGCCGAACCGGCGCGCTGTGGTGCTGTCCGCATTATTCCAACTTCGAGTGGACGGCCCTGGTCATGCCGTGGTGGCGGTTTCCCATGATGGTAGTCGCCCAGGATTTCAAGAATCCCGCGCTCACACCGCTCTTTGCGGCCGCCCGCGGGCACAGCGGTCACGTCTTTATTTCATCGGAAGGCGCCATGCTCAAACTATTCAAAAACCTCAAGCGCGGAGGCCATTCGGCGTTTCTCTGCGATCTCACGGTGCCACCCGATCAGGCCGCCACCATCGTGCGCGCCTTTGGCCTGAAAATGGCCACAACCCAAATCCACGCCGCCTTGGCCCAGCGGACCGGGCGTCCGGTGGTCCCAGTCATTGTCCTGCCGGAGCCGGACGGAACCTACCGCCATCTCGTCTGGCCCTCCCAGTCGTTTTCCCCCGACCAACCCGCCCATGAAATCGCCCAGAAGATCTGGGATTTCTTCGAGCCGGTCATCCGCGATCGACCCGAGGGCTGGTTGTGGATGTACAAACATTTTCGCTACCGGCCCGCCCACACCGACGGCCTCGAATACCCAGCCTACGCCAATCGATCAAAAAAATTCGATGCGCTGGAACGGGAGCTGGGAGTGGAAGGGAAGGGTAAGGGGTAGGAGGTAAGGGGGAGGAATGGCAATCAGGCAGCGGTCAGAGCGAACCTATGACCCCGGAAGGGAACAGCCACGAAGCCCACGAATGGCCAAGGTGTTGTTTCCTCAGCCGCGTCCACTCAGTAGAGGAGGGACATTGTATTCCAATTAGAGGAATTTGAGTGTGTTGCGTGCTTTTCGTGGTTGTTCCACGCTCCCTTTTTGAGCGGGAGGCTCAGGGGCGTGGGCGAACGGCTTTGCCATCGTCGATAGCGTCCGGTGGGTGGAGGATGACTTGTTGACCGGCGGTGAGGCCGGAGCGGACTTCCGCGGCGACGCCGTTGTGATGGCCGATTTCCACCCGTGTGGCGCGCGCGCGACCGTGGTCGTGGACAAATGTCATCCACTCATTGCCGCGGCGGAAGAGGGCGCCTGCTGGCACTTGCAGCACGCGATCTCCCTGCCAGGTGACGATGCGTGCCTCGACGCGATACCGGTCGCCGAGTGGACGGTCGGGCGGGATGGGGTCGATGAAGTCGACGCGCACTTTGACGCGTTGTTCTTCGACGCCGAGGGCGCTGAATTTGGTAAATCCGCCGGGTTCGATCACCGTCACCTTGCCGCGCAGCGGATGCTCGCCGCCCCATTGCTCCAGGGAAACCTCGGCGCCCGGTCGCACGGCCACCGCGTCGCTGGAGAGGAGTTCGATTTCCGCTTCCAGATCAGATGGATCACCGACCTCGAGCAGGGCAAGGCCGGGAGTGACCGGACGCGCGCTTTCCTCATAAACATTGAGCACAAATCCGGTGACGGGGGCCAAGAGCGTGATGGGCGCGCTCGATTCATCGGTGATCGTACCTGCCTGGCTGGCGGCGGCCTGAGCCTGGATGATTTCAAACCGCGAGACCTCAAGTGCGAACTCCGCGGCATGCAGTTCACGCACCAATAACTCGGCCTGATTGAGCGCTTGGTCGAGTTCCCGCTCGGAAACCGCGTCGCCTTTGTGAAGGCGGGAGACGCGGGTTTTTTCCTTTTCAGCATTGTCGAGCGCGGCACGGGCGCGCTCGAGCTGCGCTTGCCGCTGGCGCTGCGCCGCCTCGGCCATTTGCACTCTGGCCGCGGCTTCGGCCTGTGTGCGCGGATCAAGAAAGCTGGACGGAGATGGCTGGATGACTGCGATCGGCGTTTTGCCGGCTTCGAGAGGGTCGCCCGCGCGTCTGGGGATGCGTTCCAGCATGCCGGCGACCGGGGCGGCGACCACATAGCGGTGACGGATGCGGGTTTTCCCTTCCTCGAGGACCGAAACGGTGAGAGGGCCGATGGAGGTCGCGGCCAGGTTGACCTCGACGGGGCGCGGTTTCAAAGCCGCCCCCACGCTGGCCGCGAGCGCGCCGACAACGATCCAGAGGGCCATGCCGCGCCAGGCCGACTTGGCCGGTTTGTTGCGAGGGCGCGCGGGGGCGGGGGCGAGCGCGGGGGCAGGGGTCGCGGACTTCATCGTATGGCGTGTTTAGTCGCGGGCCTTGAGCACGCCAATCAGGTCAAGTCGTTTGATGCCACGTCCGACGAGGGTAAAAGAGACGAGGGACGAGGCGAGCACGATGAGAATGGCGGTGGCATAACTGCGGGGTGTGATCATGAGCGGCAGGCGGACAGACTCGGTGCTGGCTGCGGCAATGATGAAGGAGGCGAGCGAGTGGCCGATGATCAGGCCGGCCGGCAACGCGAGGCAGGTCAGTATGAGCAGTTCACCAATGAGCACGCCCGCGACTTCGCGGTGCGTGAATCCAACGACCCGCAGCGTGGCCAGCTCGCGGCTGCGCTCGGCCAGCGCAATACGCGCGCTGTTGTAGACGACGCCGAAGGAAACAATGGTCGAGAACATGAAGTAGAGCCCCTGGATCAGGCCGATCATTTCGGCGGTGCTTTTGTTAAAACTTTCGCGCACCGCCGCCTTGATGACGAGAGCAGAGACCCGTGGCGATTCCTTGATCTGTTTGAGGAAGGCTCGCCATTGGGTGCCGTCAACCGAAAGGTGCGCGCCACTCACCGTGCCTCCTTCCTGCATGAGGCGCCGAAGCGCCCCGATTTCCATGTAGGCCGCCAATCCCGCATAATCGGTGATCAGCCCGGTGATGACCGCTTCGCGTGTCGGTCGCCGGCCTTCCTGAACCTCGATCTGCAGCCGGTCGCCAGGGCGGACGCCCAGGATTTCGGCCAGCTTGGCGGACACCAGCAATCCGTCGAGCGGCAGAGCGAGCGGGCGGCCGGCCTCGTCGAGCACGCGGTTGAGGCTGGAGTCGCGCGGCAAACCGGTGACGGCGAGCCGTCGCGACTGGTGGCCGAATCGAAGGCGCGCTGGCACGCTGCGAAATGGCTCCGCCAGCGTCACCCCAGGCAGGTGACGCATGTCGCTCAAGGCGCTGGCGCTTCCAGGTTCGATCAGGCTGAGCGTGACGTCCTGCCGTTGGCCGATGTCCCACTGAAAGGCGATGAGGTGAGCGATGCCGTCGCGCATGGCACCAGGGACTATCGGGATACCGGTGGCCAGGGCGAGCCCAAACGCGGTGAAGAATGCCTGCCAGGGTCGGCGTTCCAGGTTTCGCAGAGCCATGCGCAGGGAGGGGCCGACCAGGCCTTTCCAGCCGATGCGCTCGAGGAGCGAGGCCCTGAACTCGGCGGGGGGTTCGGGTCGCATGGCCTCGGCGGGCGGAAGCCGCACCGCCTGGCGCACCGCGCCAATCACCCCGAGAAACGCGGCTCCGGAACTCGCCAAAAATGCGATGCCGATCCAGGGGAGGTCGGCCCGAAAGACGAGTCGCGGGAATTTGAAAAAACGGTGGTAGAGCTCGACCACATTGTTCCCCAGCACCAATCCGGTCGTGCCGCCGATCGCCAAGCCGGCGATCACACTGACAAGCGAGAACTTGAGATAGTGCCAGCCGACTTGCCGGGACGAATAGCCGAACGCCTTGAGCTGGGCGATTTGCTCGCGCTGCAGCCGGACCAGCCGTGTGAGCACCGCGCTCGACATAAAGGCGGCGATGCTCAGGAAGACGGTGGGAAACGCAAACGACAGGGCGTGGAGGACACGCAGTTCATCGTCCAGGCGCATGGCCGAGGCATGGTCGCGGCGGCCATAGGCGACCTGACTGCCGAACGGCTCGAGCAGGCGGTCGAGGTCCGCCATGACCGGCGCCATCGCCTCGCCAGGGGCTACATCGACGAGCACGCTGTTAAAGGCACCGTCGAGTTCGAAGGCCGTGGCAAGCTGGCGCTCATGCATCCAGAAGACGCCGAATCGGCGGTTGTCCGGCAGGGTTTCGCCAGCCCGGGCTTCGAAGACGAATTCCGGTGACAGCGCGATGCCCACGATGAACAACCGTTCGCGGGCGCCATGAATGATGGCATCGATGGTATGACCCGGCGCAAATCCATGAACGTCGGCAAACGCTTCGCCCACCACTACCTCGTTCGGACGCCCGGTCTCCGGCAGCCGTCCGCGCCTCAAATAAAGTTGGTGCAATTGCTGAGGCCGGTCGTCGGGGATCGAAATGATCATGCCATCCGCCGGTTCCTCCAGGCCAGGCAAGTCGAGCGTCAGCCGTCCGGCCACACGCGTTTCCACGGCCGCCACGCCAGGAATTTCGGCCAACCGCGCGCGCAGGGCGTTGGGCGCGCGCACCACGTCGCAAAAGACGTCGGCAAACCGGTGCTCTTCGTAATAGGCGTCGCGAGTCGATTCGAGCGAAAGAATCAAGCTGCGCGACATGATCATCATGGCCAGGCCGCAGGCCATGACCAGACTGACCGCGACTATCTGGCCTTTCATGCGGCCGGTGTCGCGCAGCAATTTCAGGTCGAGGGCAGTAAGAAACATCTACCAGGATAGGGTGCCGACCGGGCGGCGGTCGGCGTGGGTCCGGATGTCCATGATACGCCCATCGGAAAGATGGATGACGCGGTCGGCCATGTCCGCGATCACCGCGTTGTGCGTGATGATCACGGCCAGCGTGCCGAATTCCAGATTCACACGCTCGATCGCCTCGAGCACGGTGATCCCGGTCTTGATGTCAAGCGCGCCTGTCGGTTCGTCGCACAGCAAGACTTCGGGTTGCTTGGCGATCGCCCGCGCAATAGCCACCCGCTGCTGCTCGCCGCCGGAGAGTTGCGACGGGAAATGGTCCATGCGGTCCGTCAATTCCACCATCCCCAGCGCCCCCTCCGGCGTCATCGGATTTCGCGCAATGTCCGTGATCAAGGCCACATTCTCGCGCGCCGTCAGGCTCGGGATCAAATTGTAAAATTGAAAGATAAATCCCACCGCATCCCGCCGAAATTGAGTCAATCGCCGTTCGTCCGCCGCCGTCAAATCCTCGCCTCGATACCGAATCGTCCCCGCCGTCGCCACGTCCAGTCCCCCCAGAATGTTCAGCAACGTCGATTTTCCGCTCCCCGATGCCCCCAGCAAGACCACCAACTCCCCCGCGAACAAATCCAAGTCGACCCCATCCAGCGCCCGAATCTCCGATTCCCCACTCGCATACACCTTGCTCAAGCCCCGCACCTCAAACAACGCCGACCGTCTGCCCTCGCCTACCGCGGAGCCCGCCCCATCCTGCACTGGAGGTGTCCATGTGTTCATCAGTTGAGGCTTCGCTACCCCCGCACCCTAGCACTCCTCTCCCATACCTAACCCAATGAATTTTCGTGTGTTTCGTGACTTTCGTGGTTCCAATGTCCCTTTTTGGGATAAAAAGTGCCGTCGGCGGGACTCGAACCCGCACACCCTTTCGAATAGCAGATTTTAAGTCTGCTGCGTCTGCCATTTCGCCACGACGGCTATCGTTGTTAGTGAAGGACTTGCAATCATTCGTACTCGCCCGACTTGCCATTGTGCTAGCGTTTGTGCTAGTGTAACGGCATGAAAGGCCATGCAACGACAAGCGAGACGCCCGCCGCTAGCACACGCCCCCGAGGCGAGTCTGGAGTTGATCCCCACAAGGCTAGGTTCGCCCCGGTCATGGACTCACGCAACCGGCGGATTCCTGGCCTTTCCACGCGCAACGGTCGCTTCTACGCTCAACTGTGGATCGAGCGGAGCGACGGCAGGAAGTCGCCACGTCGATTCCCGCTCACCGTCGACGGGCGTCCGGTTGAGGGGATCGCCGAGGCGAAGACAGCCATGGAGGTTCTCCGGCACCAGCGGCGCGAGGACAAATTGCCGGCCGAGGGGAGGAAGCCGAGCTTTGAGGAATTCGCCGACGCCTACCTGGAGAGCGGGGAGACGCTTCAAAAGAAGAAGCGCACTGTACATTTCCATCGTCTGTCCATAGGGCGATGGAAAGCCCATATCGGCGCCGTCCGCATCGACAAGATCACGCCGGCTCACGCCGCCTCGTTCAAGAACAAGCGGCTCAAGGGGGAGGGGACCGTCAAGAAGCGGTCGACCTCCACCGGCCCCAGGACAGTGAACACGGACCTCATGGTCCTCCGCCGGATTCTGGCCGCCGCCAAAGAGGCCGGCCACCTCCGCGAAACACCCGTGATCCCGCTCATGGATGAACCGCCACCGAAGCGGCGCACCCTGATTTCCACGGCCGACTTTAACGCCCTGCTCGCCGCCTGCCAGACAGCGGACCTCAAGAACGGGCAGCAACTGTCCGATTACCTCCAGTTCCTCGCCTACAGCGGCGCGCGCGAGCAAGAGGCCCTGTGCGTGGCGTGGGATGATGTCGACATCGAAAACGGGACCATGGCAATTGGATCAGGGGGCACCGCGAAGAACCGCGAAACACGGACCATCGACCTCAATCCTGATCTGCTTGATCTGCTCAAGCAAATGGAGACGCGGCGCCAACCGGATTCCCGCTGGCTCTTCCCCAGCCCGCAACGGGGCAAACACGACCGCCGGACCAAAACCTTCCGCGAGACGTTCAAGCGGGTGCGCGATGCCGCCAAACTCCCGCACGTCGGTTTTCATCACCTGCGCGTGATGTTCATTTCACGCGCCGTTATGGCGGGCGTCGATTACCTCACCATCGCCTCATGGGTCGGCCACAAGGACGGCGGCGTCCTGATCGGGCGCGTCTATGGTCGCCTGAGGGACGATCACCGGCGCAAGATGGCCGCGCGGCTCAGACTTAACGGAGGGGGGGAGGAATGAAGAAATCGGCCCAGCGGAAAGGAAAGCCAGCGCTCAAGCCTGCTGCTGACGGGATGGATGATGCGTTGGAGGCTCTGCTGGAGTTGCGCGCCTACGAGGAAGCGACGAAAGCGCACCGAGCCCGCGTCAAGCAAACCGATGTCGAGGGCATCTGGACATTCACCGATGACGACGGATGGGCGTGGTACGGGGGTCCGCCTGCCGACCCCGATGGAACCGTTGGAGGAGGTGTAATAAAGTTCCGAGGCTCGGAAGTACAACTTTGGTACGACCGATGGGGGCTGGAGCAGAGATGGCTAAAGTTATCACGAAAAGATTATCTATGGGAAACAGTGACCACCGCAGGAAGGGGCATAAAATGTCCATACGCTTGGCGTAATTTCGTGATGATTGAGCGGGCGTCGCAAGATTCTGACGCCTTACTTGAATGGGGGGTGGCTGTCCAAGACCTGATCGAGGAAATGTCCGAGCGCGCCGCTAAGTGTGTTCGAGAACGCGATGCTGATGGCTTGATGCATTTAGCCAAAGCCATGGCCGATGCGCGCGATTTTGCTATCTATGAGCAAGGCATGGACCTCCGAGTAATCGAAGCAATAAGGAAAGTAGCCCTAAAACTTGGACGGGTGCCCACTAAGTCTGAAGTGTTGCAGAAGTTTCCGAAGGCTGAATACAATACGGCAAAGGCAGCTTTTCCACGGCTTCGCTTTGATTGGCTCCCGAAAAAGCCTTCTGAACGTAAACTGAAATAGGTTCACGGAGCTTATTTCAATCGCAACCTTTGCAAATGACATGCGGTGAAAGGTATCTTTGCCTCATGTCATCTAAAGCACTCGCCCCCCGATCCCTTCATTCATTCCTGGCCGACATGGACGTGACCCACGTCACGGGATGGCGGTGGAGACAAAAGGGAATCCTCGAAACCATTGACATCAACGGCAGGCTATACGTGACGCCCGAGGCCATGGAGCGCTTTCTTGCGCGTGCCCGGGCTGGGGAATTTGCCCGTGGAGCCCGTGGAGCCGCGAAGTCGAAGAAGAAGCCTGCCGCATCCGCCTAAACCCGCCGCGTCCCTTGCGAGGACGGCGGACGGGCTGAACTCAAGCGACACCAGAGTTTAAGTGCGTCAATTGTTCGATGCAAATGTTCGCGGTGCACCACGCACCCGATGACCCATCAAACCCAGCCGGAACCGGATCCCCCCGATCCCACTGCCACCCCGGCGCCTTTACCGCCCGATCGCCGTGCCCAGCTGCTAGCCCTGGCAGCCGGTGACGATGACAACGCCGAGATCGCCCGCGTCGATCTGTGGACGGAATTTCGGATCGCTTACCCGCCAACGCTCGAACAATGACTTTCGAAATACCTCAAGACATCAACGAGCGGTCGGGGCTGGGTGCCGCGACTTACTTCCGCGACCTCGGGCTGGGAGTCGTCCCATTCGAGCCGAGTAAGAAACGACCTTCGCTCAAGGGTTGGCAGCAACTTACATCAGCGGTCTGTGACGATGCATTTCTCGGCCGCTGGTGGGGGAATGGTCACGCCCGGGATCTCGGCGTGCTAGTCGACGAGCCGCTGGTCATCGTGGATCTCGACGGACCTGGCGATCCACAAGTGGTGATAACGTGGTTGCATTCCCAGCCGCAACTGGCCGCGGCGCCGTATGAGACCACGTCGCGCGGCGTGCACGTCTGGTTGAATTGCCCAGACATGCCCGCGAACATCCGGGCCGAAGAGAGGATCGTTTCGACGCTGGTGGGTGGGATCGGCGCCGAGTTGTTCGTCCGGAGTCGTGCCGTAAGGACCACGCCGTCGGGTCTCGAATCCGGTGGACGGTACCGATTCGCCCAGACCGGTCTGGTGCCGGAGATTTCATGGTCGCAGCTGCGGAAGCTCTTCGGGATCGCCGAGGAAATCAAGGGTAAGGCCGGCCGACCGAAGAAAGAGCGCCCTTGGTGGGCCGACTTCTCCGGGGATCTCTCGACGATCGACCACGTCAAAATGCTGGCCGAGTCCAAGCACCTCGTTGGCGGTGATTTGCTCGACGCGGAAACAAACAAGCACGCGATTGAATGCCCGTGGCGTGACGATCATTCAACACCTGCACTCGGAGATGCGGCACCCGATTCGTCCACGGTGATCTTCAAGCCGCCCGGCATGTGGCCCGTTTTCAAATGCCTGCACGCCCACTGCTCAGAGCGCGGTCTGGCGGATCTCTGTCGATGGGTCGAAGCACGGGAGCCGGGTCTGGTCGACGCCTGCTGCACCGAGAAGCGGCCGCTCTGGGGTGGAAAAGGATCGACGGCGCCCGATGGGCTGCCCAGGATCGTGCTGCCCACCGCCGGTCGCTCCGTCTCTGAATTTGCCGCTGAGGCGGGAGCCGTCATCGGCCCGAAGCGGGAATGGTACGTTCGAACCGAGGAAGTGTGTCGCGTCGCCGAGATCCACGTCGGATCTCGCATCGCCATGGTTTTTCGGAAGGTGGATACGCCCTACGCCCGCACCGGTCTGGAGGCATTCGCCGAGACAGGGATCGTGACGAGGGACCGCGAGACCGACGATATGATCTTCGAGAAGATGACTCCATCTGCGGATGTCACGTCAGCCACCCTGGCATCGCCCGCGTTTCTCTCTTGCCTACCGGAAATCCGCCGCGTGCTCGACGTGCCGATTCCGCTCCCGCTGGCCGAGGGAACATTCGCACTTCCCTGTGAAGGGTATGACGAACGATTCCAGACTTTTCTCCGACCGGGCATGAGGCCGCCCAGGATGATGTCGGTAACCGATGCGATCACGTGGTTGCACCGCGTCCATGCCGGCTTCGCCCTGGCGGATGATCAGAGCGGCGTGCACGCGTTGGCCCGTCTGATCACACCATACGTCCGCGGAATCATGGGCTTCGATCACCGCCCGCCGGTCTGGCACTACCACGCCAATCGACCCCGCGCGGGGAAGGATTACCTCGCCGCCCTGGCGCCGCTGATCTTCGAGGGAAATTTCACCGAAGACGCTCCGCTGGGTAAACATCCCGAGGAAACCGGGAAGAGGATGGTGGCGGCCTTGCGCAGCGGACGGCGGACCATGCACTTCGCCAACTGCCAAGGTCACCTCGACGACGAGTATTTTATCGGATCTGTGACGGCATCCATGGTCGGAAGTCGGAACATGGGGAGGAACGGGGCGGAGGATGATCTACAACTTCCGAACGAGATCGAGTTTTCACTTTCGGCAAATTCGGGTCTGACCTTCCGCACCGACATGGAGCCGCGCACCCGTCGGATCAGCTTGTTCTTTGGGGAGGAGGACGCGAACAACCGCACCTTCCCGATCCCCGATCTCCACGGATGGGTGATCACGTACCGCGGGGAATTGTTGTCGGCGGTCGCGACGTTGGTTCACACGTGGCTTGCCGCCGGCGCCCCGAAGGGATCGACGCCGTTCTCGTCGTTCAAGCGGTGGGGTGAAGTGGTCGGCGGGATCATGGAATTTCACGGGCTTGGCGATCCGTGCATGCCTCATGTGGATGATGATGGGTGCCCGGCCGATCAGGAAACCTCGGCAATGATCGCGCTCTTTGAGACCATGTACACGCGGAGCCCCGATAAGTGGGTGACGAAACCGGAGATCTACGACGTGATCAAAGACGGAAACGGCGAAATCGACGCCTTCGAAACCTTCGGGGACCTGGTGGGGGATAGATCGAAGCAGACCGAATTCGGCCAAATGCTCCGCCGGTACGTCGGCAGGGAGCTTGCTGGGATCACGTTACTGGACGATGGCGCCCGTCGAAAGGCCCGCGCAAAGTACAAATTCACGAAAGCCGCGGGGAAACGGAGGGGAGGAGGTTTTTCCGGCGCTTCGGAGCAGATTGAGTTAAACCTAGTCAAAGGTGATCAACCGTGCTCAAAATCCGCCTCAACCGAACCCGAGCACGGTGGAAAAGTGGTAACCTTGGCAACCTTGGTAACCTCTGGACTCCCCACGCGTAGAGAAATTAATTATTCGGAACATAATTTAGAATATAGGGGATTAATTAATACTGGGGGAGCCGCTGCTCCGGAAGGTTACCAAGGTTGCCAAGGTTACCAACCGCCGGCCGATAATCCCTCCGCCGCCGCCCCGCTGCTTGTTCGCCGCTCCGATCTGGCCGTTGTCGCCGCCGATCTCAAAGACGCGCCCTCAATCGCCCTGGACTTGGAAACCTATGGCGCGAAGAAAGGGGATGGGCTCGACCCTCGACGCGGGGACATCCGGTTGCTCACGGCCTGCCGCGAGGGTGGCCCGATCCACGTTCTCGACCTCCGCGCCATCGGTTACGATCTGGGACCGCTCCGCGACGTGCTGGTCGGCGGTGCCGAGATCATCGCCCACAACGCCAAGTTCGATCTGGGGTGGCTGGCCGAGAAATGCGGGATCAGGCCGCCTCGCGTCTTCTGCACCTGCACCGCGAGCCGTCTACTGGCCGCCGGCACCAAACTTCGTCACGGGCTCGACGTGGTTCTTGAGCGCCACCTCGGGCTTCCGCCCGGCCCTGATCTCAGCACCTCCGACTGGGGCGATCTGATCCTGACACCGGATCAGCTGCACTATGCGTCCGCGGACGTTGCCCACCTGCACCGTCTGGCCGACGTGCTCCGCTCCGATCTGGTGGAGGCCGGTCTCGACGACGTGGTCGATCTTGAAATGCGCCTGCTGGGCGTCGTGGTCGGCATGGAGTCCGCGGGCGTGGGCATCGACCGTGCGTTGCTCCGCCGCATCAAGGCCGACGCCACCGTGGAAGCTGGGAAGCACGAGGCCGAGGTGCGGGCGGTTCTGGGAATGCCCGATCTCAATCTCCGATCACCGGCCCAGCTGCTCGACGCGCTCCGATCTGGCGGGCTCGACATCGACGACACCGCCGAGGGAACGCTAAAGCGGGTCGCCGGGGAATCCGCGGCCGCCTCCGCCATACTCCGCCATCGGTCGGCCGACAAGGCTGCTCAACAACCGGAGAGCCTGATCAAGGCCGCTGGGATGGACAACCGCATTCGATGCAGCTTCAACCAGTGCGGGACCGACACCGGCCGCTTTTCGTCGTCTCGCCCGAATCTTCAGAACATCGGACGTGGCGCCATCCGCTCCGCCTTTGTGCCGGCACCCGGTCACAACCTGATTGTGGGGGATTACAGCCAGATAGAGCTTCGGATCGCCGCAGTGGTCGCCCAGGATGATCGGATGCTCTCCGCCTACCGCGACGGGGCCGATCTCCACCGCGAAACGGCGGCGGCGGTTCTGGAGAAGTCGCTGGCCGACGTGACCAAGGCCGACCGCCAGCTGGCCAAGGCGGTCAATTTCGGGCTGCTCTATGGGCAAGGCGCCCCCGGGCTTGTCCGTTATGCAGCCGCCTCCTATGGCGTGACCATTGCCGAAGAGGATGCCGCGCGAATCCGTGCGTTGTTCTTCGCCCAATACAAGGGGCTTTCCCGCTGGCACGCGAAGGGGTGGGGGCTCGCCCGCGGTGACGTTGCCGAAGTGCGGACGCGCATGGGTCGCCGCCGCCTGATCCCCGAAGGTGCCGACGAGTGGGAGCGGTTCACCACGCTGGTCAATACCGAAGTCCAGGGTGGAGCCGCCGACGGCATGAAGCGTGCACTGGTCCAGATCGCGGATCAGCTGCCCGCAGGATCAAGGATCATCAGCACCGTTCACGACGAGGTGATCGTGGAAGCCCCCGATTTCGAGGCGGATGCCGTGTGCGAACTTACCCGCGAGATCATGATCAAGGCGATGGCCGATCTTTATCCCGAGGTGCCGATCGAGGTGGAGGCCCGTGTCTGTAGCAACTGGGGGGATAAAGCATGACCACGACCTTCGTCTTACGATTACCCAAGGCGAGAGTGGTCTGCGAAATGACGGTGAACCGCTCGACCGGCGCCGCGAGCACCTACTGGCGCCCCGACCCAAGCGAATGGAAGGACGGCACGTGGGAACGCGTGGAGGGAGATTATCGGCGATGGCGCGATCGGATTCTGAAGCAGTGGCCCGACAGGGTCGACGGGGCGGAGCACGATGTCATGACAAGGCCGCCACAAGCAGAAGCATGACCGCCGGCACCACGCTCCTTATTGACAGCCGCGAACCGCGAGAACACCCGTGGGCACCCTTCGCCCCACCCGAGTGGAGGATTGAGCGCGCGACACTCGAAACTGGCGATCTCGCCCTGGCCGCGAATCCATCGATCGTGGTTGAACGCAAGGCGCCCGAGGACCTGATCGGTTGCCTCGCGCAATCCCGCGAGCGGTTTGAGGCCGAGCTACGCCGCTCCCGCAATAGCTGCGATTCCTTCGTTGTCGTCGTGGAGGGGAGCATGGCGGACCTGCACCGACTTCGGCGTGGGCTCCACTGGTCGGCCGTGGTCGGCACCATAGCCGCATGGACGAGGCGGTACGCTCCAATCATCCTCGCCGGTGACGTGGAGCAGGCCGCCCACTTCGCTTTCAGATACCTGGCCCAACCCATCGCCGAGGCCCGCCGGCTTGTGGCCGCCGCTGATAAGGTGAGGGAGGCATGACATCCGACCTTGAAATTGTATGAGCTTATCCGCCCGACTCGCCCTGATTTTCCGCACGGTCTCTGCTGCTGCTGGGGCTGCTGCTGACACACTGGCCCAGGCCGCACTGATACCAACCGCTCCACCGCCGCCGCCGGCACCGAGCACGCCAGCTGCTCCAACGCCGGCACCAGACGCGGCACCGACCAATCCCGTGGCCCAGGCACTTGAGAACCTGCGAAAAGACTTGGCTGTCATCGATTCCGCACCACCGCGAAAGACACGGAAGCGGCGTTCTGGCCGCGTCCCGCTCCGCCATCGCCCCGACGGTCCAGGGTGCGACTACGTCGACGATGATGGCACTCAATTCTTGAGTCAACGGGGCGTCGCCGAGAGGCTCCACATCTCTGTCGCTCACGTCGCCGCTCTTGAATCACAAGGCAGACTGGTCAGGCACATGGTTGCCGGCTGTAAGGTTGGCTATCGTTGCGATGACATCGAGCGCATCGCCGCGATGGTGGAAGCGAGCAAAGCCAAGCAGGAAGACGCCACGTCCACCGCCACGCCACCGGTCGACGCCGCCTCGGGCAATCGTGCATAATGCAATGGCGTGGCACCTTGAACAGTGTAAAGAATTCCGACACATAGGGGTACCCCCTACCCCCCCTAAGGAATCTTTTTGCACACCACTGTTCAACAGGTTTCCGCCTTGCGCGCCCCCTTCCCGTTAGTGCAATCGAATTGCAGTAGTAGCCAACAGGTTGTCATTCAACGCGTTACAGCGCCATTTACGGCCATAATCCGCCCCATTTAGGCCTTTTCAAGCCCGTATGGATTGACGCCGCCCTATGAGCATGGACGCCGCATCCGAGCACACGCAACCGATTTTCCTCCGCGTCGAAGAATTGGCCACCCGGTGGCGCACCGAACCACAGAGCATCAGACGATGGCTCAAGCGCGGCAAAATCCCGAGCATCCGGCCGCCGGGTCGCAAGTACCGACTTATCCCGCTGGTGGAGGTGGAGCGCATCGAGCAGGCAAGGTCCGCGTGATTGAGAAGTGAGTGGCGATAAGGTTCCGCTTACTGAGCGCAAGCGCGGGATTCTGGAGCGGCCAGTGGGCGACCATCGCCGTCGAGGCCGAGGACTTGATCGCGGCGATCAGAAAGGCGCAAGACAAGGGCGGAAGGCCAAGGAAGGACGAGGAAAAACCTCCACAAAAAATTGTGCAAGTTTCCAAGCCTGAGCGCGAGACCGCGCACAAGGCCGCTGAATTGTTCAACACGAACCGCACCTACGTAAACCAGGCCGCGAAGATCAAGCAGGCCGCCCCAGAGGTCTTTGAGAAGGTTAAGGCATCGACACCAGACTGGCCCCCACCGCCCCCGCGAAATCGGCGTGTAAGCGCGTCCGGGTTTCAACCGCCCCGTGCGTCTCCCCCGAAGCCAAACCGCGCTAGAATGGCCGATTCTGGGGCAAGAATGGCCGATTCCGCGAGGTTACCCGAATCCGCGCTCTTCGGCCCGGTGACATCGATGGCGAGTTTGCGCAGGGATGCCGTCGAATGGCTAAGTTTGCGCGGTGATTGACACTTCCGCCTAGGCTGTGGACAACGTATCACCCGAAACTCTCGACGCGCTCCCGCTGAAGGATCTCAGCCGGCGGTGGAACTGCTCACTCTCGACCCTGAGAAGGAAGCTCAACCGCGGCCACTTACCGCAAATCCTGCTCCCGGGGAGCACCCGCCCGCTTGTGCCATTTGACTCCATCCGCGCCGCCGAACAGCCGCAAGCCGCCAATCCAAACCCCGAAAAACTCACAATTCTCTACTGAGAACGTCGGATATTGTCACAGCCCTCGACGTAGTCCTGCCCGCCGTCATCACGGCATTTAACCCGAAAAGCGTTCGTGCGATGGCCGCGCGCGTTGGTCGCCACGCATCCCGTGATGTCGATAAATACCTCGACGGCTTGGCCGCGTGGAAAGACGTGAGCGAGCCCGTTGAATTTACGTGGCAGCACGCTGGCCGACAGGTTACAGCCGTTATCGGAAAAGTCCGCGGGTGGGAGCGCAACACGATTCCGCAAATCCGAGCCATGGCCTTTAGCGTCGAAGAAGCGCAATTCAAAAACCCGGACAATGCGCTCTCAGCATACATTCGCGAATTGAAGGAGCAGATTCGCAACCGTGACAAGGACGCTGACGAGAAACTTCAGGAACTCACCGGGGCCAACGTCCGCTGGGATGAGAACCTATGACATTTCGCCCTCGTCTCGCCCTTGCTTCGGGGCGAGGCGGTGCAATCTTTCTGCCATGGCAACGCCGATGCCGCCCGTGGCTGGGAGTTATCAATCAAAGGGTATCGGACAAAACCTGTCTTCCGCGAGTAGCGGAAGATTGATCGGTTGGGCTGGTGGCGGCCGAAATGCCGTCCGATGAAAAAGGGGAGCCTCGCCCCTGGTATTATCCATGAAATACGACCGACCACTTTACCTTTCCCGTGACATGCTGGCCCGCCAATGCTCAACCCGCCCCGCCGGCCAGTGATTCCCCGTTTGGCGTTCATCGCGACATCCTGGAACGCCTGAGCGCGGAGCTTGAGTTGTTTGGCCGCCGGGAGTAGTACGCCACAGAAACGCCTGCTGTTTCAAGCGAATTTTGCACCCGGTGGGGGACGCCCGGGCATCAGGACAACGGCGGCTCGGGGGCCAGTCTTTCACGCCGCTGGGAGTTTTTTCATGGGGTGGGATGGCGCATGAACGTGGACCGCCACGCCCTCCTTCGCCTTGTGGTCATGCTCGGGTTGCCCGACGTCATCCGCCGGTTCGGCCCTCAGCCACCGCTATCGTCCGCGCGGCATCAACCGCCGGTGGATTGACTTGGCCCACATAGACGCGGCGCGCCGCCGCTCATACGGCCCCGTCATGGCTCACGCTGTGGCGGGGTTTTTGTCGTTTGCGGGGCATAAAAAAGAGGCCGGAGATTTCTCCCCGACCTCTCGTTTAGGGCTGGCGTGGTTCTCAGCCCACTCTGCGGAGCCGGTCGCCTTTCGTTCTCTCGAACTTGGCGATTACTCCGTTCACGTTCCTCAGAACTACCTGTTTAGCCGAGACCGTGGAAAGCACCGCATTGGGCTGACGGTAGACGTAGCCGTATTTGTTGCTTCTACGCTTTTCGGCGTGGGTGGCTCTTTCGATTATTTGACTCATGGTGCTAATGGTGTCTCCGAGAGCTTTTGATTTGGATTGTCAGACCTCCCAGAAACGTGCTCCTGTCCCTGCCACGAATGAGATTCATGCACCGGAGCCGCGCACAAACCTCGCTCGCTTATATCAAATTCAGAGCGGCGCGTCAATAGGGTTGTGGTTCGGGCGCAAGCCGCCACCGCATTGACGACATACTCTCGGGGGATGGCCAGTCGCACCCGGAAGCCCTCCGCCGATTCCACCGCCGCCACAGAGAGCAAGCCGGCACGCTCGGCATGGGTTGTCGTTTTAGCTGAGAGGGATGCCAGTGGGGAGTGGCGAACGACCGGGGAGCCGGTGCCCGAAGTCGATTTCAACGTGCAAGCGGACGCCTATGCCTACGCTCAGAAGCGGAACAAACAGTGGAACGCCAAATTCGATTGGGCCGATGACCCATCAATGGCCTTTGTGGCCGTGCGGGCGGACGCGCTTGGCCGACTGAGAAGCCACCAGCCAATCGGGGAGGCCCCCGCGGAAAGAGCACCAGTAGGCGAGGAACCCGCGGTCAGGCTGGCACCGGCGCGAAGGGGTAGGCCACGGGAGCGGGAGGAGGATGTCCAGGATGATGCCGAGGATGCCGACGAGGACCACGATGGCGAGCGGGACGACCAGGACGGCCCCGAAGACGATGGGGATGGCCACCTCGACGAGGACGAAGCCGGGCAGATGTTGCTGGCGCTTGGGTGAGAGATGCCGGCTCCGCTGCGCTCCGCGGGATGCTAACCAATCTTGTTAGGCCGAACCTGGTCTCTCATCATAAAAGCAGTCACAAGAAATCACCTGTCCTCCACAACGCGGACAACGCTCAACGTCACAGCCGAGCAAATGCAGTGAGCCTTTCGTGACTCCGCAATCATGGCAAGGGCCGCCATCTGCGCCCCAATCGTCCTCCTCACTGCCGTAAGGAATCCGGTCATAATCTCTCGAATTGATAATGACGCTCGTGACCGACTGCGCTTTCTTGAAATCTTTCTCCCATGCTGGATCGCCTCTCATGGTGTGACGTGGTGCGGCCTAACGATCAAGTGATGGCAACCAGAGGGCTGAAATGGAAGCCGGAATTCAAAAACAAACTCGCCAGCCCTCGGGGTTGCCATCCACGCCTTGTTCGCCAAGAATTTTCTGGAGACGTGATCACACGGATCAGCTCAAGTAGAGCATCAGGTAGCTGCCTGTGCTGCGGGTTATCTGGATAAACTCACGGAGGGCGGTAAAGTTCTGCCACGCGTAGCCGAAGTTATCTTCGCGCTCTCGTCCCCAAATCTGAGGATAAACTTTGGCCGTATCCATAGCCTTGCCATCGTATTGAGACCTCATCCCATCCTCGGTATATGCCGTCAATGCGGAATCAATCTGAGCTACTTGGATGGGCGTAAAGATTCGAGCCGGTCCGTAGCCAACGTCCTCATCACCTACCGGCTGGCCTCCCTCCAAAATGAAGCTTAAAGGAAAGCTGCCTCCCTCGGCTGAACCTGTCAGCAGAAAATGGATCGCATTCCAAGCCTTGTCGGCATCCCCTTCGTCCCTGTCAGTGCGCGGCTCCAAAGCTACGGAATCCGACGATGAAGCTGCGCCACCACCAAACAAGCGGCTGAAAAACCCTCCTCTAGCTGGGGGGTCGGCCGGGTTGTCGGGGTCTAGATACTGGTGAATAAGGGTTGGCTGGCCCAACAACGCTTTGGCGTTGTGCGGAGAAACTCGGCAGTAGACTAAAGCCATTCCCATGACGATGAATGTGTATCTTGAGTTTAGGGCGAACGCTCAGAGGACACCGAACCCCTGACCGGGGGCGCGGCATCGACCGTGGATTGAAGGCTGAAAGGGCATGGCGGATGGAACTCGCGGCTGGTCAGGGGTTCGGTGCTCCGACTTGTTCTGCTTGGATAAATGGTACACACAAGCGACGTTGAGCATCGACATTATCCTCAGTAATCCCGGCACTCCTCAGGAATTCTCTAAACACGTCACGATCGTTAATGCTCCTAATCAGGCGACCGACTTCGCACGGACCCATTCCCCAGGAACCAAGAAAGACGACTTTGCCGTTAGCATTAAACGCTGGCGCCACTGATCTGAGCTTCGCGACCAGAGGTCCAAGCAGGGAGTAAGTATGGGTGACTCGCATCAAATATATCTCTATTGTATCACTTAATGTTGGAACGAGCTCTTTAGCTTCGTCGTAAGTGAAGATGCCACGAAAGTGGTCAAAAGAGTAAAATCTAATCCGCTCGAAATTTGAGGTGCCGATTGCTCCGAAATGGCGAGTGGGATCCTCAGAAAGTTGATCGATCAACTCCTCGCACAGTTCGATTGCGATGGAAAAGGGACTCATCTTGGAGCAGAACGTTTCGGATCAGGCGACGGCGAGCGGGAAGCGTCGATGCCACGACAGATGCCATTCGAGCCGTTGCCTGCATCCGTTTTGTTGAACGAGTTCGCTGACGCTTCAAGCGCTGACGCGGTTGATGAGGGCGTGAAGGTTATGGAGGAGTCTTGCACGAGGCGAGGAAATTGTGGGAGGGTGGTGATCCCATGAAAAAACACCATAT
>JBJXFS010000389.1:0-5575 GCA_046155625.1 Verrucomicrobiales bacterium | reverse complement strand
TCATTGGGTTAGGACAAGCGACCTCCTCATCCATCAGGTGGACGGTGATAATTGGGCAACGCCTTGGTTTTTCGTGTGTTTCGTGCTTTTCGTGGTTCCCATCCGGGTTTTTTCAGCCGTCCATCCTCTGCGCCGCTCGTCCTCGTCCTCGTCCTCGTCCTCGACGTCACCTGTGTGATTCTCGTGCCCCAAGAGCTCGAAAAACCAGCTTTGACTCACAACGTTGGGGTCTACGGGAGTGACTGCCACAGGGCCAACGGCCCGTCACCATACCAGCGCGGACCGACGGCCCGGGAAAAACGACCTTGAATCCACCTAGGGCTCAATGCCCGTTCCTTCAAGGGTGGGGCCATCAGACGGCGCGGGGTTCAGCGAGTTCAGTTTCAGAGCGGGATCGGGCGGGCTTTCAGCCCTTGATTGTTATTGGGCGGCTTTCCTGGGCCGCTGGCCCAGGCTGGTATGGGACGGGGGTTTGCCCCTCGTTGGAGAATGCCGACTTCTGGCCAGGAACAGGCGCAATGCGATGGACGCGCAGCTCGTCTGAAAGAGTCGCTCCAGGCCGATCCAGCAGCCTGAAGAACGTGGAACGAGCACTTGCGCGGGCGCTGGCTTCCACGAAAGGTGCCTTCAGCGTGGTCATGAAGGCACAAGAGCTCCCAGGATTTACGGCGACGGTGGACGAGGTCATTTACATGGACAGCCTCGAGACTCCACCGGATCGGCCGTATGCCTTCGTCTATTTTATCACCATCTCGAACAAATCGAAGGTCCCGCTCACGGTCAAGGGCCGCAAATGGATCATCGAATCCAAGAATCACGAGAAGCTGGTCGTCGAAGGCGACGGCGTGGTGGGACAGACTCCCTACCTGAGACCAGGCGAGGAATTCTCGTATAACAGCTACCATGTTGTGGCCACCGACAGCGCGGCCACCGGCAGTTTTCTCGCGGTGACCGATGAAGGAACTCCCGTGTTGACCCGCATCCCGCGGTTCGAGATGTCCGTACCGTGAGCTGGCGCCTCAGCTGATCACGGCCTCGGGATGCATCAATCCACGCACCGCCGTGTCGACGTCCGGAGCTCGCATCAGCGCTTCGCCGACCAAAAGGGCATTCGCCCCCCATGAGTGGACAAGGCGGGCGTCCTCCGGCGCCTTGATGCCGCTTTCGCTGACCAGCAGGACATCCTCGGGCACCTCCTCGCTCAGGCGTTCGGTCGTATGCAAGTCGACCGCAAACGTCTTGAGGTTGCGGTTGTTGACGCCGATGATCCGCGCCTCCAGATCCAGGGCGCGCTCAAGCTCGTCGCGGTCGTGCACTTCGACCAGGACATCGAGTTGAAACGCGTGGGCGCATTGCTGCAGGCGGGCGAGCTCAGCGTCCGTCAGCGCGGCCACGATGAGCAAAATGGCGTCGGCCCCGGCAATCACCGCCTCGTAAATTTGCACCTCATGGACCATGAAATCTTTGCGAAGCAGCGGGACATCGACGGTCCGGCGGATCTGCGTCAGGTAGCCCAACTGCCCCTGGAAAAATTTTTCGTCCGTCAGCACCGAAATCGCGCTGACCCCGGCTTGGGCATACAGCTTGGCCTGGTTCACCGGGTCGAACGACTCCGCGATCACGCCGACCGAGGGAGACGCCTTCTTTACCTCCGCGATCAGGCCCAAATCGTCCGGTCCGCGGTTGATGGCCCGCGCGAACGACCGGAAATCGTTCCGCCGCGCCGCCTCATGACGGTACTTCTCCTCCAATGGGAGGAGTCGGGCGATTTCGGTGCGCTTGTGCGCGATGATTTCTTGCAGCTTGTCCATGGTCAGCCGCCCACCTTAATGCACGCCCTCGGCGGCGCAATAATGGACGAAGAACGAAGAACGAAGAACGAAGAACCGCACGCCCCTTACTCCGCCCACACGAGCCGGTAGAAGGCGCGGGCGGGCGGGCCGGTGAGGACGAGAGTGGCCGTGGGGGTGCTGGCCGTGATCGATTGGAGTGGCGTCCAGTTCAGCAGGTTGTCGGAGCTTTCCAATGTATAAGTCAATCCCACGCCGAGTCGGGAAAAAGTGAGTGTCAACGACTGGGCATCGGCCGACCATTGGGAGGCGATTTCGGGAGGCAGAGCCGGCCCAAGGTCCAGGAACCAGGCCAGACCGTAGCTGGTTTCGGAGCTCTCAGCGGGAGCATTCACCACTCGGAGGTCGTAGCGTCCCGCGGGTGCATGGCGCTGATGCAAATATTCAATGGGATGCGGCACGCTGCCGGAGGCGCCGCTTTCGCTGCGGGCGGTCTCCACTTCGGTACCGGTGGTGGGGAGGGCGACCAGGTGGAGGTCGAGATTGGCCAGTGCGGGTTGCGGATTGATCCAAGAGGAGGGTAAGGAAAGTGACACCTGGCGGTTCCAGACCAGGGCGACGGCGAGTTCACGGGCCACGCATCCCTCGGGCACGGTCAATGGGTAAGCGCGCACGGTCCCGGGCGCCATCGAGGGTGTGTAGTGCCAGCCGCTCCGACGTGCGGGTTCCGCGGCGCCCGCCTCGACCGGGCCAGCCACGAGCACACGGTGGCTGCGCCAAATGTTCACCTCGCCGGCGCCAAAATGCGGATCGAGCGGCCGGGTTGACGATTGGGTCCACGTGGGAAACGGATCTTTCCGTGCGCCGGCGAGGAGGAGCGCCCGGATGACTTCCGAGCGACGGGCGCTCGGCGAAACAGCCGTGCCGGCATCCACCAACACCGCCGCACAGGAACTGACCACAGGGGTCGACCAACTGGTCGCCGTCATCGGTGCGACCAATTCAGGCTTTACGCGGCCCGGGCCATCCACATGCGCTGAACTGGTGCCGGTGCTGTGAGCGCCATCCGTGCGGCCGACCGAGAGAATATTATAGGCGGATCCGAGAAGCGGGGGCACCGCCGTGGAGGCACCATTGTTTAACCCGACCACGGCCACATGATCAGAACTCACAATCATCCAATCGAGCCGCTGCAACGTCTCGGTGGCCTGGGCCGAGGAAAAATCCGCCCCCACCGCACCAATCCACGAATGATTGCTGATCGCCTGCGATTCGAATCGCGGAGGTTGCAGGCTTCCCAGGCGAATCAGGTTGTCTTCGAGCCAGCCGTCGGCTTGATAACAATGCACGGCCGCTGATGGACCACTCCCCGCCAGCGGCGCAACCGAGGCATCCCCAGCCAAAGGATTCGTGTTCACACCGAAAAAGAACGCACCGGCCCGCACCGCGTGAAAGGAAACCGGCGATGGGTCGGAGCGAACATTGAACAGCTTGCCCGCGAAATTTCCCGTCGTCGGAGCCAGGTTCGCGCTGGGCAGATATTCGCCTCCGTCGGGCGTGAGCGATGCCTCGACCAAACTCACCGAAACCCCAGCGCCCCGCGGGACGGCACCTCCCATCTCCTCCACCAACCGCGTGTAGCCAATGGCGTCCTGCCACGTGGCAGCGTGGGCCACCGTCGCCAGCAGCACGCTCAGCACGGCCGCCGAGGCCATTCGCCATAAAAATGCCTTCAGAATCATCGGACAGTTCACGGGTCGGACGCGGGTCGTTCGCCAGCGACGGACTTATTCTCCCCGATCAGGCCGGAATCGGCCAGCCAGATCGACGGACCCGCCAATTCGTCCAAATACTCCTGCAGAATAACCGCCGCCGCCGCTCGATCGATCACCGGTTTCTGCCGCTTGGCATTCCGCCCCGCGGCCCGCAATCGGTCCGCCGCGGTCACCGTCGAAAAGCTCTCGTCCCGTAAATGCACCGGCACACCCGACGGCAACCGCCGCCGCAATGACGCCAAAAATCGACGCACCCGCTCCGCCGCCGGCCCCTCCGTGCCATCGAGTCGCAGGGGCAGCCCAAGCACCACTGCCGTCACCCCGCGCTCACGCACCACTTCCCCAATCCGCTTCAACGCCTGCGGCTCCGGCACCACCTCCAACGGATGCGCCAGCGCCCCCAGCTCGTCACTCAGGGCCAACCCCACCCGCACCGTGCCGTGATCAATACCCAATATCCGCATTCGCCAAGAAACACGGAAAAGGCCGAATGCCAAATCGGAGGTCCGACGTCGGAGGTCGGAGGGCGGAGGTCCGTATTCAGTGGTCAGTGGTCAGTATTCAGCCTGAAACGGGCGTGCCACGATGGACAGGGCGAGTAACAGTCATGGGTGGCAGGGCGATCAGCGCAGCGGCCACTTCGAGGACGCGGACGATTCCAAGTATCCTGAACAGGTCTTTTCCGCCCACGCGATGGTTCGTCAGCTTCAACCATCCATCCTCCGCGCCAGCGCAGGTGCTTCCGACAACTTCGATCTCGTCGGATCAAGGGCTCCCCATGATCAGGTAACCAATCAACCAACCAACCAACCAACCAACCAACCAACCAAAAAAAACCAAATCTTCCCCACCAACGAAGAACCCAAGAACCAAGAACCAAGAACCAAGAACCAAGAACCAAGCACAACTCCCATCCCTTACCCCTTCCCGCTTACCCCTTTCCCCCCCCCCGCCGAAATCGGGCGCTTTGGATGGCTTTTCCGGAAGCGAGCCATTGGCGTTCGAAGTCGGTGAGCGGGTAGGGAAACGCGGTGTCGGGCCAGTCGAGTTCTTGGAAGAGACCGGAGCGGCGGATGGTGCTGATCGCTTCGGAGAAATACTCGGGGTGGTCGGTTTTGAACAACCATTCGCCTTCTGGGACGAGGACTCGATGGACATCGCGGCAGAAATCGGGCTGGACGAGGCGGTTCTTGGCGTGTTTCGCTTTTGGCCACGGGTCGGGAAAGAGGAGGTGGAGGCGGGCCACGGCGGCGGTTGGGAGCAGGAAGCGGACGGCATAGGGGCTGTCGATTTGGAAGGCCGTGAGATTGGTGAGTCCGCGGCGTGCCGCTTGGCGGACCACTTTACGGGCGCGGCCGAGGAGTTTTTCGAGGCCGAGGAAATCGCGTTCCGGGTGTGCGGCGGCGAGGGCGAGGATGAAGCCGCCGTCCCCGCAGCCGACGTCCACTTCAAGCGGGGCATCGGGCCGGTCGTGGGTGGCGGGGAAGATCTCTGATTTGGCGAGGGGGCGGAAGTAATCCGGTGGCTCGTAGAGGCGGGCGGCGCGCACGCGTTCGAGTTGATCGGGTGTCAGCATCTGGCCACCGGACTCGGCGGCGGACCGGGTGCAAGCGGGCTTGCCATCGGCGTGAGGCAGGCATGGTTAGGCCGCTCCGCCGTGTCCGCACCCCCACCTCGCATTCCAGTCGTCGCCAAGCGCGGCATTTTCCTGCCTGAGTGCGGGTTGTGGCTGGATCCATGGGACCGACAGGACTGGGCGTTTGTGTCGCATGCGCATGCGGACCACTTTGCCGCGCACGGCACGATCATCGCCAGCAAGGGGACGGCGAAGCTCATCACGGCGCGCTTTCGCGGGGCGTATGCCTTGGAACCGCACATGTTCGGTCGCGCGTGGACCTGGCGCGGCCACCGGCTCATGCTGTTGCCGGCTGGCCACACGCTGGGCAGCGCGCAGATTCATGTGACCCGGCTCGTCGACGGCGCCTCGCTTCTTTACACCGGCGATTTCAA
>JBJXFS010000087.1:0-6144 GCA_046155625.1 Verrucomicrobiales bacterium | reverse complement strand
CCCGAGAAGAAACGCTGAGTCTCCTTCGTGGAGCCAAACGCTGACTGGAGAGCCGGATGCGGGAAATCCGCCCGTCCGGTTCGGTGGGAGGGGCGCCGCAATCCAATGTGGCGTCCCTACCCCTATCGGCTATGGTCTGGCGTCCCTTCGGGATGGCGAGAGGGCGAGGTTGGGGAGGGCGTCTGTTGGCAGTGAGCTGTCGTGGAGTGGGAACGATCTTCGGAGAGATTTTCAGAAAATGAGGAAAACGGGTGAAATAAGAGTATACAAACGGCTTTTTATGAGTAGTTTATGATTGATAACGGATCCTCAGAAACATTTTCGGTTTTTTCCTCATGCCCGCTGCCCGGCATCCCCGTTCGATGGAACCGCTTCTTCCGAAGGCGCGGGAGGCGCGGTTGTCGGAACTGACCTGCGAGGTCTTGAAGGCCGCGGGGCGACTGACGGGGCAGGTGCATTCGCGGGTGGTGTTGGAGCGGGTGGCCGACCTGGTTCGGGAGATGAACTGTTATTACTCGAACCTGATCGAGGGGCACAAAACTACGCCACGGGAGATCGAGCGGGCGCTGAAGCGCGACTTTGCCGACGACGAAACGCAGCGTGACAACCAGGAGCTCAGTCTGGCGCACATTGCCGTCGAGAGGGACATGGAGGAGCGGCTGGCGGCCGGGCCGGTGGATGTGTACGCCCCGGAATTCGTGTGCTGGCTGCATCGGGAATTCTACTCCCGCCTTCCCGATCGCTTGCACTGGGCGAAGACCACGGGCGGCGGCGCGTATCGGATTGAGCCGGGGCGCCTGCGCGGTTTTATGGTCGATGTTGGGCGGCACACGCCGCCTCATGTTGAGGCGCTGCCCGAGTTCATGGACCGCTTTCATGCATTTTACGGAGGCACAGGGATTCTGGAAACGACACGGCTCGTTGCGGTGGCCGCCGCGCATCATCGGCTGGCTTGGCTTCACCCGTTTGGCGACGGCAACGGTCGGGTCGTGCGCCTGCACTCCCAGGCGCTGCTGATCCGGCATGGACTGGGTGGCCATGGGTTGTGGACGCTTTCACGCGGGCTGGCCCGGCGTCGACAGCGGTATTTCGCCGGCCTGGCCGCCGCGGACCGCGGGCGGCAGGGTGATCTCGATGGCCGGGGCGCTCTTTCGGATGGGGCGCTGGCCGGGTTCTGCGAGTTCTTTCTCGAAACCGTGCTCGACCAGATCCAGTTTATGAGCGGGCTGCTTGACTTGCCCTCGCTGCGGACCCGGGTGGAGCGCTACTTCCAGTTTCAGGCATTGCATGTGCAGCGGTATCGGGAGGAACTCATGCGCATCGTCCGTGTTCTGGTGGATGAAGGCGAGATTCCACGGGCCCGGGTCCAGGAGATCACCGGAAAGGGGGCCACTGTTTCGGCGGAAATCATCAAGCGCGGGCTCGAGGAAGGCGTGTTGGAATCGCCCAGCCCCAAAGGGCCCTTGCGCCCGGCTTTCCCCGCGGCGGTACAGGAGTTTTACTTCCCGCAGCTTTTTCTGGATTTGCCGGTGGAACCGGAGCCGGAACCTGCCTCGTGAATACTTCAGAATTCGCAGGGCTGGCTTACCCTGAAAATCCGGAGGGGAACCACGAATGGCACGAATATCACGAATAGTAACCGAGTCGCGAAAGGCTCTATTTTCACTTGGCGGGTGACAAGGTACGCTGGCGTAACCCGCTGATCATTCGTGCCATTCGTGGTTTCATCTTCAGTTCAAGGTTGATCGGGGCGTTGCGAGTAGCCGAAATCGACTGAAAGGCGCGAGGGCGGGTGTGCGTTGACACAAGCCGATCGTTTCGGATCACAGCGCGTCGATACGAATGGACTCGAATGATTTCAACGAGGCTGCTGCTGCCAATACTTCGCGGGGACGGGGTGGGAGACTGCTGTACCCTCGCCTGTCGTACTCTGTCGTAGGGGCGGCCATGAAGGTGCCGAATGTCCTGAGGCCGGACTTGGGGGAGAAGGCGTACGAGAATGCCCTGGCGATCGAGCTGTCCAGGCGCGGTCACTCTGTAGAACAACAGAGGTGCTTTGAGGTGTATTACGAGGGGGTACAGGTGGACACTCTGGTTCCTGACCTGCTGGTGGATGGACTGGTTGTCGTCGATCCGAAAGTGGTGGCCGAGTTCAACGACACCCACGTCGCCCAAATGATGGGCTACTTGGCGATCACCGGTTTCAAGCTCGCCATTCTTTTGAACTTTAAACACGTGGATCTGCGTTACAAACGCATCGTCCGATGAACGCGGCGTCATGGCGGCCGTTGGTTTTGACCACGAATCGCACGAATGGCACGAATGATTAGGAGACTTCGCAATTCCAGGTCTTCAGTGGTCGATGAGGAACAATGATCTGATGGCCCTTCTCTACTCGTGCCATTCGTGCTATTTATTCGTGGTTCTATCCAAAATGTTGGTATGAACGATCTGATGAAAGAACTCGCGGCTCGGATGGTGGAGCGTCGTCGACAGCTGGCGGCGTTGCCGGTGGGCGAAAAGCTGCGGCGGCTGGAGGAGATGGTGGCGGCGGCGAAGTTGATCGGCGCGACGCGGCCGGCGAAGCCGGTCGATCCGGTGCGGATGCGGCGGCGGAAGGGCGAGGGGGATTTCGATTGACTGTTATAACATTCGTGGTTACGGGTATTCGGTGACCACTGAAATCAAAGTACGAAAGGTAGGGAATTCATTGGGGATCGTGTTGCCGAAAGAGGTGCTGGCGCATCTCAAGGTGGCTGAAGGGGACACGGTCACCGTCACGGAAGCGTCGGAGGGAAGTGTGCGAATCAGTCCGCACACGGCAGAGGTGGCGCGGCAAATGGAGCAGGTGCAGGACGTGATGAAACGCTATCGGCACACGCTGCGGGAGCTGGCCAAATGAAGGAGCCGATCTGGGTGTTGCGTGAGGTGGTTTTGATCGCTCACGAGCAGTCGCTGGCGGAGTTTGGAGGCGCGGCGGGAATACGTGACGAAGGGTTGTTGGATTCGGCCTTGAGCAAACCGGAGAACCTTTTTGCCTATGGAACGCCCAGCGTTTTCGAACTGGCGGCCAGCTATGGATTTGGCTTGGTGAAGAATCACCCGTTCATCGATGGGAACAAGCGGATTGGCTTCATCGTGGCGGTGGTTTTCCTGCAGATCAACGGCTGGCGGCTGGAGGCGAGCTAGGTGGACGCCACATTGCGGACGCTGGCGCTGGCGGCCGCAGAGTTGTCGGAGGCGGAGTTCGCGGAGTGGTTGAGGGCGCATTCGCGGCCGGTTTGAGCGTGGGCGATCTGGCGTTGGGGCATTGGGGAGGAAGTGTTGTGGAAGGGCGTCGCGCCCGGGCCGACGATTCCGCCTCTTCCGGCGGTACAGCCGCGCCGAACAAGCGGAGCAGCCAGAACCGCGAAGCACCCGAGCAGATCGACGCCGCCATCCGCCAGCTCGTGAGCAAGGCCATCACCACCGAAGGCCAAGTGATCGACGTCTTCACCGTCGCCAAGACGCTGATTCAGGGCTGATGGAGGAATCGAGGCACGTTACATTCAAGGAGTTGGTCAAAACCCATAATGAACTCCACGCTCTCCTTAAAGATCTTGAGGTCCTCGCTGGCTATAAAACGGAATTCGATATCGAACTGACTTGAGGACCTCACAGTGATCTCAGCGCCAATTGATCCTCTGAGTTCATTTGGAGGACTTGGACCGTGGTCCGACCGATGGCGGTTTTGCCGAGAATGTGAGTCCCCACCCATTCAAAGTGGTCCGACCATTGGTGCCGCCGGGGATGGAACAGTTCGCACAGTGCGCCGGTCGAGGGGTCAAAGCCGGTCAAATTCGGTCCCTTGTGAAGATTGCAGTCGATGCACGCCAGGGCGAGGTTGTCGAGCTCGTCATTCCCTCCGTGCACCCGCGGGATGATGTGCTCGATGTGGAGAGCAGCGAGAGGGGAATCGTCCTGATGAAGCTGGCAGTATTCACATCGATGTTCGGCGCGTTCCCGAACTTGGCCTCGGCGCCGTGCGTCCATCGATCAGGCCGCGGGGCGGCTGATTTCTCGGGCCAGGCGTTTGAGGATGGCGACGAATTTGTTGGCGCGGACGTAGCCTTCGTATTCGGAGCGTTCGGCGTCGGTGAGCGTGCCTTCGGTCGACTTGGCGGCCAGCTCCTCGATGCGGGCCTGGAATTCGGGGGCCGGGCGGAATCCAAGCACGGCCTGCGATTTTTCCGGAAAGACGATTTCGGCCACGGGCCGCACGCCGCGTTCAAACGCTGCCATTTCCAGGGACTCTGCCATGCGAGGATTCTAAGGCCCGATCAGATCGGATTCAAGGCCCGCGTTGCGCGGTCGATCCGGCCCGTGGAGTCCCCAGCGCACGTCGTTCAGGATCATGGCCTCGGTGAGCCGGCCGGAGTGGGATTCGAGGTATCGACGGAGGGCGTCGGCGAGCAGTTCGTTAAAGCTGGTGGCCCATCCTTCCTCGATGTAGGCGTGGGCTTGGACGACCAAGGCCGCGGGGAGTTCGGCTTGGATGGTGGTGGGGATGGCCATGGCGATAATATGGCCACACTTCAGGGGAAAGGCCAGTGTCGATGGATTGGGCGGCTCCGCCTCGGGGCTGGCCGACGATTCCGGCTCTTCCGCCGGTACGCCAACTCCGAGGAATGCGGAATGAGGTGGTTTCTGGCGTGCGCCTTCGGGGACGCGGGTCATGTTGCCGGTGGATGATCTGAGCGAGAAGGCTGGTGCGGGCCGGGTAAACCCGGTACACCAACCGAAAGCCTTATGCCGGGAAGCTGCCGTTGGGGGGAGGATTCCCGCGAGGCAGCTATACGAGAACTAAAATAGGAACGGTGCTGGGTGTTGGCGCCGCCGCGAGGCTGGGCTGGCGGCGGGGGAGCCAGGGTGGACGGCGGAGCGGGAACCGGTCGGGGAGCATCGTACAGGCAGGCGCCACCCGGGAGCGGGATGGGTACTGGTGGTCAAAATGCCAGCAAACGCTGTCGCCAGTTAAGGGCCACTTAAGTCGCTATTTGGGGCGTTAAATGGCGATTTGTGGCAATTGGCCCGTTCTCGTGTGGGGCTGCTTGATTCAGGGTAAACCACTGTAAATCAGTGACTTAAAATGGTGGCTTGGGACGGAATCGAACCGCCGACACGAGGATTTTCAGTCCTCTGCTCTACCAACTGAGCTACCAAGCCAAAGGGGAGAGGGCAATTAAGCGGGGGTGGCGGGATGGCAAGGGGAGATTTTGGATTTTGGATTTTGGTTCTTCGTTCTTCGTTCTTGGTTGTTTATTGTTGGTTGTTAAATCAGTGCTGATTCTTCGTGCCGTTGGGGTACGGGGAGTGCGCAGGGGGAGTCGAGGACGAGGACGAGCGGCACAGAGGATGGACGGTTACAACTGACGGGCAATGGCGTGGACGGAATAGACCTGTTCACCCAAAAAGGGACGTTGGAACCACGAAAGTCACGTAATACACGAAAATTCATTGGGTTGGGACAGGATGCTTGGGATCGTCTTCGACCTCGAAAAACCCGCTCCGCGACCCGACTCGCCCCCTCGCTGGTGGCTCACCCCGCCTGTCGCGAGTGACTCCCACTGCCCACCGTGCCGTGCCCGCTTCGACCTGAATACCGATTACTGAATACCGATTACGGCCATCCGCCAACAACGATCTGTACCAGCCGACCGCTGACTGCCGACCGCTGACTGCCGACTGCCGACTGCCGACTGCCGACTGCTGATCAACGGGCGGTCAGGGTGCCGTGATGGACGGTGTAGAGGCGCTGGGGGGAGAAGGAGCCGGTGGCCCAATCAAGGTGGGTGGTGGTGATGAATTGTTGGGAGTTTTGAGGGAGGGAAGTGAGGAGGGCGTTGCGGCGTTGGGGGTCGAGTTCGCCGAAGATGTCGTCGAGGAGGAGGAGGGGGGGGTGGTGGTGGAGGGCGAGGAGGAGGCGGGCTTGGGCGAGTTTGAGGGCGAGGGCGAGGGTGCGTTGTTGGCCTTCGGAGGCGAAGGTGGCGGCGGAGCGGTGGTTGAGGAGGAGCGAGAGGTCGTCGCGGTGGGGGCCGACGACGGTGAGGCGGCGGCGTGATTCTTCTGCGGAGCTGGCGGCGAGGGCGGCGGGGAAGTCGGGAG
>JBJXFS010000086.1:0-4006 GCA_046155625.1 Verrucomicrobiales bacterium | reverse complement strand
CGGAGTTCATCAAGTCTATTTCTCCGGCTGCAGCGGGAATGTCACCGCCGGAAAATACAACACCGGCGCCAGGGAAAATCGCGCCGCGCTCGCCGATCGACTCCACGCCGCCATGGTCGAGGCCTGGGAGAATACGCAACGCCAGCCGCTGGAACACGTCGACTATCGTATCGCACACGTCCGATTCGAACCTCGAGGCGGACCCGGGTTTTCGATCGCCGATCTCGAAAAAAAACTCCACCCGGAGACCGCCCCATTCCAGCAATGCCTTGCCGCCTTGGGCTTGAGCTGGCGCCAGCGCGTCGACGCCGGCCACTCCATCGACATCCCCGCTCTCGATCTGGGCTCCGCCCAACTCGTCGTCCTGCCCGGCGAATCATACGTCGAATTCCAACTGGCCGCCCATTCCATGCGCCCCGACCAATTCATCATGGTCGCCGGCTACGGCGAGGGCGCCACCGGATACATCCCGACTGAACGCCACATCGCCGAAAATGACCCGAACCTCGGCGATTGGTGCTGGGTCGCCCCAGGCAGCGAACCAAAATTGCTCCACGCCACTGCCGAGGCTCTCGGCGGTCTGAGGGCGGAGGGCGGTATTCAGTAATCCGCCCGAAACGAGCGGGGCCCGATCGCAACACCCTCCTGAATCGGGAACGTCGGTCCCGGGTAGGGCGGCGCGTCCCGCCCGCCGGACGGGGCGTCCCCGCCACGTCCAACGCGCGTCTCGCGCTGGGTGCGCTTCGACTCGTACGCATCGATGGATCGGAGCAAGGCGCGTTCCATAACTTTTGCGGTCATCAGACGGCCTGGGGCTCCACGTGTTCAGTTTCAGTGAGTCGAGGGACGGGGTGAGTCACTCTCCCGACTCGCTTGACCGTGCCGCCGAGGAAAAAATGACTCCACCCCTCCGCATCCAAGCCTGCGCCGAGTTTTCATAGCGGCCTGCGGAACTATGGTGTGTACGGTTCGAGCGCCGGTGCTTCGCCTTCACTGACACGGACCACATGGCCGGCGGGGAGGCGGCCCAATTCCTGGAGGTGACCGCTTGGCCATCGGATGGACACGGCCTCGGCAGCCTCCGCGACACCCAGTCCGAAGACCAGGGTTTTGGAATTCTGGGCGGCATTGCCTTCGCCGGCATGGAGTTCACGGAGTTGGAGACGGTCGCCGACGCGCAGGCGCACCTGGGCACCGATGGCGTCGCGATTCGAGCGCGGCCCGCCGGTGAGTTGGAGGGCGAGGACGCGGCGGGGCAGGTGGAGTTCGTTTTTGAAGAGGACGAGTGACGGTTTATTGGTGTTGGCGACGGCCAGATCGACCCATCCGTCGCGGTTGTAGTCGAGCAGAGCGAAGGCGCGGCCGTCGCCCCTGTGATCGGCGCCGCTGAGCAGGCTGAGGTCGGAGAACTGGCGTCCGCGGTCACTGAGGAAAAGCCGGTTGCGTTCGTGACCGCTCAGTGATTGGCGACCCCAGTCGTCCCGGGCCAATGCTTCGGCACTGCGGCGGTTGGCCGCTTCGAAGGCGACGTCGCGTTTGACTGTCGAGCCCTGGGCCGGGTCGAGGCGCACGACCGCGCGCCAGAGGACGCTTCACAAATCGACATCCTCAGCGATGGCCTTGGGCGCCGTGTAAAACCCGCTGGGAGAATAGATGTCCGGCCAGGTATCGTTGTCGAAGTCCACGAATTGCCCGCCAAAGGCCCAGCCGACTTTGGCGACGAGCAGCGAGGGTGGCTCGGTACCGGCGACCTGGGTAAAGCGCGAGCCATCATTGCGAAAGAGCAGGCTGCCGTCGGCGGAGTACGGCGTGCGCGGGTCGAGGCCTGGGATTTGCCCGGTGATCCGTCGACCCGCCTTGCTGTACATGTTGGACACATACAGGTCGAGGCGGGCGTCGCCGTTGTAGTCGCCCCACGACGACCCCATGCCAAATCCTTGGAGGGACGCGCCGGCCAGGGCGGCCGTCACGTTGACGAAGCCCGAGGACCCGTCATTCCGGTAGAGTGAGCTGGGTCCAAAGTCGTTGCAGACATGGAGGTCAGGGTCGCTGTCGCCATCGAAGTCTGCCCAGGTGGCCTGATTGGTATTGTGCCAGTCTGCGACCTGGGGCGACTCCGGAGCAACGGCAAATTTACCGCCACCGAGGTTTTTGAGCAGGACGTTGGGTGGACCGAGCAGATTGAGGTAGCGGTGCGACTCGGAATGGCGGCGGTTCATTTCCCTCGCGACTTCCGGCGAGCAGAGGCGGGGAGCCCATGAGTCGATCGGTTTTCCGGAGGCGGTGGGGCCGTATGTGCAGAGGTAAACATCGAGCAGGCCATCGCCGTTGTAGTCGGCGGCGGCGAGGGCGGAAACGAGGCGCGGAAGATCACCGATGGCCTCGCGCGTGCGGTCGATGAAACGGCCGTTTTCCTGGGCGAGGTAGGCGGACGGTTCCAGGCTGCGGCCGACAAAGACGTCCTGATCGCCATCGTTATCAAAGTCGGCGAAGATCGAGCAATTGCAGAAATCTTTGATGTCCAATCCACGACGACCGGCCTCGTCGACGAATGTCCCGTTTTTCTGATTGATCAGGAGCATGTTCCGGCCCCATCGTTGAGTCAGGTACAAGTCATCCCAGCCGTCGCCGTCGACATCCGCGGCGCTGATACTCGGGTGTTGGAAGGTGGAATCGAGGTCGAGGAGGCCGGCATAGAACGGGTTGTTCGTGACGACCCTTATTTTATTGAGGGTGAAATAATCGACGATATTGGCCTCGTGCTGGCAGTGACGGGCGCGGAGGAGGTCTTCGGGTTTGGGCAGGGCCTCGTCGAGCGATTCGGCAAAGCAGAGCCGGGGCGCGGCGGTCAGGGTGAGGGATTTGGTTTCCCAGATGGCGATTTCCCAGGCAGCGGATCCGGGTCGCTGGCGCCAGGTGAGGTCAATTTCGGCTTTGATTTGGCGCCATTCGCCGGCAGGCGTGCGGGCGAGGGCTTCGAGTCCTGCGGCACACAGGAATGTTTGGCGGCCGGGATCGAGAAAGCTTCCTTTGATCGGAAAGAACTTGGTGTCGACGAATCCGGCGAGCGGCGCGAAAACCTCGGTCCAGAGACGGAGCGAGTCCCGGGAGACGGCCGGTTGGAGTGGGCCAGGCGCGTGTCGGACGACGGTCATGTCCGACAGCGAGAGGGCCGGCTCGCCGACTGGGGTGGCCGGCTCGAGGGTGTTGGCGGCTACGGAGGGGGCGAAGAGTTCGAGCGTGTCTTCGTTGGGGAGTTGGAGAGCCGAGGCACCCTCGCCCAGCTTGCGTGTGGCGGGAGTGAGGAGGAGGAGCAATTCCTCGGAGGCGGTGAGTTCGGCGAGTGCGGTGGCGGACGGCTCAGCGGCCTGGAGCACTTGTGACCGGTCGAGGCCCAGGCAGGCGGCGGTGGCCACGACGAGGTTGAGTGCGGCCATTCGGAGTTTCAGTCTCATGGTTGGCGCAGCGATCCGTTCGCAGGCAGGGCGTGCTGGCTGGTCGTACCATCCGGCCAGCGGACGGTTAGCTCCGTGGCGGCGGCCGGAACGATCACCGTGGACCCGGACTGCGACCAATAGCTGCCACCGCCCGGGATCTCGCTCAACCACTTCCTGCCATCGGGCAATGAAGTGGTGACGCGAGTTTCGGCTGGGACAGGTCCGCGTGGATCCAACTGGACTCGATGGGGCATGGCGGGTCCCGAGCCGGACGCGGTGGCCACCTTGGGTGGGGCGTCGTTGACGGTCATAACCAGGGTGGTGCCGTCGAGCACCGCCGCGGCTCGCACATCGCCGCGCCAGGCCAATCCGCTGGCCACTGGAGACAGCGGCTGAAAGTGACCTCCCGTCGTACCACGAAGAATGACCGGCACTCCGCCGGTCACGGCGGATTTTTGCACGGGCGAAAAAAGCATGAAAAAATCGGGGGACGACTGGGAGTGGCGGGCTAAGACCGCCATACTGACTCGAGCATTCGACTCAGACCGGTCGCTCGCCATGTCAAAACG
>JBJXFS010000085.1:0-57404 GCA_046155625.1 Verrucomicrobiales bacterium | reverse complement strand
CGGTGGTCGCCAGCGGCCCTCAGGACGGTAAAGAATTCCTCCGCACTTTCGTCGAGTACTGGCTCGGCTGGACCCTGGGCTTGCTCCTGCCGGCCTTTCTCCTCGGACTGCTCCGGCTCCGCGGTCGCGAAATCGTCCTGCCCGTCACCTTGGCTTGCGGTGTCGTCCTCATCTGGTGGCTGCTCGAGGATTTGGTCGCCACGTTCGGCGGCGAACTGGCCCGCAGCCAACTCGGCGAAGAAAGCTCAATGCCCGCCTACATCGGCAAGCTCGTCGTGACCAGCTTGGCGATCATGTCACCCGCGGCCATGGTCTGGTGCTACCAACGGGGTCGCGTCCTCGACCGCCACGTCTTTCGCTCGTTCCTCGTGCCATTCCTGCTCTGTTTCTTCGGCTTGCTCGCCCTGTTCGTGTTCTTCGATTTTTACGACAACGGCAAAGACCTGCTCGAAGCCCGTTTCAGCGTGGTTCAAGTGCTCAGGTTTTACGCTGTTCAGTTGCCGAAATTCATGGTCGAGATCATCGACATCTCGCTGGTCCTGGCGGTTCTCTACTCGCTCGGCCGCCTGTCGCGCCACAACGAGATCATTTCGATGGTCACCGCCGGCATCAGCGTCCCCCGCCTCCTCCTCCCACTCTTCCTGGCCGGCGGGTTCGCCGCCCTCATCACCCTCGCCTGCAGCTACCAGTACGCCCCCGAGGCCGATCGCAAGAAAAGCGATCTGATGCAGCTGGCCGAAGACATTGGTGCTGATCGCCAAGACGCCCGCGTCCGCACCAGCGCCCAGCGTGTGGCCTACATGAACCGGGAGGATCGGCGCTTTTGGTACCTGGAAAACGTGCCGATCGACCTCGGTGATCGCAACTACATCACCGGCGTCACCATCCACGAATTAAACCCCGATGGCAGTTTTCGCTGGTCGCTCTTCGCCCGGCGCGCCAATTGGGTGCCTTCCACGACACCCGGTGAGTCCGGTGAATGGCAATTCCGCACCGTGCGCGAAATGTTTCACCATCGCGATGCCCATCAGTATCGCGACACCCAGAGCGGCACGGTCGCCAAACGCGGGTGGCGCGAAACCCCCTGGCGCCTGCTCAGCGAAAGCGCCAAGCTCCCGGCTCAATTCCTCACCGTGCCGCAACTCACGAGTTACCTGCGCATGAACCGGGAATTTCCAGAGTCAAAACTGGCGAGCTATCGCACGTGGTGGCACGATCGGCTGGCGCGCCCCCTGCGCTGCCTTATCGTCGTGCTGTTCGCGGCGCCCCTGGGGATCGTCTTTTCCCGACGTGGCCTGATGAGCAGCGTGGCGACCACCATGCTGATCTATTTCGGAATGTACTTCCTCACCATCGTTTTCCTCCGCCTCGGAGAAAGCGGCAAAATCCCGGCGGCCAGCGCCACCTGGACCGTCAATCTCGTCTTTGCCGCCGTCGGCGTCATCCTTCTCTGGCAGCGGACCACCGGCGCGACTTTCGCCGGCCTGTGGCGTCGCTTCCGCCCCATTCGTTTCCGACCGATTCGCCCCCGCCCCTCATGAGACAACAGGAATGGAAGATCAAGGGCCGAGCCCACGTCTGCTGCGTGACCGGTCAGCCGTTCGCCGAAAACGAACCGTTCTACACCGCCCTCTTCGAGGATGAATCTGATGAAAACGGATTCCTCCGCCGAGACTACTGCGTGGCCGCGTGGCAACTGGAGCGCCCGCAACTCCAGCCATTTTCCCACTGGCGCAGCGTCTACGAACCCCCAGTCGCCGAACCCGCGCGACGCGACGTCGTCGAGAAAGAAGGCGCCGAATCGCTGCTACGTCGACTCATCGAGGAAGATGATCCGCTCACCGAAAACACCCGGTTTATCCTGGCGCTCATGCTCGAACGAAAAAAAAACCTCCGCGAAACCGACACTCGAAGCCTGGGGTCCGCCCGCCTCCGGATCTATGAACACGCCAAGTCCGGCGAAGTCTTCATCATCCGCGATCCGGAACTCCGCCTCGACGAACTTGAATCCATCCAGCGCGAAGTCAGTGACAGGCTCGCCAACCGTCCCGCGCCACCACCCACCCCGGGTCCCGCCAAGGCCGATCCGGAGCCCGAACCCTCCACTCTCCCTCACCCACCGCACTCGGACTCCCCCACCCTGAACAGTGAATAAGGGCGAGAGAGCCCCCCATCGCACCACTATTTAGGAGTTTAAAAGAAACCCTCTCGTCACCTGTCACCGCAGGTTTTCGCACGGGTCGGAATGGCATGAAAGAACGGGTGCCGGCCGGGAGTGGCGGGCTGCGGCCGCCATACCGACTCAAGCATTTGCTTCAAAAACAGTCGCAAGCCAGATCAACAACATTCTCGAATCCATGGCGGCCCCAGCCCGCCACTCCCAGTCAAACATTGGCTCCCCAATTTCACCGAAAGCCATGCCCCCTCACTCTTGCCTCCTCAACCGGAGGAACAGGCGCGGCCCGGAGCCCGTCAAGACGGCTGGCATCACCCCCGCTTCGGTGGTCGGCAAGACTGGATGACGGAATCGCGTCCAACTGCTGAAGTCACCCGATGACTCGACCACATACACCTCGTACGGAGTGGCCGGCCAATTCAGGTCTCCCGCTGAATTAAAATCAATTTGAAGTGCGGACCGAAAATCAGCGGGGGCGGTCCCGTTGCGGAATTCGTCCACATTGGTAAACCCGTCTACATCGAAATCATCCTGCGGCCCGCGCAGTGGACCGGCCGTTGGATTCGCACTGCCAAAGTGTTCGAGCATCCACTCGTCGGGCAGTCCATCGCCGCCGTTCGAGGGGAAAGTGTCAGTTTGAAAGCCGAGCACGCGGACCGTGACCCACGGGGAACAATGGACTCCGTCGCTGAAGCGATAATACGCCCGCGCAAAAAAGGAGTTGCTGGCCGGATGCAGCCAGTTGTCGCCGTAGTAGGCGTTCGGTGTAAATTTGACCAGTGTGCCGGACCGGCTCCACGTCCCCAGCGGAGAAGGGCTACCCGCCGAGGCCGGTCCGTTGACCACGGTCAAGGCCGCATCGGGCGACTGCTGGTCCGCGGCGAGCAGCCGCACTTCATTGACGCCCGGGAGATTCGGAGTGGTGGGCGCGGTGATGAGATACATCACCCGCGGAAAACTGAAGGGTGGCGTGTTGGTCGGGGGATGGGCCTTTTGCACGACAGGCGGATCGTAAGCGCCCAGCGCGGCGCCTCGTCCGTCGGCGTGCGCCCGGTAATACATCATCGCCTCGCGGAGGGTCGGATCCGCCTCATTCGGATTTTCACTCGAATGCGCCAGTCCCAGCACGTGGCCGAGCTCATGACACAAAACCTCCGTAAATGTGCTGAGCGTGCGCATGGTGGCCGAGGCGTGCTGCAGCACCACGTACCCGCGCGTCACCCTGTGAAATTCCTGGCCGCCCACCTGCCCGCCCGCGCCTCCCGTGGTGGCAAACTGGCTGTCGCCGTTGGTAAACCCGCGACCTCCCAGCCCAAGCACCGACCCCGAGGACAATTGGCCGTACAGGTCGTGCAACTGGATCCGGATGCGTCCATCGTTGGTCGTTATCGTCGCCGCCGACTGCCCAAACGACTGCACCCCTTCAAACACGAAGGTCAGCGAGGTGACGGCAGACCACGCCGCCAATGCCTGCTCCACCGCCGCCAACGCCTGGCTCTGCGTAATCCCGACCGGCAACGTCTGGACATCGACCAAATACGGAATCGCCTCACCACGATCTGCCGCTAACCAGCGCGCCGGGATGCCCGCCCCATCGACGCTCAGCCCTCCCGTCCCGCCACCCCCGCCGGAATATGACACGTCCTCGCCGCTTCCCTCCGACTCCTGCGACACACGCGTGAAATCCGCCCCGGCATTCGGCTTCGCCCGCCGGAGCGCCCTCATCCGCGCCACCACCCGCGACGACAGCAACCGCGATACCCCCGCTGTATTCTCCGTCGCCCGCCATCCCGCCGCACCTCGAGCCACCGTCACCCCAAGCCCGGATCGCCGCAAAAATATCAACCGCTCCTCGCCCAACCGCACCGCAGGCACATCGCCCGCATCCTCCCCCTCCTCCCCCACCCGCCCGCCCCGCAACGTCACCTCCACCGTCGATCCCAGCCGACCTTTGAAAACCTCCAGCACCTCCACCGTCACCCGCGTCCGAATCACCCCACCCACTCCTCGCTCGCTCCGCGCCCTCACCGCCCGCCCCACACACACCGCCTCCGCCTCCCTCCACGCCCCCTCATCCGTCACCGACTCCACCGACGACCCCCACCCACGCGGCACACCCGCAACCCAGACAAAGGCCGCCAGCCACACCACTAAAAGGGAAATTCCGCGATCCATAGATTGTTATTATAATCGTTACTGTTACGGTATTTCAACTAGTTTGTTAAGAGTCGTTAGGAGTCGGCGATCGGCGGTCAGTGCTCAGTGCTCAGTGGGCGACAATCGGAGGCCGGGAAAAGGCGAGACGGAGATTAGGAAATACCACATTATCCGCGGACCAAGCTGGCGCAAAGCGAACACGCGGAGCTGGGAAGGCCGGATCTCCATTTTTTTAACCCAAATTTTTTACCATCCCTGGGCGACATTGAGCACGGCCGTGGATCGTGCGGCTTGCTGGAACGCAGACCTCCGGCCGGTGCAGACGGCGGGCTAAGAGCCGGCAGATCGTCCACTCGCTTGAGTCGGCTCCCCTTCGGCCCAAATGCCGACTCAAGATGACCCTCTACCTGACTTCCGATCTCCGTCCGCCGACCGACCGCCGACCGACCGCCGACCGCCGATCCCCGCTCTCGACACTGTGGGAATCACGTCCATGAATAAAGAGTGGGATATTTGGGTGACACGATTGTGGCTGTGGCGACTGCCTTTGGGCAGGGGGCGGTGTCGTTGATTCGGGTGAGTGGGCCGGAGGCGGGGGCGGTGATGGACCGCTGTTGGCGGGGGAAGCCGCTGAGCCAGCCGCGGTTGGCGGTATTGGGTCGGATTGTTCGGCGGGAGGCTGACGGCGGCGAAGCGGTCATCGACGAAGGTTTGGCGACCTATTTCCGGGAGCCGGCGAGCTACACGGGCGAGGACGTGGTGGAATTCACCGGGCATGGCGGGGTGCTGGTGACTCGTCGGGTATTGGAAGCGGTGGTGGCGGCGGGGGCTCGGCAGGCCGATCCCGGGGAATTCACGCAGCGCGCCTTCCTGAACGGCAAACTCGACCTGACGCAGGCCGAAGCGGTGATGGACTTGATCTCCGCGCAAACGGATCTGGCACTGCAAGCGGCGCGGGAGCAACTGGCCGGCCGGCTCGGGGATAACCTTCGGGCTCTGAGCGGCGACCTGCTCGAGTTGGTCGCGCATGTCGAGGCATACATCGATTTCCCCGAAGAGGACATCGACCCGGAAACGGGCGCGGCCTTGCTGGAGCGAATCGATGCGGCCAGCGAGGGCATCGACCGCCTGCTCGCAACCGCGGACCAGGGTCGCATCCTCCGCGAGGGCGTGCGCACCGTGATCGTCGGCCCCCCGAATGTCGGAAAATCGAGTCTGCTCAATCAATTGCTCGGGTTCGACCGCGCCATCGTCAGCGATATTGCCGGCACCACCCGCGACACGGTGGAGGAAGTCATCAACATCCGAGGCCTGCCGGTGAGACTCATCGACACGGCGGGCCTGCGCGACGCCACCGACGCCTTGGAACAGGCTGGCATCGAACGCTCGGAGGCTGCCCTTCGCCAAGCCGACCTGGTCCTGGAAGTGGTGGACGCCTCGCTCCCGCGCGACGCCCACCCGGCCCCCGTTTCCCCATCCCCCGCGACCCCACGACTGCTGGTCCTGAACAAGTCGGACCTGAGCGAGCACGCTTCGTGGCAGGGAGTGCCGGCCGTGCGGATTTCCTGTGCCACGGGAGCGGGGCTCGACGCGCTGGCCGACGCGATCGAAAGCGCCCTGACCAGCGGCGCCGTCCCTTGGAGCGCCGACCTCATTGCCATCAACGCCCGGCATCAGTCGTGCCTTCAGCGCGCCCGCGAGGCTCTGCTCGCAGCTCGCACGCTGCTCGTCTCCACACAACCGCCCGAATTGGTCGCCGAAGAATTGCGCGCCGCGCTTCAGGCCGTCGGCGAAGTCGTCGGGCTGGTCAACGCCGAGGACGTGCTCAGCGTGATTTTTGGCCGCTTTTGTATTGGGAAATAAGCGGCGGCCCTCCTAGGGCTTCAATCCAAGGGGGCGTCGACAGGCACGGCCCTCCATGGCCTGTCTATTCGCTTCTCACCGCTTCGGGGTCATGCGGCGGAGCTGGCGTTCGGCCTCCCGAAGGGCGCGGTCGTGGCGATACAGACTCAGTGCTTTGGCCGCGGCCGATGGCCCGCCCTGCTGGAGGGCGGCGACACTCTCGCAGAGTTTCGGCAGGCAGCGCAGCAGGTTGTCGACAATGGTGATGGTGGCGCTGCAGGCGGTGCGCGAAAGCGGGTTCAAGTCCACGGTGATGACGTGCTTGCCGGCCTGTCGCAGCGCTTGGCAGCGGTCCCCGTCCTCCAGTGGCACGAAAACGACATCGGCCCGGGCAATGCCGTCCGGGTGGACGAAGCGCCGGTTGTGGTCGAGACCCGGCAGGACGGTGGAGCGCGACGGCATGAGCACTCGGGTCGCTCCGGCCTGACGCAGCGCCTTGCGGATCGCGCGTTCCCGCGTCTTCGAACTGTGGAAAATGTTCACTTCGAGCGGGGCGCCGGTCAACGACCCGAGCCGCACCACGTCGGCGTCCGCCAGGGCGGCCACATTGCCATTGACCGAGATGACCGGGTGCCGGGCTCGCAGGAGCAGGGCCGCCGCCGCCTGGATCGCGGTGGCCGCAAATGGATGGGTTGTTTCTCCGAGCAGGTAATCGAACGCCTCCCCGCGCCCCTGCGCGATGAGTCCATGAATCGACGTGATGCCGGCTTCCATGCCGGCGACAATGCGCTCCCGAGCCATCAGCGAGGCGTAGCGGGGGTGGCTTGTGGGCACGTCGGCTCGGGCGGAGGGGGCGCTTTTAGCAGACATGGGGACAGCCCTTAGCTACGGGAGTGCCGCTTGTCACGCGCGACGTGCTCGCGTATATCCACAGCGTGACTGCCAGCCCCACCGCCAACATCAAGATTGGCAACGAAAAACTCATCAAGGTATTGCCTCAGGCCTCCCAGCGGCTCTCGAGCCTGCTGCAGAAGCAAGGGCGTGCCGAACACGGCGCCTTGCGCATCGCCGTGGTCGGGGGCGGGTGCTCGGGACTGCAATACAAAATGGATCTGGTGGATGGCCCGCGCGACCGCGACATCCTGGTCCCGACCGGCGGGGTCCGCGTGGTCATCGACCCAAAGAGCGCGCTCTTCGTCAGCGGCAGTGAGCTCGATTTTTCCGACGACCTCCAGCAGGGCGGCTTCAAAGTCAAAAACCCCAATGCCGTCGTGACCTGCTCCTGTGGCGAAAGTTTCGCCGCCTGATCGCGGGTTGACGCCGCCAGGCTCGATTGTCGCCGATTTGCATTCTCCGGCCTTTCCGCTAGAGACGTTGGATGCAAAGTCTTTGGAATGATGAGGAAGCCCGGACCTGGGCCGCGCAAGGCGATCTCGGAACGCGCGTCTACACGTCCCGCTTGCTCGGCCGCGACCCGCGTCTGGTGCTGCACGGCGGGGGCAATACCTCGGTCAAGCTGCGCGAAGCCGACTTTTTTGGCCACGAACTCGACCTCATCTATGTCAAGGGTAGCGGCTGGGATCTGGCCACGATCGATACGGCGGGGTTCGCCCCGACCCGCATGGAACCGCTACTCGGGCTCGCCCGCTTCGAATCGCTCAGCGACGTGGACATGGTCACCCAACTGCGAGCGGCCATGACCGATCCCAACGCGCCGACGCCGAGCATCGAGGCCATTTTGCACGCCGTGCTCCCGGCCAAGTTTGTCGACCACACGCACGCCAACGCCGTGGTCGCGCTGACCAACAACCCGCGGGGGGCGGAAAAGGTTGGCGAGGTCTACGGAAATCGCGCGCTCGTCGTCCCCTACATCATGCCCGGGTTTGTCCTCGCCAAGGCGGTGGCCGACCTGCTCGCGGAAAAGAGCCTCGAGGGAGTGGAGGGTCTCATCCTGATGCACCACGGGATTTTCACCTGGGGGGAATCGGCGCGCGAAAGTTACGATCGCATGATCGCCCTCGTCACCGAGGCCGAAAATGCCATCCCCCCCATCGAGCCTCCCGCCGCCGTCCCGGTCGACGACTGGCGCGGACTCGCGGCGCTTCGTCGCGCAGTCTCGCTGGCCAAAGGCAGCCCGGTCATCGCCCGCCTCGACGCAAGCGCGCAAGCCGTCGCCTTCTCCAACCATCCCGACGTCGCCCGAATCGCCACCCAGGGGCCACTCACCCCAGACCACAGCATCCGCACCAAACGCATTCCCGCCGTCATCGGCGACGACATCGCCGCCTCGGTGCAGTCGTACGCCGAGGACTATGGCGCTTATTTCCAGCGCCATGCCACCGAGGGCCAGACGTCACTCCACCCCGCCCCGAATTGGGCCGTTTGGCCGGGCCGCGGCCTGGTCTCGTTCGGCTCGACGGTCAAGGAGGCGTCCGTTGTCGCGGACATTGCCTCCCACACCGCGACCACCATCCGGCAGGCCGAGGCGCTGGGCGGTTGGCGCGCGCTCCCAGAAGCCGATATCTTCGCCATTGAGTATTGGGAATTGGAACAGGCCAAGCTGCGCCAAGGCGGGGGCCTGAAGCCTGCCCTGCAAGGGAAGGTCGCGCTTGTCTCCGGTGCAGCCGCCGGCATCGGCCTGGCCATCGGCAAAGTCCTCCACGAACAAGGCGCGGTCGTGGTCGCCTTGGATATCAATTCGGAAGTCACCACGGCTTTTCAAGGCCATGAGCAGATTGGGCTGGTCGTTGACTTGACCGACCAGGATGCGGTCAAAGCGGCCATTGTGGAAACAGTTCGGCAATTCGGCGGACTGGACATTCTGGTGAGCAACGCCGGAATCTTCACCGCCGGTGCCAACATCGAGGACCTCGAGGATGCCAACTGGTCGCGCTCGCTGCTGCTCAACCTGACCAGTCACGAGCAGTTGCTGAAACATTGCATCCCATTCCTGAAACAAGGGAGCGATCCCACCGCCATCTTCGTGGGCAGCCGAAACGTGCGCGCCCCGGGCGCCGGCGCCGCCAGCTACTCGTGCGCCAAGGCCGGCGTCACCCAGCTCACGCGCGTCGCCGCCCTCGAACTCGCCCCGCACAACGTCCGCGTCAATATCATCCACCCCGATGCCGTTTTCGACACCAAGCTCTGGACGCCCGAGGCGCTTCAGCGCAGCGCCGAACGCTACGGACTGACCGTTGAACAATATAAAAAGCGCAACCTCATGAAATGCGAGATCACCAGCCGCGACATCGGCCTGATGGTCGCCTGCATGGCCGGCCCCGCTTTCGCCAAAACCACCGGCGCTCAGATCCCCGTCGACGGGGGCAACGACCGCACCATTTGATCCCACGCCCCTTTTTAGCACGGTCTAGGGCGCGGCTTTCGCGGACTGTGCCGACTGCAGCCAGGCAAAGATATCGCGCACTTGCGCCGCGCTCAGTCCGTCGACCAAGCCCTCGGGCATAAGGGAAATCGGTAATGCCGTGCGCTTGGCGATCTCGGCCGTCGCCACCGCCGTGCGCGTCCCCGCCGGATCGACCATGGTCAGGCCGTTGGCGGTTTCGTCTTGAATGAATCCGATAAGCGTTCGTTCGGTTTCCCCGGGTCGCGCTTTGAGCGCCAATTCGAACGCCATGTAATCGGGCAGGACGCTGGCGCTCGGGTCGACGATGGCGTGAAGCAGTCCATCGCGGTCGCCGCGATCGATTCCGGTCAGGTCGGGACCCAGGGATTTTCCTTCGCCGTGCAAAGCGTGGCACTGGCCGCAGAGGAGGCCAAATACCTGGCGGCCGGAGGCGGCATTGCCCTGGCTTTCATCCAACACGGCGGCCAGTTCGGCGAGCCGGCGTCGTTTGGTTTCCGGGGTGTGATTGAGCGTCCCCCAGTGCCGGGCGATGCGCGGGGCGTGCTCGCGGCCGACCGATTTCTGCAGGGCACTGACGGCCGCGCGCGGGATGTCGGCCGGGGCCAGCTGGCCGCGGTCCACCGCATCAAGGACCAGCACGCTCCAGGCCCGGCGCGCGCTGAGCACCGACAGGCAGGCTGCCTTCCAGGTTTCATCGTGCCGGGTCGCCTGCTCAAGCACCGCCGCACCCACCTCATCCCCGCCCACCGCTTGGACTGCCGCCAGCGCTTCACGACGAAGCGCCGACGAGGCCGATTCGCGCATCAACGTGAGCGCCGGCCCGACCACTGCGGCATCGCGGCGCTCAGCCAGCAACCGCAGCAACGCCGTCCGATCGGCCTCTGACGTCGCCGGATTTTCAAGCCGGCGCAGCGCCAGGGGAACAGCCTCCCGGCTGCCAAGCCGAACGGCCACTTCGATCAACTCGACGTCGGGCGGGCCGGCCGCCCAGAATGGCGCGATCGCCGACTCCAATTCAGCCGGAATGCCCGGGAGGCTGTCGCCCGCCAAGCCGGCCGCCATGCCGCGCAGCAACTCGCGCTTCTGATCGATCCCCGGCGCCACCGCCAGAAGCCGGGCGCACAGTTTTAGGTTTTCCTCGGACCGCTCGACGGTAAATCGCCGACCCAAGCGGGCCACCACAGCCGATCGAAAGACCGGCGCCTCCCAGAGCGGGCTCGCGCTGAGCCACCGGAGGGTCGCCTCGCGATCGACGCGCCACGCGTGTTCGACGGCATACCAGACGAGCAACGGGATATTCGGGTCGTCCACATCGTCGCCGCGCTGCGCCAGCGCCTCCACGATCGGCAGTGCGTTCGCCACCGAAAATCGACGCGCGCTGCAGGCCAGTTGGCTGCGGACTTGGGGATCCGGATCGCGGCGCGCCAAATCGACCAGACTCGATTGAATGTCCGCGTCGATCCGCCCGTTGTCACCCAGCAGGCGAATCGTCCAGACCCTCACCTGCGGATCGCCATGGCGCAGCCACTGGGCCTGAGGACCGTCGGCGAATCCACCGCTCCCGTGGATGGCCCACAAGGCTTCCAGCGCTGCCTGGCCATCCGAAGACGCGAGCTTTTCCCGCAGCGCCGGCACCAGCGTGGCGTCCTTCCGTACGCGAAGCATCCGTTGCGCCATCTCACGCCACCATTGTGACGGGTGGTCCAGCAACGCCAGCAATCGAGGACCATCGAGTGAAGAGAGATCGAACTGGCCCGCGCGCGGCTGCCCCTTGGGTCTGAGCCGGTAGATGCGTCCGCTCGCCGCATTCAAGCCGCCTTCCCCCGCCGTCACATTCCATGTCACGTTCGGCTCATGCCAATCGGCAATGTAGGCGGCGCCGTCCGGACCGAATTTAATGTCGACCGGCCGGAAATTCTTGTCGGACGATGAAAGCGCCGGTCGCCGCTCGTGGGCCGAGTAAGTCGATTTGTCGGAAACAAACTCGCAGAGATCGATCCGCTGCTGGAGGACGCGGGCCACCAGCACGCCGCTTCGGTAATCGGCTGGCCAGCCAGGCACCGAGCAAAAGGCCATGGCTTGCGACAGTTTCGCCTTGCTGCTGTGATCGACCATGCCCTCGACGTGGCCGAAGGTGAATGGATTGGTGAATGGCCCGTGCTTGGGAAAGTGCTTCCGGTAAAAGCCGCCCTGCACGTAATGTACGCCGATGATTCCGCCGTTCGACCCCGTGAACAAGCGCCACTTCTCGTCAATCGCGATGGCAAAATTATTCCACCCGCCCTCGGCAAAGAGTTCGAAACGCCGCATCTCCGGATGGTAGCGCCAGATCGCCTGCCCTTTGAAATGCAAGCCTGGCTCGTCGACCCCCGGACGCGTCACGGTCGCCGTGCATGTGCTCCCCTGGCACCCGTACATCCAGCCATCAGGTCCCCAAGTCAGGCTGTTGGCCACGGCGTGCATGTCCTCCAGGCCAAATCCCGCCAAATGCACCGTGGGATCCCCGTCCGGCACGTCATCGCCGTTCGCGTCCGCATAAAACAACAAATACGGCGGATTCATCACCCAGACACCGCCGCGGCCAGGCAGCGCGGCGGTCGTGATGTTCAGGCCGGTCACAAAATCCTTCGAACTCTCGAAGCGCCCATCCCCATCCCGATCCTCAAAAATCGTCACCCGGTCCGCCCCCGGCGTGTGGCGCGGCGGCGGTGGCGGTGGAAACGCATCATACTGCACCCGCCAATACTCGTCATGCCCGACCACCTTCAGCCCTGCCGGAAATGGATACTGACGGTACTGCACCACCCACATCCGGCCGCGCTCGTCAAAGGTCAGATACACCGGCTGCGCCACCTCCGGCTCCGCCACCACCAACTCAATCTCCAGTCCGTCATCGACCGTGAAACGACTCAGCGAATCGACCGGCGATTCCCCGAATGCCCAATCGGTTCCCAACAAGAACAGAACCGCCCAGACGCCAAGATTCGCCGAGCCCCGGGCAAATAGCCGAGCTCCCATCCCATCCTTAAATCTAAAATCCATTCCCCAAGCTGCGCTATCCGCCCGCCCAGCTCAAGCTTCCAATCGGCAGACTGGGGAACGGGTTCCTGGTTCTTGGTTCTTGGTTCTTAGATTCATGAAGCTCGCAGAAGCGGAACGAGTCGAGAGGCCACTGGGACACCAACCTCCGGGGGCATGGGTGAAACCGGCGGGGATGGCCGGCTTCGCAGATCTCCCACGACAACTAGCCGGATTCGCCACCAAAGGGGCAAAGCCCCGCTCCATACCGGCCTGGGCCAACGGCCCATAAAAGCCCCCAAAATCTATCAAGGGCTGAAGGCCCGACCGATACCGCGCCCTGAACCTGAACTCGTTGTCCCAGATGCCGTCCGAGGACAGAGAATTAATGGAGCGGGTTTCAGCCGTGGTTGGTTTCAAGGTTGTTTTTCCCAGGCGGTTGGCCGGAGCTTGGAGCTTGTCGATTTATTACGTGGCTACCAGATGCCTTTCTCGGCAGGCACGGAGGCGGTGGCGCGAAGCGCTGGTTCTCAGGTAGGGCGGCGCAATCGATAAACTCCAGTCCGGGGCCGTTGGCCCTATCGCGGTCGCACCGTGAGCCTCCCACTTGATTGTGTCAGTGTCGGTTCTTCGAGTCCTTGGTCCACAAGGATCACACACGTGGAGTCGAGGACAAGTGGCGCAAAGGATGGATGGCTGAGGGTGACGAGCCATCGTGTGGGCGGAAAAGACGTATTCAGGAAGCTTGGAATCGTCCTCGTCCTCGTCCTCGTCCTCGAAGTGGCCGCTGCGCTGACCGCCCTGCCACCCATGACTGTGACTCGCCCTGTCCATCGCGCCCCGCTCGTTTCGGGCTGAATACTGAACACCGAATACTGCTTACCGCTCTCCGCCGCCCTCCGCCCTCCGACCTCCGACCTCCGCCCTCCGCCCTCCGACCTCCGCCCTCCGACGTCCGACGTCCGAATACCGACTGCCGACTTGCGGCGAGGCGGGATACGCGTAAAGGGCCGGTTCCGCGGTCTTGGGCTGCGGCTTGGATTTTTCGTCACGTTTCCCAACAACACCATCCAGACATGTCCCACACGTACCCGAAACTGCACAACGCCATGTGGCCTGGCCTCGTCGGCAAGGAGCCGGACACCGATCACCCGCCGATCAGCCTCGAACGCATGTTGGAACTCACGGCCAATGCCACGGTCGATGGAAATAAATTTGAGGGTGTCGATTTGTTCTTATTTCATCCTCACATTGATCCGGATGCCACGGACGACGCGATCCGGGCGATCGGCGATACGATTGCCGGTCGCGGACTGGCCGTAGGATCGTTGGTGGCGCCGGTCTGGCCAGGGACGGTGGGCGGCAGCGCCATGGGCAGCGAGGAAGATCGCAAGAACTTCGTCCTCGCGGTCCGCAAGGCGTGCCGAATCGCCAAAGTGCTGAACGACCACGGGGTGCGCCGCTACGGCGTGATCCGGATCGATTCAGCCAGTGGCGTCGGTCCCTGGGCCGAAGACCCCGCGGGAAACACAAAGATAATTGCCGAGACATTCCGCGAAGCCGCCAAGGTGGCGCAGGACTACGGCGAACGGCTCGCCGCCGAGGGCGAAATCTGCTGGGGGGGCATGCACTCGTGGCGCGCCATGCTCGACACCCTCGAGGCCGTCGGGCTGCCGGAAACGGTCGGATTCCAAGCCGACCTCGCCCATACCTACCTTTACCTCCTCGGCTACAACGCCCCGGAGCATGCCCTGCTCCGTGAAGGCTACTCCAACAACGAATTCGACGCCGCCTACGCCCAGCTCACTGATGCCCTGCGCCCCTGGACCATCGATTTTCATGTCGCTCAAAACGACGGCAGTGTGCACGGAACCGGCAGTCACGATAAAACCGGCCGCCATTGTCCGGCCGACGACCCGAATGGCAAACTCGACATCACCAAGGCTTCCGGACATTGGCTGAAGGGCGCATCCGAGCGCGGCATCCGCCACATTTGCTGGGACGGCTGCATGTTCCCCAACGCCATGCTCGAAAAGCAAGAAACCTGGAACACCATTCTCGGCGCCATGATCAAGGTCCGCGCCGCCCATGGCTGGTCGTGAGCCCACCCGTCGCCTTCATGGATCCCGTCGTCCAAATCAGCCTCGACCTCACCAACATCGACGAGGCCCTCGACACCGCCGCCATGGCCCTGCGAGCCGGTGTCGACTGGCTCGAGGCGGGCACGCCGCTCCTCCTCGCCGAGGGATTGCACGGCGTGCGCGCGCTGCGTCAGGCGTTTCCCAAAGTGCCAATCGTCGCCGATCTCAAGACCATGGACGGCGGCTACCTCGAAGCCGAGATGATGGCCAAGGCGGGCGCCACCCACGTGGTGGTCATGGCGCGAGCCCACGAGGAAACCATCAAATGTGTCGTCCAGGCCGGTCGCGACTTTGGCGTCAAGGTGATGGGCGACAACATGGTCTGCCCGGACATGGTCGGCGGCGCCATCTGGCTCGAAGATCTCGGGTGCGACTTCATCGTCCACCACATCGGCTACGACGAACGCCGTGGCATCGCCGCCCGTGGCCTGCGCATGCCCAGCCCCCTCGACCAACTCCGCGATGTCGTCGATGCCGTCTCCATCCCGGTTCAGGCGGTTGGCGGACTCACCCTCGAGCAGGCGGTCGCTTGTCCGGCGCTGGGCGCGCCGCTCGTCGTCCTCGGCGCCCCGCTCACCATCGACGCCGATCAATTTAAAACCGCCGGCGGCGACCTCGAGGCATCCCTCCGCCTCATCTGCCAAGCCATTCGCCAGCCGCGCACCGTCGCTTGAGGCCTGAGGTGGGACGCGACCTCCTGGGCGCGTAGGCGGTGAAGGCGTACCCCCGTGGATGGGTTTACACTTCTCGAGTGATTGTCGCGTGGTTCACCCCCGCAGGATTTTTCCCATTACCGCGTCCTTCTTCATCGCTTTTCCTGGCTTTGGGCACCGCTTGAGTCGGCGAGAAGTGGCTTCATTCACCACGCTCCCACCGCTTACGAGCCCGGTAGGTCTCGTCCCACCTCCAGCCTCAATCGTCCGCTGAAACCTGTACTCAAACGGTGCAAGCTTTTCTTATTCAAAGTCCTTGGACGATAGCTGACAATGCTTGCCGATACCAAAATCTTTCGCTCCTGGCGCACAATGGACAAACTCCAGAGAGTTGCCACAGCACCTCTGCCAATTAGCTGCCGAAGGCCCTGGGACTGGGGAAAGTCCCAGCTCTTCGGAGCGGAGCTCCCGGCGGCGCGCAGAATTCCGCCTGAATCACGAATTGCCCGAATGGGCACGAATGATGAGGTAGTTATGAGAATCATCCCCTCACCCGCCGGGTGGAGACCATTCGTGGGGCAACTCCCAGGCCATTCGTGAAATTCGTGCTTCCCCTCCCGGTTCTTAGCAACCAAGAACCAAGAACCAAGAACCAAGAACCAAGCCCTCCCTCACTCATTTTCCGGCCGCGGTCGAATGAGCAGGACGAGTACCACCGAAAGGGCCGCCACACTCGCGAAGAGCGCAAAGATCTTGAAGAGAGGCACCTGCAGGTCGAGCAACTTGCCGAACCCCCAGTCGGCAAAGCCGCCGCAGCTGATGCTGACGAAATTCATGATGCCGTAGCCGGTGGCGCGCCATTCGGGGCGGGCGATTTGGCAGAGGATCGGCATGTTGTTGGTGTCGAAGAACCCCCAACCCAATCCAAACAGGATCAGGAACACAATGGCCACCCAGAGATGGCCGGTTTGCGGTGCGTACCCGACACCGAACATGGCGGGAATGATCAGGCTGACGCCAAGGGCGCTCACGTATATGCGCCCGCGGATCGTCCGCCGCATCCATCGGTCGGCCAGCCACCCACCCCCGATCGCCCCCAGGATCGCGGCAATTTGCCAATACAAAGTGGCCGACACACCCGCCTTCCCCTGACCGATGTGGAATTCCGACTTCAAAATGGCCGGCATCCAGTCTCGCACGATCCACGCTGCCATGGCCGGCAGGGTAAAGTACAGGACAAGCAGAATGAACGACCCAATCGCCACCACGCTTCCGTTCCCACTCCCGGAGGCCGTCGCCTCACCGCCGCCACTGGTTCCCCGGCGTACGTCGCGAAGCACCAGGGCCAGCGGAATCGCATACAGCATGCCGACCAGTCCGCAGGCACCAAACGCCCATCGCCATCCCAGCGACGGGGCCTCGGCCACATAACCACCGAAGCCCCCGGCGATGACGCCGAGATAAATGCCCATTTGATGGAACCCGACGGCGCGCGATCGCGTGGATCCTAGATGATAATCCGAGATGAGCGCCAATGCGGCCGGGATATAAAACGCTTCACTCATCCCCATCAGCGATCGCGCCCAGAGGAGTTCGGAATACGAGTTCACATGACCGGTCCACCACGTGACAGCTGACCAGGCGAACAGGCTTCCGCCGATCGTGAATCGCCGGCCAAACCGGTCGGCCAGCCAGCCTCCCAAGGGGCTGAGGAAGGCGTAGACCCATTTGAATTGACCAAGCATGCGCCCCCAGTGGGCGTCCGACTCGATGTCTGGGATGTCCCCCATTACCGAAAACTTCATCGAGGCGAGCATCTGCCGGTCGAGGTAGTTGAGCATCGCCACCGGGACGAGCAGGGCGACGATGAGCCATGGGTTTCGCAGGATGGAGACGGGGAGCATGGAGCGCGAATCCTGCGGATAATTTCCGCTTTCGGCAATCATGGATCTCCCGCCCCCCATTCCACCTTGCGCCGAGGGGGGCTGCCGCCATCATGTGAGTTTGCCGTGCCACCTGGCTTCTGCCGGGCGGCCTGTGCTTGACTCGACCTATCGTGGCCCTTCGCCTGAACACCCCGCATTCCCGTGCCTCTGCCAGCCTGATTCCCACGGCGGCCGGCCTCTTTTTTCTGGCCCTGGTGCTCACGCTCGTGACGCGCTTCACGTTCCTCGAGCGCCGCGTCATGCACACCGACGAGGCCGTTCAGGCGGAGCTTTTCTTGGCGCCCATGCTCAGCGGCGGCTCCTACCACTATCACTCGGCCGATGGCCATGGGCCGCTGCTCGTGTACTCGACCCGAGCCCTGTGCTGGCTCACCGGGGTTGATTCGCCCGCCGAACTGAGCGAATTCCTGCTGCGCCTCACCCCCGCGCTTTATTCGCTGGCACTGGTGCTGGTGGTCTGGTTGATGGCGGACGGGTTGGGCCGCGGCGCCGCCGTGTGGGCCATGCTCTTCACCGCGCTCTCCCCCATGCTCGTGTATTACAGCCGGTATTACATCATGGAGGTGCCGCTGGTCTTCCTGACCACGCTCGCGATCGCCTCCGGCTGGCGTTACGCCGTGTCGCGGCACCCAGGTTGGATGCTGCTCGCGGGGGTGGCCGTCGGCCTGATGCACGTCACCAAAGAGACATTTCTTATCCAGTTGATCGCGGGAGGATTGGCCGTGCTGGCGACCTGGGGCATCGAATTCTTCCTCAGCGGCACCGGTTACGGCCAAATCAATCGTCGATCGACGCGCGACCACTCGCCGCTTGGCCTGCATCTCGCTCTGGCCGTATTGGCAGCCGGCGCCGTTTCGTTCCTTCTGTTTTCCGGGTTCCTCAGCAAACCAGGTCAGTTTTTCGACTCACTGAAAAGTTATATCGAGTACGCCAAGCGCGCCGAGGGATCGGGGCACGAAAAGCCGTGGTGGTGGTACCTCGCATTGATTTGGGGAAAACGCGACGCCGATGGATTTCCCGTGGGCGAGTGGCCGCTTGTGGTGCTCGCAGTCGTCGGCGCTTGCAAGGCATTTATCGCCAAACCGTCGCGCTACGAGAATGTCCGGCTCCAGCGGTTCTTGGCGCTGTATGCCATGGCCCTTCTCTGCGGTTATTCCCTGATCGCTTATAAAACCCCCTGGAGCATCCTGGGTGCCGAACACGCTCTCGTACTCCTCGCCGGCATTGGCGCCGCCACCCTGCTCAACGTCCCCTGGGGCCGATTCTACGCTCTGGTCGCTTGGATCCTGCTGGCCGCCACCACCCTCTACCTCGGCGTCCAAGTCTGGCGCCAAAACTACAAGTGGCCCGCCGATCCGGAACGCAATCCTTACGTCTATTCCCACACCTCGCCCGATGTCCTTCGCCTTGTCCGTCAAGTGAATGATGCGGCCAACGCCCGCGGCGGCGACCCCAAGGATTTCAAGGTGTTCATCATTCACCCCGAAAGCGGCCACCCGCTCCCGTGGTACTTCCGGCGCCTGGGCGGCGGCGCCACCAGCGAGCTGCCCGAAGACAACTCACTGCTCAGCCAATCGGACGTCATTATCACCATCCCCGAAGCCACATCACTGATTGGCGCCCTCGTTTCTTCCAGCCACCGCGAGCTCCAGGAAACCTGGATGCTCCGCACCGACGCACCTCTCCGCGCCCTCTTCCGCCGATCCCTGCTCCCCGACCTGCCACAACCAGCCCCTGCGCCCGCCGCCCCACTCGAAAACCCCGCCCCCGCCCCGGAAGTACCCACCCCGCCCACCGACACCGCCACGCCACCTCCACCACCCGCGCAAATCAATCCCACCTCCGACCCCCAGCCCATCGATCCTCAACGGAGCGAGCCCTCGACCGCCGACCGCTGACCGCCGACCGCTGACCGCTGACCGCTGACCGCTGACCTCAGAATTCCTCCTTCATCCTTTCTCCGCTCCCCATGTCCTCACCCAACGCACCGCGGCTCTTTCGATTCAATCACGAGGCGATGCGCACCGAGTGGAACTTCCTGTTGGTGAGCGGCGATGCCACGCAGGCAACCGGGGCCGCGGCGGCCGCGGGACAAGAAATCGATGCGCTGGAGAAGGAGTTGAGCCGGTTCCAGGCATATAGTGATCTCGGGCGGTTAGCGCGGCTGCGCGCCGGCGAGTCGATGAGTGTGGGGTTGGCGGCCTGGGATTGCCTGTCGCTGGCCAAGGATGTGTGGAAAGCGACGGATGGCGCCTTCGACGCGGCTATCGGGGCACTCTACGAACTGTGGAAAAACCGGAGTGCCGCCGATGCCCCCACGCCAGCGGAAGTCGACGAGACGCGCGCCCGGTGCGGGAGCGATAAATTTGAACTGATTGAGGACGGTCTGCGCGTGCGCGTATTGGTCGACCGGCTGAAATTTGATCTCGGCGCGCTGGGCAAAGGATATGCACTCGACCTGGTGGCGGACCTCCTGCAGACGCACTGGGAAATGAACGATTTTCTGCTCATCACGGGCGGCGGAAGCACTATCCTCGCCGGCGGCTGCTCCTTGAATGGGGAACCTTGGTACGTCAACGCCGGCCCCAGCGGGACACCGAGCGCACCGCTGCACGATCGGGCCGTTAGTGCCTCGGGGTTCGTTCATCAGGGCGCCCATATCATCGACCCGCGCCGCGGCCTGCCGGTCTCCACCGCCAGACGCCGTGCTTGGGCTTTTGCCCCCACCGCCGCGCTGTCGGACGCTTTGAGCACGGCGTTTCTCGTCATGGATCCTGAGGAAATCGCCCGCTTTCACGACCTCCATCCGGACACCACCTCCCGGCTCGCCGAACCTGCCGCTCCCGCTTGACCATGCATGTCGTGCTCTGCCAACCCGACATCGCCTGGGAAGACCGCGATGCCAATTGTCGGCGCATCGAGGCGCTGCTCTCCGATCATCGATTTTTTCCCGGTTCGCTGCTCGTCCTCCCGGAAACGACCACTACCGGCTTCTCGATGAATGCCGATCTCACCGTCGAGCCGTCCGGAGGGGAGACAGAAGAGTTTTTCCGCCACTTGGCCCGCATCCACCAGTGCTGCGTGCTCGGCGGTGCCATCGTCCATTGGAACGGCGCCCCGCGCAACCAGGCGATCGCGATCGCCCCGGATGGTCGCGTTCTGGCCCGCTATTCGAAACAACGACCGTTCACCCCGTCCGGCGAATCCACCACCTACCCCGCGGGCCAGGAAACCGTGGTCTTTGATTGGGGTGGCTTCCGCATTGCCCCCCTCATTTGCTACGACCTCCGCTTCCCCGAACTCTTTCGCTCCGCTACCGCCGCGGGTGCCACCCTCCTCGCTGTCATCGCTAATTGGCCCAATCCCCGCCACCACCACTGGCGTACTCTGCTCGCCGCCCGAGCCATCGAAAACCAGGCTGCCGTCGTCGGAGTCAACCGCGCCGGAATCGATCCCGCCCACACGTACGCCGGTGGCAGTCAAATCATCGACGCCCAAGGCCTCGTGCTCGCCGAAGCCGACCACCGCCCCCAGATTCTCAATGCCACCCTGGATCCCGCCGCCGTCACCTCATGGCGAGCCGCCTTCCCCGCCCTCCGCGACGCCGGCCCCCTGAACGCTTGAACCAAAGCCGTCCAAGAATCGGCGGCCGGTTCCACCCACTCATCTCTCAGTTCCGCTTTTCTTTTTCGATTTTTGCGGGAAAATTGCGCGTGTGACGCCGGTCAAGGATGAGGGTTTCATCGCCTGGCAAGTGCCTCCAGCGGAAATGGACCGTCTCTGGTCCGAAGGCTGGCGGCATTTCGGACCGCTTTTTTACCGCTATGCTCAGGCCCAACACAGCGGCCGGCTCATGGACGTTCGTCCGCTCCGGGTCGACCTCGCCCGCTTTGAGCCGTCGCGCAGCCAACGCCGTGTCAGCCGCAAAAATGCCGACCTCACCGTCCGCATCCAGCCGCCGCACATCGACGACATTCGCCGCGCGTTGTTTCACCGACATAAATCACGATTTGTCGAAAACGTCCCCGATTCCCTCGAGGACTTTCTCGGCGCCGAACCGTCCATCGGCCCCTGCCTCACCCTCGAAGTCGCCCTCTACCGACATAACCGACTCCTCGCCGCCAGTTACATGGACGTCGGGGCCTCCGCCGTCAGCAGCATCTACGGGTTCTTTGACCCCATCGAGGAATCACGCAGCCTCGGCATCGCCACCATGCTCGCCGAAATGGCCTGGGCTCGCGATCGCGGCTGCCAGTATTATTATCCCGGCTACGCCTACGCCCAACCGTCCCACTACGACTACAAAAAACAATTTCTCGGCCTCGAATCCTTCGACTGGCACGCTTGGCGACCCCTTCCGCGAGAAGTGCGGTAAGGGGGAAGGGTTGAGTGAAGCGATGACTTGCGGGTAGGGCGGCGCGTCCCGCCCGCCACACCCGGCGGGCTCGCGCGTCTCGGCCCAGGCTCAAGAAGTGGGGAAACCAATCCCCCTTCCTCCTTTCGCCTCACCCCTTGCCGCTTCGTCTTGCATATTTCGCAACTCAGTTTAATAAGCGAAACAGCCTTGGTGCATGGAACCCGGTGGAAATCCGGGACAGTCTGCGCTGCGGTAACTGGTCACAATGCCCCAAAGCCAATTCGTTTCGGCGGGTGAAGGCGGGGCGGAGGCGATGAGCCAGGAGTCCGAATACTTGCACCGAGATGCTGCTCAACCGCGATCCGTTCTCCACGTTGGGGAATGGACTGATCGCGGCCCCATCCAACCGCAACCAGTTCGGAGATTGAGACATGAAATCACCACGCACCGCTTTGGCGGGAGCGGCCGCGTGCGCGTGCGCCGTCGTCAGTCCGGCACCGCTCGACGGGGCCATCACCTTGGCCGACATCGACAATTGGATCGGCTCCGCGCCCGGCCAGGGCGTGAGTCAGGCAGTCCTGGTCATCGATTTCGGCTATGGCGGAGCGCCGCCCGGTGCGCCCAGTTTGGCATGGGGGTTTCGGTGGTTGACCGCCGAGCCGCGCACCGGCCGTGACATGGTCGCGGCTGTGGTCGCGGCGGACCCGCGGCTGACGGTGACGGGCTTGGAGTTCGGATTTGTTGATACCATCGGCTATGATGCGAACTTGGACGGCACGATCGATTTTCGTCACCCTGGATTTGATCCGGCAAGCGGCCGGTACAGCGTCTATTGGGTGAACAACGCGGTGATCGTGGGTACGCCTCCGCTCTTCTCGGACGCCGCTCATGTCCTCCCGCCCAACGGAAATCCGTATGCTGACAAATCGCCCGGCACTTGGGTGGTCTCGACAACGGGTCTCGCTGGCCGGCCGCTGGCCGATGGATCGTGGGACGGCTGGGTGTTTGCCGCGGATCCGGCCGCCCCGCCTCGTGAACCGGTGGCTGCCATCGTGCCCGAACCGTCCGTCACCCTGCTGGTCGCGGCGGCCGCCTGTTGGGGATGGCGTCGTCGCTGGTCGAAACCGTCCGGGAATCCAATGAAAATCCAGCCCCCATGCGCCGCCACGTGATCCTCGGCCATCAGACCGCCAGTCCTCAGAAACGCCAATCGCCGCGTTCCGGCGGTGCCTGGAAGTGGGCATTCGCGCTGGCCGCCACAGGCACCGCTATCGCGGGACCTTACCCTCCCGCCGCCGGACGAGTCGGCTCGGATGCCATTGCCGCCGATGACGGGGGCATCGTCGGCTGGGCGGTCGAAGCCGTCTCGCTCCAGCGTGGACCCGAGGAAATCGACGACCCGCTTTCACCCCAGGCCTCGTACGGTTCGGAAACCAGCGCGCTCGGCCCGTCGGATGTCCTGGGCAACGTGGACCAACCCGAACCGGGAACAACGGCTCCGAAACCCGCGGTCAGTCTGGGCGATGGCGGCTCGATCACGCTTCGGTTCAATCCACCGATCCGCCACGGCGCTGGACCCGATTTTGCGGTCTTTGAGAACGGTATTGCCTTCAACGGAGGAAGTCGGTTTTTTATGGAATTGGCCTTTGTCGAAGCGAGCTCCGACGGCGTGCAGTTTGTTCGATTCCCGGCCTTTTCGGAAACACCCGTTACCTCCCAGATCGGCTCCTTTGCCGCCATCGACCCCACAAACGTCCGCAATCTCGCCGGGAAATACATGGCGGGATATGGAACGCCATTCGACTTGGCCGAACTCGCCGACGCGCCCGGACTCGACCTCCAATCGGTCACCCATTTGAGAATCATCGATGTAGTCGGCTCCCTCGACCCGCGATACGCTCGCCACGACTCGCTCGGGCGAGTGGTCAATGATCCATGGCCAACTTTTCTCACCACTAGCGGGTTCGACCTCGATGCCGTCGCCGTGCTGCATCAGGCCGCCAACGGATACCCAGCGTGGCGCACCGGCTTCGCCTGGGCCACATCCCAGTCCGATCCTGCCGCTGACCCGGATGGCGACGGTGTCCCCAATCTGCTGGAATACGCCTTCCAACTCCCCCCGCTTCAGCCGGTTCCTCCCCCACCCTTGTCCGTCGTTTTGAGCGACGAGGGATGGTCAGCGTCCTTGCCGTCATGGCGCGCCGAGGCGCCGGATCTCACGCGAGTCGTCGAAGTTTCGAGCGACCTTCTGTCGTGGACAACCGTGCCGACCGTACCGACAGCCAATTCCGTGCCGCTTGGCCCCGCCAACGGTCATCCCGTTTTTTGCCGGTTTCGATTCCAACTCCTCCCGATCCCATGACCAGTGGATCGTTCCATCACAGCACCAACCACCGCCGCTCGGCCTTCACGCTGACGGAAGTCATGGTCAGCTTGTCTTTGGTCATGGTGCTCACGGCGATCTGGCTCGGCGGCAACCGCTGGCTGCGGCAACGCGCCGGAATCTCGGTCTCCACTCAACAACTCCACGGTCTCGCCCTCGCCAATGCCGCTTATGCCCTCGACCACGATGGCGCTTACTCCCCGGCCACCAGCGCCGACAACTTGACCCGCTGGCACGGCGGCCGACGCGCCCTGACCGAGGAGTTCGATCCCCGACACGGTTTCCTTTCGCCGTACCTCGGCGGCACTCGCCAAATCCTCACCTGCCCTCTGCTGCGCGATTTCGAAAAAGAAAGCTTCGAAAAGGGAGCCGGGGGCTACGGCTATAACGCGCAATACCTCGGCGGCACACCGGAAAACCCATTTGCCGGAGCCCAAAGCGGGGAGATTGGGGACGGCGGACGCACCGTCATGTTTGCCACCACAGCCCTGGCGGTCGGCGACGGCATCCAGGAATACCCATTCACCGAACCCTATGACTGGGTCGACCGACGCGGCCGGCCGCGTGGCCCGCTTCAGCCCAGCACGCATTTTCGCGCCAATGGAAAAGCACTCGTGGCGTGGACCGACGGTAGTGTCTCGAGCGAACTCCCCAACAGCGAAACAGGTCCCAATTTCTATGGAGGAAATAATCAAAAGGCCCGCATCGGCTGGTTCGGACCTCGCCCCCACAACGGCTATTGGAATCCGAATTCCCCCGCCGCCCGCGGAATTCAACCTTAAGCCTCACCTCCTCCGCAATTCCTCACCTTGCCGGCTCGTCCACGCTGCGGTATGCACGGTAGTCTGGTTCCTGCCCGCATCGGTCCCCCACCATCATGGCTGTCCCCTTTGGAAAACAACTTCAGGATGCGCGCCTGGCCCGTGACCTGTCCCTCGAGGATGTGCAGTTTCAGACGCGCATCCATCATTCGCTCCTCGCGGCCATGGAAAATGACGATCTGGGTGCCTTCCCCAATCCGACGTACGCCCGAAAATTCTTCGCCGCCTATGCCCGCCACGTCGGCATCGATGCCGCTGCCTTTCTCGATCGCTTTCACCCTGCCAGCCTCAGTGGCGTCGTCCAATACCACCCGTATCTTCAAAAACCCGCTGATCGCGTCGGCCCGCTCCGACCACCGCCCCCGTATCGCCCGGCCCCCCACTCCACGGCTCTCGCGATCGTGCTCACGATTCTGGCACTCACCGCCGCGGCCGTCATCGGCGTCAGCCTGCGGCACCGCGCCAATCCGCCACTCACCCCCTCTCCACCCGACGCCGCACTGCCCTCGACTACCCCCGCCGGCGCCGACTCCCGTAAGAACCAGACGCGCCCCGCACCCCCGCCCGCTTACTCCCCGCCCGATCTCCCCGTGCTCCGTGCCTCTCCGGTCGAGGAAGCGAGCTCCCCTCCCGCCCCCAATTCGCCTGATCCCTAATGTTTTGGTTTCCCAATCCCTAAAGTCCCTTTCGTCCCTTTCGTCCCTTTCGTCTCTTTCGTCCCTCTTACCAGATCTCATCCCCCTAATACAACTCCACCGGACTCCGCTTGCCATCCTCCACGCTCAGGCGCGCGGCCCCCTCCTCACCCAGGGTTGCCACCCTGAGATCCCAGATCTCCTGGTTCAGCGAGTCGAAGACTTCTCGCGACCAGGCATGGGGACGAACCAGCCGCTTTTTCGCCCGCTCCACACGCCGCAGCGCATCGTCCAATACGAGTTCGTCCACGCCCTTGAGGTGCTCCTTTGCCTGCTCGACCATTTCGACGCGATGGCAGATCATGCACATGTCGTTGCCGGCCTGGACCGCCTTTTGGATCGTTTGCTCAAAAGTCACTTCGTTCAAAATGGCCCCCATGTCGAGGTCATCCGTCAGCACCAGCCCGTCGTCGAATCCCAGCTGCCACCGGAGAAACCGAGTCACAATGGCGTGCGACAGCGAAGACGGCCAGCGCTTCTCCGGATCGAAAGCCGGAAACCACGCATGCCCGATCATCATGCTGTCAAGGTCGGGCAGTAGCGCCCGAAACGGGGCAACCTCCTCCGCTTCCAACTCCGCCTTGCTGCGCTGGATGACGGGAAGAATTTCGTGGGGGTCGACGTCAGCGCTTCCGTAGGTGGGAAAGTGTTTTCCGCAGCTCAAAATCCCCTCTTTGCGCATCGCCTTGTTGAAGACGGCGGCGAAATCGATGACTTGGTTGACCGAGGTCCCGTAGCACCGGCCCTTGAGCGAATTGTCCGCCGCGTCGTCATACGAGATGTCGAGAACCGGGCACAGATTGAGATTGAAGCCGAATAACCGCAGCAGCTTCCCGGTCAGCGCGCCGTGCCTTCGAATCAACGAGCGGTCGCCCTTCACGCGCAACTGCTGGGCACTGGGCGGTTCGCTCCCGATGAGGCGCAGCCGGGATACGCGCCCCCCCTCCTGGTCGATCGTGATGATCGGTTCGGTGTCCGACACGTCGCGCAGGTCGTCGATGAGTTTGCGGAGTTGTTCCGCACTCTTGATGTTGCGGCCGAAGAGGATGTATCCGCCCGGCTGAAGCGCCTTCAGGCGGGCGGCCGTGGCGCTGTCGAGTTCGGCTCCCGGCACGCCGGTCAGCAGGAGTTGTCCCAGCAGTCTGTCTTCCATCCACGCCCTGTACTCGGTCACGGCGAAATTGCCAAATCCGATGGGGCAGAAATCGACACCCCCTTCCCACCATCAGGCCGGGGTTTCCACGAGAGAATGACTTCTCAATACCGCATCACCCGTGACAAAAATCGCCGGACCGCGTCGGACGCAGCCGATTCGAAGAGCCGCGCTGGCGCGGCCGCCTCCTCAATGCGGCCGGCTGCCACAAAGGCCACTTGATCCGCCACCGCCCGCGCGAATCCCATTTCGTGAGTGCTCAGGATGATGTCCTGGCCGGCCTCGGCGAGCTCCTGAATCAACTCAAGCACTTCGGCCGTCATTTCGGGATCGAGGGCACTCGTCGGCTCATCCAAAAACAACACTTCCGGCGAAAGCGCGATCGCGCGGGCGATGCCCACGCGCTGTTGCTGACCGCCCGACAGTTGCGATGGGAGTTTGTCCGCGTGGTCGAGCAGCCCGAACCTGCCGAGCGCCCCTGCGGCCATGGCCTCCGCTTCATCGGGTCGGCGGCCATGCACTTTCTCCAGCGGCAGCGTGATGTTGCGCCAGGCGGTCAGGTGCGGAAACAGATTGAACTGCTGAAACAGAAACCCGTTCCGGCGGCGGTACGCCTGTAGCGCGTCCGGCCCGGCTCCCGCGAGCCCATGATCATTGACCTGGACCATTCCGCTGTCGGGAGACTCCAGTCCACCGAGCACGCGCAGCAATGTGCTCTTGCCGCCACCGCTCGGACCGATCAGCACCAAGACTCGCGAGGCCTCCACCTGAAGCGACAAATGGTTCAGCGCCCGTGTGGCACCGTACGTCTTGCAGATGTCCACAACCTCCAGCTTCATCGGCTTTCCGGTTTCAGCACCCCCGATACCCCCATCCGCCGCAGCGGCGCCAGCATCCCTCCCACATGTTCCCACCGCCGGATCAGCAGATCGAGAAGAGCGAGTGGCACGAAGGCCGCCAGCAGCCAGGGCCACAGATCGGCATGACGCGCCACTTCGGTCGCCTCCAAACTGAGGATCGGCGGCTGACCGACCGCCACAAAATTTCCCCCGGTCAGGCGCGCCACCGACTGCAGCAACCGGTCATTCACCTGGCCGGTCGCCGCTTCCGCGCTCTGATTAAAGACCTGGCCCGCCGACACCACCCGCGCTCCCGCCCGCGCCCGGACCAAGTACACCCCGCTTTGCTCCGGCCGAAAGGTCATCTGATACGCGCCCGGACCAGTCTGCTGCATTCGGCGCGTCCCGAGCGGTTGAAGCGCGGAACTGAGCGACTGGGCGGGCGCAAAAAAGATGTCGGCCTCGACTTCCGCGTCATTGAGGAAGGTGCCGGCATCCTCGAGCAGGCGCACTTCGGCGATGGTTTCGCCGCCGGTCGCCGTCAAGGCCAGATCCATGTTCTGCCCTTGGGGCGGGCGTGCCGTTTCCCTCAATACCTGCGCCCAAAACCGGCTGTAGCCCGTCCATCCGGTCACCCAGGAGGCGGCCCATCGACTTTTGCAATCCGATGTAAATGCCGCCACCTTGCCCAAGTCATACCGCCAAATGGCCAGGAGCGGGTCGCCCAAGTCAGTCACGAGCGGCACTTGGGCCAGCGCCTTGCGATTCGTTTTAACGTAGCCGAGGAGTGCCGGGCTCTCGAATGGACTCCAGCCGCGGAGTAGTGGGTGCGGTTCCACCAAGTGTGGCGTGAATGCCTCTTCGCGAATCAACCGGCCGGTGTGAATCATTGTATCCTGGGTGAAAATCCGCGTGATCGAGGCGGGGTCGAGCGTCTGGTACGCTTGCCCGCCGCCGGCCGCGGCAATCGCCTGCAGCAGAGGCACCGCGGCGTCCCCGCCCACCGCGACCGTGGAAATTGTGATCCCCTCCGCCCGCATCGCGCCCGCCATCGCCTCGTACCCCGTCCCCTCGCTTTGTCCGTCCGTCAGCACGATCATGTGCTTGATCTTCGCTTTGACCGCAGCCAAGTCCGCCCGCGCCTGCGCCATGCCCGGCTGGATGTTGGTCCCCCCTCCCGCCGTGATACCCGCAATTTGACCGGCCAGCGACGCCCCGCCCGATGCCGGTACCCGGCTCATCGGCACCACGACCGTGACCGCGGAATCGAACGCATAAACCCCCAAATAATCTTTCGAAGTCAAAAGCTCCGCCGTCGTCGACGCGGCCGCTTTGCAAAATTCGATCTTCGGCCCGCTCATCGATCCTGAGCGGTCCATGACCAAAGCCAGCGCGCTCGACTGCTGTTCTTCCTGGTCGGGTGCCTGAAGTTTCACCGGCAGCAATTCTTCGACCGGCGTCCGATAATAGCCGCCGACCCCGAACGAATTCCGGCCACCAATCATGACGAGACCGCCGCCCAGCCGTCCCACATACTCCCGCAGCGCCGCCATCCAGTCGTCCCCGAGTGAGCGGGCCGGCACATCCGATAAAATCACCGCATCATAGCCGTTCAATTCACGCAACGACCGAGACATCGTCTCTGGAGTGCGCACATGCAGCCGCAAGCCCATCGCCTCCATCGCTCCCGCAAGATAACGCGCCTCCTCAGGCTCCCCTTCGACATACAACAACAGCGGCTTGCCACGCACATCCACCATGGCCAGCGCCTCATTGTTCTCCGGTATCACGTCGCCCGCCAATCCGTCGACCACCGCACGGTAGGAATAACTATTTCGCACTTCGGGCGACCTCGAGAATTTGACCACCTGGGCTTCGCCCGCCACTGCGCTGATCGGGCGCTCCTCGACTTGCAGGCCGTTCTCGAAAAGCCGCACTCGTCCCGCCCCCGTGAGCGAGCCCTCCACCGTGGCCGCCAGTTCCACTGTCGCCCCTTCCGCCACCTGCGATTGACTGGGCACCAAAGACGTCACCCGCACATCCGGCCTCGCTTCTCCCGCCAGTGCGATCGCATGAAGCCTCAGTCCACTGGCGGCGGCCTGCCGCGCCGTCTCCGCCAGATCACCTCGATTCTCCTGACCGTCCGAGATGATCACCACATGCCGGGCGGTCCCCGCGGGAAACAGCCCTTCAACGAGCGCCACCGCCGCTGAGAGGTCGGTCCGCGATCCATCCACTTGACCCGCCGTCCAGTTCCATGGCTCCTCCCGCTCCACTGTGGGCGATGCCAAAAGCGTCGACGCCGCCCCCGCCACCACCACCCCGACCGGCACCCGCGCGGGTAACTCCGCCCTCACCGTCTCGGCCAGAGCCCGTGCCGTGGCCGCTCCGCCTTCTCCCAGACTTTGCGACTGGTCGACCACCAGCATGACCGCCTGTTCCGCACTGCGGACGACGCGGGCCGGCGAGGCGAGCGCCACCACCGCCAGCAGCACCAGCACGGCCCGCACCATCAATAAGGCCCGCCGCCGGCCCGAGACCAGTGGCTGCACCGAACGCGCCTCAGCCCACAGCAACCACGCGAGCGCCGGCACGGCCAGCGTCAGAATCCACGGGTATTGCCAGTCCAATTGCGGCATCGCTCAGTGTGAAAGCCGTCGCTGTACTCGCAAGGGCGGTTTCGCGGCAGCCGTTGTCATGATCATTGATTCGCCGCGGCCCTCACCCTTAGATCGGCAGAGGGGTCGACGGCGGTGCCAGGGAACGGCGCGGGCGGCGGTTTATTTCACGTTCGCGCTCCTCCTCCAGCACCTGATGACGATGCACCCAGACACTCTGCACCATGCCAAGAAGGAACATCACCGTCACCAAAAACGTGCCGCCGTAGCTCACAAATGGCAATGGAATCCCCGTGATCGGCATGAGATGCACCTGCATCCCGATGTTCTCAAATATGTGCGCGAACAACAGCGCCGTCACCCCGACCACCAGCAGGCGCCCCGTCTGATCACGCGCGCAAAAGGCGATGAACAGGCATTGAAAGAGAAGCAGCGCATAAAGCCCGATCATCAACAGCGATCCCCGGAATCCCTGCTGCTCGGCAAACACCGTGAAAATATAGTCATTATGCGCCGTCTCTTTGGGCACCAGTCCCAGTTGATGAATCGTCTTGCGGCGCTGGCCAGTGTCCGGATCGATCGGCATGCGCGACCCGCCAGCTCCTTTGCCCTCCCACCCGGCCGAGCCGATCGCGCGCACGTTGTTGATACTGGCGTAGCCCTCGTCCTGATAATTCACCGGCTTGTTTTGGATGAGCTTGATGGGCACGAGAATCCGGCTGCGCTGGTAATCTTTGAGCCCGAAAAAAAACAGCCAGGGGAGCACCAACAATCCCGCCAGCCCCATGGCAATGAGATACCGGAAGGGGATGCTTCCAGCCAGGAGCATCGCCCCAAACACCGGTACCCAGACCAACGCCGATCCCATATCCCCTTCCTTCAACACCATGGCCAATGGCACCGCCGTGATCACGCCCGCCACCAACAACCGCACAAAATGGTATCGAAACCACGGATGGAGTCGGTGCAACTCCCCCAGCGTGAATGCCAGTGCAATGATCCCCGCGGCAATCGCAAATTGCGATGGCTGAACCGACACTCCGCCCGCAAGGTCAATCCAACTCTTGTTGCCGCCACTCATCTTGCCGTTGACCATCGTACCACCCTTCACGATCCCCATCGTCTGCACCGCCACCAATCCGCCGAGACCCGCCAGATACGCCGGAATCGCCCCCCACCGAATCCATTGATAGTCGATAAGCGCCGCCGCCAGAAACACGCCCAGCCCAATCACCCCCCACTGAATGTGCCTTCGCCAAATCAAGGCAATCGCCTGATCGTCGGACCGAAAATATGTCGCATGATAAATGATCAGCGCGCCGCCCACAAGCAGCACCCCCATCACGGCCAGCAGAATCCAGTTCAGGCCCAGCAGTTTCTTAAAAAGTGGCGTCATGTGGCAATCGTTCGCACCATGCGTCCATTCGCTTGGCTTGTCATCCAGCGAATCACCTGCAATGCCAGCGTTGCGGCGCAGAGGGCGCAGGGGAGGAATAGGAAGAATGGGAATCATAAAATCCTGCCGCGCCACCTCCCCACTTCCTCCTTCACCCTTCCTCCCCCACCCCTTACCCCTTACCCCCCATGACCCCGCCCCCCTCGCGCATTCACCGGCCGGTCCTGATGGCCGTCTTGGCGGCGTTGCAGGCGATTTTTGGAGAGGGGGCGAGAGCGGAGCCGGTGGTGGAAGGCATGCTTCGGGGTTCTCGGAAATGGGGGGCGCGCGATCGGAGGGTGTTTGCCGAGACGGTGTACGAGTTGGTGCGGTGGTGGCGGCGCGAGGCGTGGCGCGCCGGGGTGCCGGAAGAATGCGCCTTTGGTCCAGGGCTGGGGACCGACGATTGTGTTCGGATTTGGGCGGCCTGGTGGCTCGACCGCGGGCGTGAGTTGCCACCGTTGCCAGAGTTTGCCTTGGTCTGGGCCGAGCTCAGCCATGGCGCCCACTCGATCGCCGACGCTCCAGCGGCCGTTCGCGCCTCGCTCCCGGATTGGATCGACTCAATGAGCGAATCGGCCATGGGGGCGTCGTGGCCCGCCCTGCGGGACGCCCTCAACGAACCCGCGGACGTCTGGCTGCGCGCCAATACTCTGCGAGCCTCCCCGGACGCGGTCGTTCGCGCCCTCGCCAGGGAAGGCGTGAGCGCGGAGGCGGCACCGGCCCTCCACCATCCCGATTCCCTCCGGCTCGTGGAACGCCGGCAACTAGGCACCTCGGCGGCCTTTCGCTCGGGTCTTTTCGAGGTCCAGGATGCCGGCTCGCAGCAAATCGCGCCGTTCGTGCAGCCCCGCCCGGGTGAACGCATCATCGATTCCTGCGCAGGCGCCGGCGGCAAATCACTCCACTTGGCCGCCCTCATGCGGAACAGCGGCCAGATCCTCGCCTCCGACGTGTACCCGTGGAAACTCGACACCTTGAAAAAGCGCGCGGCGCGCGCCCGCATCACCTGCATCGAGTGCGTCCCGCTCGTGAACGAGGAGGCATTGGCCCGTTTGGTCGGCACCGCCGACCGCGTGTTGATCGACGCCCCGTGCTCCGGCCTCGGCGTCCTCCGCCGTCACCCCGATACCAAGTGGCAACTCAGCCGGAACGAAATCGACCGCCTCACGGCCCTGCAAGCCAATTTGCTCGACTCCCACTCACGCCTCCTCAAACCGCGTGGCACGCTGGTCTATGCCACCTGCAGCTTCCTGCCCGAAGAAAACCAGAACCAAATCCGCGCATTTCTCAGTCGGCAACCGTCCGGAAGCTGGATCCTCGACGAGGAACGGCTCATCCTCCCCAATCCGGCGATTCCCGAGCTCAATCACGACGCTTTTTACATGGCTCGCCTGCGGGCGGCAAACTGAAGGCCCACTTCTTGGTTGATCTCAACCGGGCCACCGGGCATTAGAATCGCGCTATGGGACGTCAATGGCTGCACGATAAAAAAGCTGTCGCTTCGCTCAAGAAGTCGCAGGCAACGAGCAAGTTGGTCAAGGAAATCATGGTCGCCGCCAAGCTGGGCGGACCTGACCCCGACCTCAACGCCCGCCTCTTCGCCGCCTGCGAGAAGGCCCGCAAGGAGTCCGTTTCCAAGGAATCGATCGAACGCGCCGTCAAAAAGGGGGCCGGCATCGGGGACGAAAAAGTCGTCATGGAAAGCGTCACCTTTGAGGGATTCGCGCCCCACCGCGTGCCGGTCATCGTCGAGGCCGTCACCGACAACAACAATCGCACGTCGTCCGAAATCAAAGTCATCTTCCGCAAAGGCACCCTGGGCACCTCAGGGAGCGTCAAATTTATGTTCGATCACGTCGGCCTGGTCGAAGCCCATACAGCGGACGCCGCCGTCGACCTTGAGGAAGCCGCCATCGAGGCTGGTGCCAATGAGGTCGAACCGCTCACGCACCACGAAAACGACGATATTCCCGAGGACCGCACCGGCGCCCGCTTCATCACCGACCGAACCGCCACCGCCGACGTCAGCCACTGGCTCGCCGCCCACGGATGGAATGTCGTCACCAGTGAACTAGGCTACCTGCCCAAAGACAAACCACCCCTCGACGACACCCAACGCGCCGAGGTCGGCGAATTCCTCCAGTCACTCGACGACCACGAGGACGTCACCCGCGTCTGGGCAGCCGTCTAACAACCGCCACCCAAACCCAATCCAACACTCCCCTCCCCTTCTCTCCCTTTGGTCCCTTTGGTCCCTTTGGTCCCTTCAGTCCCTTCAGTCCCTTCAGTCCCTTCAGTCCCTTTAAGTCCCTTCAGTCCCTCCACCGCCAATTCCGCCCGCAGCCGGGCCAGTGCCTCGTCCTGAGAAAACCCGCCGGGCACCGTGGAGCGCGCGGCCACGGAAAAGGCCGGCTGCTTGAGCCGCCACCGCCCTTCGCACTCGGGATCGGCCAGCGCTTCCGCGAGGGCCGCCATCAAGTCGTATGAATAGCCGTCATAGCCCTCGGCGATGAACGCATTGTGCGCCCCGTTCGCCGTGTGTCGCCCCAACTCCGCGATAGTCGGGTGCTCCGGCTCCTCGGCCGGTTCAGCGCCGACCCAAATCGATTCACACGCGTCCACTGAACGTGACAAATACCGCCGGCAGGCCGACGGCCGCAACGCGTACACGCGGCAGCAACCGGCATGGTCGAGCAACCCGCAGGGCTGACGGATCGACTGACGTTCGGCATAGGAGACGCCGCGTACACGGGCCGCCGACTCCCGCACCGCCGATTCCATCGACTCCCGCTGACCAGTCACCTCCTCGCTCCCCATGGAACGCGCTATGAGGAACACTTCATGCGCCCGCACGTCGATCCGCAACCAACAGCAAAAGGAACACCCAGCTCGGCAGTCAACCGAAGCGCCGCTCAGTCGATGAAATCCGTCCATCGATCCGTCAAGATGCCGCAGCGATCCCGCAGCCACCGAGAGTGGATCACCAGTGCGCAGCGCTTCCCGCACGCCGCGAAACGTGCTTTCATAGGCCGCTCGGCTCAAGTCGCCCAACATCATCCCACCATGGCGCCCGCCCGAACGCCGCGCAACCGGCAGGCCGACCGCGTGAGGGAGTATCTTCTACTTCTGGGTCTCCGGCGCGGGCTTCTTGATTTCAGGCAGTTTGACCGCACCTGGCGGCATCTCGGGCGAGGGCAGGCGCACCAGCAGCCACGTCTGGGTTTGCTCGGTGCCAAAGTGCACAAAGACGCTCGCGACATCGTAGGTCAGGCTCGACATCCCCGTTTCATACACCGTGTTCTTGTTTTCCCCCACGTGCCAGGCCACCCGTTGCGACTCCTTGTCCAACTGCCCAATGACCGGTTGGTCCTCGTTGGTCATGATGTTGCGATACGCGCCCGCGACGATCCCGGTCTTGTCGACCGAAAGTTGAAAAAACATGACGGCATCCCCCTGCTCCTGCTGGCTCAACGCCCACACGCCTAGCGGCAGCCAAGCTTCAGGTTGCCCTTCCTCAGTCGGAGGTTCGGGGACTGGGTATTGCTCGACCGGAGGAGTCGCCAGTTCAATGGTCTTTTCGCGATACTCGACCGCATTGCCCGCCTCCTTCCCATCGATGTAAATCGTGTCGCCTTCGTACACGACAGTCGTTCCGGGATCGTAGTCGACAGGCTGGGTCGGGTAAGTCGGGCCATAGAACGAGGACACCGACGTGTACGTGGCTGGTCGCCACCACCACCATGGCGATACAATCGCCGAGGTGACGGCCGCCGCCGTGCCCGCTACTGCCGCCGCCCCCCACCAGCACGATCCCCAATACCCGTGATTGAAAAAATGATCGTGGTAGCCGTGACAATTCCCCCAAATTTCCTCGCAGCGGTCCCCGCGGAAACCGACCACATCCTGCCGCCATTCCCAATACTCATCCGAGTCAAAGCGATTGTGCCAGTCGCCGTCATTCCAGTTGTCGTTGATGTTGTTCCACTGCTCGGATCTGTTGTTTTGGAAGTTATTGACATTGACGTTATTCTGCTGCTGCCAGTTGTTGAACTTGTTGTCGAAATCGTTGTTCGAGTTGTTCCATTTGTCGCCCCAATCGGGGCGCGTTTCCGGCCGGTTGCCTCCAAGTCCTGGCCCCTCACCCGGCCGATTGGCGATGCCAGGTCGATCCGCCGGCAGTTGTCCTGGACGATTGGCGATGCCAGGCCGGTCGCCCGGCAATTGCTCCGGACGATTCAATCCTTGTCCGGGGCGTGTCTGACCCGGTCGCTCGGCTGGCCGCGTGCCCACTCCGGGTCGCTCCGCTGGAAGGGTCGACGGACGTCCACCCTCGCCAGGCCGCGTGGCGATACCGGGTCGGTCGCCCGGCCGGGTGGCGGGCAGTGTCGACGGCCGCTCACCGCCTTGCCCAGGCAATTTGATATTGCCGCTGCCCGCTCCCTCACCCGGTCGCGTCGACGGACGGGTCGTCCCACCGCCCGGTCGCGTCGACGGACGGTTGGCGACGCTCGGTGGCGTGGACGGACGCGTCGATGGTTTGTTCACCGAGGGTGGTTTTGACGGTTTCGTCGACGGTCGTGACACACTGCTGCCACCGCCGCCAGAGGGTTTGGTCGATGGCCGAGTGGATGGACGCGCTTGGCTGCTCCCGCCGGATGGACGGCTGCCGCCCGACGGACGGCTCCCGCCACCACTGGAGGGTCGGCTCGCCGACGGACGGCTGCTTCCCCCAGACGGACGCGAAACGGAACTGCCGCCGCCGCCGGAGGGTCGCGACGCCGATCGACTGCTGCTGCCGCCGGAGGGTCGCGACGCCGATCGACTGCCCCCACCCCCGCCGCCACGGCTCGCTCCTCCGCCCCCGCCGCCTCCTCGGCCTCCCCCGCCGCCTCCGCCTCGTGCATAGACTTCGGTTGTCCACACCAGCACGGAAAGCGCCAGCGCCGCTGATACCCATTGTCGAAAATTCATGGCTGCCTCCTCGGGGTCGGGGTTATTTGCTGCGCACTATGGTCACGGGACCGATGTTTGGCAGGGCTTCGCCATCGACTTGGCGGCTGGCCGATGCCCATGTGAATTTGTCCTTGTCGACGCGCGTGATCGTTTGCTCCTCAGTCCCCTGGCCGCCATCGGGGAGCACGGTGCGCGACAGCAGGAGCCATCGATTGCCGTCCTGGGTCCACGTTTTTTCCGAGAAACTCCCGTCCCCATCGAACACCCAGGACCGGATTTTCCCGATCGTCGAATCCCAACCAATGACCTGGGTGCCGCTGGACTCCTCGCCGTCAGCCGCGACGACCGAATAGGTCCATGTCAGAAAATTGTTGTTCAGCGCCCACTCGATTGTGGACTTCGTAACCACCCCCCCCCCCTCTTTGGAGTCGGCCCACGAACCGACCAGCCATTCCAATTCGCTCAACTGACGTGCGGCGTTTCCGGCCAGCGGCGAGCCGGTCTCCGTGAATTGGCTGATCAGCCAGGCATCGCCCTTCTTGATGTGAACAGCGGTATAGCTGCTGACGCTGTTGCGTCCATCCGCCTCCGTGATGGTGGTCGTCCCCTTCTCGAGCATGACATCCGAGGTCAGAGGCCGTACGGACTCAACATCGATATCTAAATACCGCCCTTTGGACGCCAGAAACACATCCTTAAAGTGACTCGCAATCGCGTCGCGTCCGGCCAGCACGTTGCCACCGTCGTCCACCCACTCGGCGTCTTCGGTGAAAATGGCCGCCAATGTTTTGACATCGGCTTTATTGTAGGCGGCAATAAAGGCATTCGCCTGGTTCGCGATCGCTTGTTGCTCGGGTGTAAGGACCGGCACGGCGGGAGTCTCAGGGGTTGCCTCCTGACCCTTGAGGGAAAAAATCAGCGCGACACTGGAAGCCACGACAAGAATCAGACGCTTTCTCATGACCGTTGAGTATGCTCAGGAGCCCGCCCCGAGGCAAGCGACGAATCATTCGCGTCCTCCGGGTTAAACTAAAGTATAACCTTCTTGCACCACGCCGGCCGGTCCGCAGAGTCGACCCATGGCATCGCACTTCCTGCACCGCCGTCGCATCCTCTTCCACGAAACCGACCTCGCCGGCATCGTGCATTTTTCCAACTTCTTCAAGTATATGGAGGAGGCGGAGCATGCCTTTCTCCGGTCGGTGGGGCTCTCGATTCACCCTGAGGAAAATTGGCGCACGCCCGTCCGGCACGGTTGGCCCAGGGTCAGCGCGACCTGCGATTTTCACGTCCCCCTCCAGTTCGAGGAGGAAATCGAGATCGAACTTCTCGTCGCGGAAGTGCGCACCCGCTCGATCCGGTATCGCTTCCATTTTTGGAAAGATCCGGACCAGGCACGCATCCGGGCGGCCACCGGGGAGGTGGTGGTGGTGAGTGTGGTGGCCGATCGGGCGGCCGGCACCATCCAGAGTCAACCGCTCCCTGACACCTTCAGGGAGCGCCTGCAAGCGCATCCCGACGCAGAGGCTCCATCCACCGCGACCAGCGCTACTTCAGCAACTCAATCGACTTGATGTAATCGAGGTTCGGGAAATCCTTTTTGAGGTAGGCATTCCCCATCATCTGCACCTTTTGCTGGTCCGGACCACGCCCGCGGGGAGCCCCTTCCCCGTATTCCGTGTTGAGTTTTTTTACGATATCCATGCCGGCCACCACCTTGCCGAAGGGCGTGAATCCCATGGAATCGAGGTTGGCATTGTCGACGAGATTAATGAAGAACTGGGTGGTCCGGGTATTCGGCCCCGCAGTAGCAAAAGTAATCGTGCCGGCCGTGTTGCTCGCGGCGCCGCGTTTGTCGTCCGGGATCTTGGCTTCACGCCAGACGGCCGACACCTTCGGATCGCCGTGAATGCCGAACTGACACATGAATCCGCTGATCGCCCGAAAGAAGGCAATGTCAGTAAAGAACCCCGCCTTGACCAAATTGTAGAACCGGTCGGCGCCGTTGGGTGACGACGCCCGCGTCACCTCGATGGTGATGTCGCCCTTGGTGGTGGCCACCTTGACTTTGAATGCGTCGGGCGCCTTCTCGGTCAACGTGGCCGGCTCCATCAGCGAGCCTTTGGCCGCGGGGGTTGGAACTGGCTTTTCTTTGTCCTCCGCCATCAACGGCTGCAGGACCAGGGCGCCTAACGATAAAACAACGCAGAACAATGAAGGTTTCATGGTGAGCCCGCACCATCGCGCATCCCCCGACTCGTGCAACTGAGAGTGCGGGGCCGGGGAAGGCGTCAGAATTTTATCCCAGCACCGGAATGGGCACAACGAAACACGCGAATGGCCAAGGCCTGCCTCCTTAAGCAGCTCCCACTCAGTACATGGGGGACTCGTTTTCGTAACTTCCTGAATTTTTGTGCGTTTCGTTTCTTTCGTGGTTGGCCCAAAGCCCCCCTCGAGTCTTATTCGCGCCCTTGTTGCGATTCCAATCGCGACCGCCCCCACCACACCAGGGCCGTCAGAGCCAGCAACACGGCATCGATGGTCAACGACTGGGCGAAATCCGTCTTGTTCTCAGTTTTACCAAAACACCCGCAGGTCACGTCGACCCCCCGCGCCCACGCCTGCAAGAAAGCGCCCGCAAACACCAGAAGCAGCCCACCGAGAACCAAGCAGGCGCTGCGCGACCAGCCACCGAGCACCAACGCGATCCCGCCCACGATTTCCAGCCACGGCAACCCGACCGCCATCACGGCCGCCCACGGGTCGCCCAGGACCTGAAACGACCGGACGTCGAGCAGAAATTCCTGCGGATCGAGTGCTTTCAATACGCCCGCATAAATAAAAACCGCGGCCACGATCAGACGCGACAACAGGGTGACCACGGCCGTCAGCGGGGCGCCGCGGAAGCGTGTGATCTCGGGATGCCACCAGATTTTCACTGGCGATGTGGATGGGGTTGACCGATCATGACGCGTACCTATGGCCACCCGATGACGCGCCGCCACTTCGTTTTCCGGGCCGCCGCCGCGCTGGCCACGCCCTTCGCCGCGCCCGATTCTCCCGCGATCATCACGCTGCCCAAAGAGCTGTGCTTCCGCGGCGAGGAAACATTCCACCGAATCGTCGATAAAGCGGTCGCGCGCGACTGGGGGCGCCTGCCCATGGGCCAGCGCTTGCTGACGCTGGCGCGCGAACTCGAAGACGTGCCCTATGTCGGCTTTACCCTGGAAATCCACGATCGCATCGAATGCCCGTCCGTCGATTTCGGCGGCCTCGACTGCTGGACGTTCTTCGAGACCGTGCTCGGACTGGCCCGCATGATCGAGACGCCAAAACCCGCCTACTCGTGGACCGACCTGCTCGCTGAAATCGAATGGACCCGCTACCGGGGCGGCCGCTGCACCGGCGGGTACCTCGAACGCATCCATTACCTCGACGAGTGGTTTTTCGACAACTTCGCCCGCCAGAACATCCACGACCTCACTCGCCGATTGCCCGGTGCCGTGCGACTCCACGGCCGCCGCAGCACCGAGATGACCAACCTCTGGAAAAGCTACCGCTACCTACGCGAAAATCCCTCGTTGCGCGCCCCCATGAGGCAGTCGGAACGGGAAGTCGAAAATCTCCCGGTCTGGTACATTCCCAAAACCAAAGTCCCGGCCATCGAGCCCCAGCTCCAAAGCGGCGACATCATCGGCATCGTCACTCGCGATCAAGGGGGCGTTTGTTCGCACGTGGGCCTGGCCGCCCGCGACGCCGACGGCACCCTGCGCTTCATCCACGCCTCTAAAAATCACAAGGCCGTCGTCATGGACAGCCGACTCTCGGTCTACCTCAATCGATTCAAATCTCACGCCGGCATCCTCGCCGGTCGGCCGCTCAGTGTGCGGTATACGCTCCGCGATCCCGTCGTGTACCAAGCCCGCCTCGCCCGACTCAAGGCCGGCCTGGCCCCCAACGCGACCTGAGCGTCTCGACGACTCCCTGCTCCAACCGCTCCTCCCCGTACATCACTTCCGCCAAAACCGGCGCCTCCGGCAGCAACCGCTCCAATAACAGCCGATTGGAAATGCTCGCCGCATCCCGAGTCTCCGCCACCTGGTTCAAGATCAACCCGACGCACGGCAGTCCGCGCGCCCGTATCGATTCCACCGTCAAAAGCGTGTGATTCAAGGCACCCAGCCGATTGTTCACCACCACAATCACCGGCAACCCCAACGCCACCGCCACATCCGCCATCGAATGCGCCGCCGTCACCGGCACCAACCACCCGCCCACCCCCTCCACAAAAACCGTCTCCGCCCGCTCCCGCAGCGCCTCAAACCCGGCCCACACCGCCGCCAAATCCGCCTCCCGGTTTTCGATAAGCCCAGCCGCCATCGGCGAGGCCGCCATCCGGAAATACACCGGATTGATCGCGTCCAACGACAGCTCCGGATCCGCCCCCGCCTCCCGCAACCGCTCCGCATCCAACCGATCCCCACACGCCAACGGCTTGTACCCAAGCGCCACGCCGCCCGCCCCCTTCCACCCCCTCAACAACATCGCCGTCACATGCGTCTTCCCCACCCCAGTGTCCGTGCCCGTCACAAAAAATGACATCCTCCACCTTCCACACTTCCTCCTCCGCATCCAATGAGTTTTGCCGGGCGGTCTGTCGCAGGCCGGCAGGCGGCGGGCGGCCGCGAAAAAAAGCAATAATTACAATATTATAGTAACCCAGAGCGAAGCCGTTCATAAAGGGACAGGCAAATTGGGCACTCCTCTCGACTCACCCGCGAATCGTCCAACCACGGTTAGCATCTCGAGGCGCTGCCGCGCCTCGGGATGCTAACCAATCTTGTTCCAAAGTCCCTTTTTGGGATGGCGATACCCGGGTGATCGGATTAATCAGGAAGACTAATTTAATCCCAATTTAATGAGTTTCTATCGGATATGTTAACATAACTGATTTTCCGATTGCGTTGGGTGTGAATTCGGCGATTGCTCATTCACTTCGCAAGAAGTAACAGGGGCGGTTCCGCCAGCATCAACATGTCGCGCACTTTTCGGGGGTTTTGTGCGGGGCGTGGCGGGGGGGACCGCCCTGTTTGTTTTTCCGATGGCGACCGATCGACCGCTGTCCGTTGAGGAACGCCTGCACCGCCTCGGTGTGGCGGCGGCCGATATTGAGGAAAGCTTTATCCGCGGCTCCGGTCCCGGAGGCCAGAAGATCAATAAAACGTCATCCACCGTGCGGTTGGTCCACCGTCCCACCGGACTGGAAGTCCGGTGCCAGGACCAACGCAGCCAAGCCCAAAACCGCCTCCGCGCCCTGGAACGACTGTGCGCGGCTCTCGAAGCCCGCGCCAAGGCGGAAGAGGCCGCCCAACAAGCCGAGCGAGAACGAGAACGCCGACGCCGACGGCCGAAGCCAGCACGCCTCAAACGCCAAATCTTAGAAAACAAACGTCGACGCGGCCAAACCAAAGCCGGCCGGCGACCGCCGCCAACCGACTGAAAAGCCCAGTCCAGGAAAAAGCCCAGTCCAGGACACCCACTCATTGGCGGGCGAAGGAGCGGACAAGGTCTTTCAGCGGATTTACGACCGTGCGATGTGAAATACTTCGTGGGTTTCCGGCCCCGCTGTCGTGATACGGGTTGAAATGACATTTAACCGCTACCCTACAATCACAATGAAACTGTATTCTCTCATCCCGGCTGTCGTGTTCAGCATGGCGGTTCTCGGCCAGGCCCAGACCAGTCCTGATCCTCAAACACTTGAACAGGGAATCAAGTTCACTGGCGAAGGAGGCACGGCACCGACCAAGCCGGCTCTCGATGCCAACGAAGCAGGTTTTGCGAAGTATGAGAAGGCATTGAATAGCGATGGCAGCATGACAATCATGGCTGGCACAGTGGGAGAAATGATCGCTGAAATTCATTGGCGCCTTGGACGCACCGGGTATTGGCCGCCGGTGGAGGGCAGCAGAAAAATGGAAATGCCCAACCTCATCTTTGGCAAGGGTGCCCGCGAGGTCAGTGTGCCGGGCGAAGTGACGCTGCGCGACGTCACGCCCGTGCAGGCGCTCGCGCTGGTGGTGGCGGCGGCGGGGTGCTCGTTCAAGCCGATCATGGCTCCGGAAGAGACGGCCGATCAGAAACCGATGATCATCGGCTACAAGATCGAACTGCAGCCTGCGTCTGGTTTTGGCAGCACAGGGGGCAATCCTTACGGCTCTTCGGGGGGTGGTTCGGGGACAACATCTAGAACGCTTTTCCCCACATCTGCCACGTCACGCGACACCTCTATACCCAGGGTGCGGGTGGTAGACAACCTACGTGCGCCCGAGAGTCCAAATCATGGTCCCCGCACCGCGGTTCCGAGCGCTGATCCGGCTGCCAATCCGGCGGGAATGGGTGAGACCGACGACAAACCGTTCGTCCGCGTCTATGCGATTGGATTCATCATGACCGGCACGGATAAGGAGACAGTCACGAAGGTGGAAAACGTGCAGGACCTGATCCGGACATCCCTGAACATGGCGAAACTCGATCTAAATCCAGACCTGAACATTCATCAGAGGACAGGCGCACTCATTGTGAAGGCGACAACGGCGCAGCACGAAATCATCGAACAGGCGGTTAACGCCATAAACGGGAACGCCACCCAAACGGCCGCCCCGGCCAAGTGATAGCCGACCCAGGCAGACGCACCGTGTCACACCAGCCACCAGACTCCATCCCAGCGACGCGGTTCCGATTTCTCATGGATCAAGCGGAGCCACTCAAGCCGGCGGCGCTCCCGGTCACGGAAGCGTTCGCTTTTGCCGACGTGCCCCGCCTAACGGCGGCGCTGAAGCGCGGGGATGAAGCGGCCTTTGCATGGCTGCATGGCGAATGGAGCCTGCGCATCAATCGTTACTGCTTCGCGCTCAACCACCTGACTCCCGATGAACGCGCGCTCATCGAAGGCCGCTACTTTACCGGTAAATCGCTCGAAGCCATCGGCGCACGTCATGCACTGAGCGCCCGCGCCGTCGAAGGCCGGCTCGCCCGCCTGCGCGCCCGGCTCCGCGAACTCATCGCCGAAGAACTCCTATCCTCAAGCCCATGAAAACCGACCCGGAAAACCTCCGTGCCCTGCTCGATGAAGTGCTGCCACCATCAGGCGAACACTGCGGCCCATCGAGCATTGAGGTTCTCTCGATGCTGCACCGCGAACGGCAGCGCCGCCGCCGTCTGCACAATGGCACTGGATTGCTGGCGATCATCCTCGTCGCCGGTGGCGTCGTGCTTTGGAATCACCAGCCGCCAGTCGCAATTCCAATGGCCCAAGCACCGGCCAAACCTGTGCCGGTCGTGATCCACCCCGTGAATGACGAACAACTCTTTGCCCTGCTGGAAGGAATGCCCGCCGCCCTGATGAAGTTGCCGAACGGCGACAGCAGGTTGCTCGTCATCGAACAATGAAGCGATCATAAAAGGGTCAGTTCTTGATCGGATGACATAGGCAGACCCCTACCCACCCCCCTCAAAAGACCCGCGCCCGTCTTTCCCAACGCCGGCCCCGAAAGCAAATTCAGACGGGCGGTTTTTCGAGGGATCCGAGCTCTTGTTTGAGGAGTTTTCCGACACGGTGTTTGGCGAGGTAGACTTGGGCCATGCTGACGTCGAGTTCCTTCATGACTTTGCCCACACTCCAATCCTTGATGACGTAACAATCGAAGATCTGGAATTGTCGGGGCGAAATTTGGGTTTTGACCTTGGCGATGGCGCGGTCGAGCAAATTCTTCGCCCATTCGGCGTCCCAGAGTTTTTCCAGGGCGCCGGGTTTGGTGTCGGGAAATCGGTCGAAAGTGGCGGTATCTCGGTCGCTATGTCCAGGCGCGTGGCTGAGGTGAGTGTCTTTGGCGCGGCGGCGGAACTGGTCGTTGATGCGCCAGCGGGTCAGGTTCATGAGCCAGGCTTTGAAGCTGCCCTGGCTGGAGTCGTACTGGTGTTTTTGCGTCTGCTTGGCGATGGCGAACACGACTTCCTGCACGGTGTCCATGGCCTCGTCGGGTCGCAGCCCGTGTTTTAGCCCGACGCTATAGATGAGGCGCCAGTAGGTCTGGTAAAAGTCGTCCCATGACCGCTGGTCTTCCCAATTGCCGAGGCGGTCGATCAGACTCTTGCGTGTTTTTTGGTAAGCCGACAGGAGCCGTTGTTCCTCGGCGTCGGGTGGCGGGCCACCGGTGTGGGGACCAGGGGCATCGGCGGCAGCGGGGCGCGTGGGGCGCATGAGGCGCACTCTAGCAGAGCACGCGGGTTTGTCCAAGCAGGCGACGGGCATGGCGGGAATAGGAATGGCCGGTCGGGCGACGGGCATGGCGGGAATAGGAATGGCCGGTCGGGCGACGAAGCCCGGGATCGGAAAACCCGATCGCGGCCCACCAACGCCACCAACGCGTCCCGTCTTTCAAGAATTCGGCCCGCGCCTTGAATTATCCAGCCGCTACTCGCGGAACCGGAAGCATTGGACCGGTGTCTCAGGGGTAATCGTGATGAGATGTCACCAGGGCGCAAAGGGCCTCCACGCCTCACAGCAATCCGCCGTCGATGCGCAATTGGGCACCCGTGATGTACGAAGCCGCCTCACTGGCGAGAAAATGGATGGCGGCAGCCACTTCCTCCGGTCGACCGAACCGGCGCATTGGGATCTGCGAGGCACGCGTTTTGCGGGTGTCCGCACCCAGCGACGCCAATGCCTCGGTGTCGATAAACCCGGGACAGACGGCATTGACCGTAATGCCAGCGCGGGCGACTTCCTTGGCCAAACTCTGCGTGAGTGCGACCACCCCGGCCTTGGCTGCGGCATAATTCGTTTGGCCGGCCGGGGCGAGCAATGCCGACAGGGAAGCGACATTGACAATGCGTCCCCAGCGGGCGGCGATCATATCGCGGACGACGGCTTGGCATCCGAGGAACGTGCCGTCCAAGTTGGACGAGAGAACCGAAGTCCAGGAATCCCGGGGCATGGTGGCGAGCAGGGCATCCGCATGGCTGCCGGCATTGTTGACCAAGACAGCGATGGGGCCCGTGCGTTTGAGGGCATCCGCCCAGGCCTCGGCGGATGTGACCTCGAGTTCGACGCACATGATGCGATCAGGCTGAGAAGCGGCGAGCGCTTCGGCCGCGTCCCGCCGGTGGCGCACGCCCAGAATCACTCGATGAGAGGCGGGGTCTTCGAGAAACGCGCGGGCGATGGCGATTCCAAGCCCGCCGTTGGCACCGGTAATCAAGATGGTTCGTGGAGTCATGAGCGTGTGGGACTTTCACTCCCGAGAAACGCGACGCCAAGCGCTTGCTGGCTCGATCCAATGGCGGGGACCATGGCCGCCTTCACCTCGCCCGCACGCACCATGGCCGCCGCCGCCACACACTGCCACGCCACCCGAGTGCCCAAGCCGTCCCCCAGGCACGTGCCCGCCGAAAGCCGCGGTCCGGTCCAGTCCGCAAACGCCGACGCCTCCGCCGCATCATTGCGGGCCGACCCAAGCAATCCGTCGCAGAGAAGCGTCTCTGTCTCCGCGAACCACTCCGAGCGCCGCCATGCTTCCCTCACCCGTCGCGCGGCCGATCCTCGCGAATGTCCAGGGCTCACCGGCAGCGGCCGTTGCACCATCACCCGAGGCTCCCGACTCGCCTCCAGAAACAACGAACCCGCCCCCTCGGCCACCACCGCGCGCCGGTCAAACAGCATCACCGCCTCGGTACTCAACCAATCCGCCTCCTCCGCCCCAACCACCAGCACGCCATCCGCTTCACTGGTCTCCAACCACAGCGACGCCATGTCAAGGGCGGCGGCGAACTGGGCCGTGTCGCCGACGAGCGTGCTGGTAGCCAAACCGGGCCCCAGCATCGCCGCAAAGTGACTGGCCGGCGCATTGAAAACAGTTTCGGGAAAAATCAACGGACTGGCCGTGGCCGGATGGGCGCGCACCTCTCCGTAGAACCGGCGGCTGAAGGAAACACACCCATTGAGCATCACGGCGATGATGCCGACGCGGCGCCGTCCCCCGCGCACGTCGTCTAATCTCTCCGCTCCCAGCGCTTCGAATGCCGCCGCCGCAAGGTAACTGGTGATTGGACTGGTGCGACGGACCCGGGGATCCCGCGCAAACTCAAGCGGTGTGACCGGCTTCGGCACGCACCGGACTCGCCGGGGCAGCGCGCCGGCCACGCGTTGCACTTCGTCGATCGGCAGACAGGCGGGACTCCGCACCGCATCCATGAGAGCCTGAACTCCCCACCCCGCTGGCGAGACGGCGCCAATTCCAGTCACGCGCATGGGCAGGGCGGTCAATTCCATCGTTCGAAGATGAGAGTGGCATTCGCTCCACCGAAACCGAAGCTGTTGGTCAATGTCCGCCGGAGAACGGCCGAACGAGGCGCCCGCACCAAGTCAAAGACCACCGCCTCGTCTACCTCCTCCACCCCCGCCGATGGCGGTAGAAACCCCCCGCGCATCGCCAGCAGACAAATCACCGCCTCGACCGCTCCCGCCCCTCCGAGCAGATGACCGATGCTCCCTTTGGTGGAACTCACCCGCAGCCGCGCCGGATCCCAGCCGGCCTCCTCGCACCACCGCCGCAACGCGCGCGCTTCGGCGACATCATTGAGCGGAGTGCCGGTGCCGTGGGAGTTGACGTAATCAATCTCGTCCGGCCGCACGCCCGCCTCTCGGCAGGCGACCTGCATCGACCGGAGCGCGGCTTCTCCCTCCGGATGCGGCTGAGTCAAATGGTGAATGTCGGTCGACGTGCCATACCCGGTAATCTCAGCCAGCACCTCGGCACCACGCGCTTCCGCCGCACTCAGTGACTCGATCGCCAGCACGCCAGCGCCTTCACCCAACGCCAGTCCGTCCCGCCGCGCATCAAACGGCCGCGGCACCCCGGTCGTCAGCGCCTGCAGTGAATCAAAGCCGGCAAAAACCAGCTCGCACAGCGCATCGTAACCACCGGCCAGCACACGCGATGCCCGACCGCTCCGAATCAGCTGGAATGCCTGCCCAATCGCGTTCGCCCCCGACGCGCAGGCATTTGAAACCATCGTGACCGGTCCCGAGATCCCCAGCGCGGCCGCCGCCGTCACCCCCTGGCTGGGCATTTGATACTGCTGAACCCGAGTCGCCTGACCCCGCCGCGCCGATGGCCGATCCACCGCCTGCCGATAATACGCCTCCCCCACCCCCATGCCCCCAGCGCTCGTCCCGAGCACCATGGGCAGCTGCCATCGGTCCGCCTCGCCCAGATGCGCTTCCCACCCGGCCTGCCCCCACGCCTCCACCGCCGCATGCACCAGCAAGACCGAAGCCCGATCAAGCCGCCGACACGCCGACCGACTCAGCCGCGTCGCCGGCATTTCGAGAGGAAGCACCACCTCGCCAGCCCGCGAAACCCGCTGCCGCGACGCGTCGAATACCGTGATGTCGCGAAAGGCCACTCGACCGGCCCGGAATCCTTCCGCATTCGCGCGCCAACCCAGCCCCATGGACGTCAAAACGCCCGCTCCCGTCACTACCGCACGACGATCGCACGGGATATCTGACGATGAATGCTGGGAATCCGGTCTCTCCATGAATGGCGGCGCTTTACGGAAAACCAACGCCACCACAAGAGACAATGGATTCCCGTCTTCCACAGCGGCTCAAAAAATCACAATCGACTCCAGCGCGGAGGCGCCGCGCGGCCTCATAAAGGGACAGGCAGTTTATGCGGCATTAGATCTATATAATTTGCACAGCCAACATATTTTCCAAACATCACCCACTCCCTAAATCCCGGTTGCATGAACCGGTGCTCCCGACCAAAGACTGCGTTCTCCTCTCGGAACGCCTATTTCATTCATGACTCAGGAAACTGTTCGCATTGGCATCATCGGAGGCGGCCTGATGGGCCGCGAAATGGCCAGCGCTTTTGCGCGATGGTGTGCCCTGGAAGAAAGTGTTGCGGCTCCGGTGCTCACGGCGGTTGCCGACTTGAGTGATCCCGTGCTGCGGTGGTTTGACCGGATCCCCAGTGTGGAGTTGAAGACGCGCGACTACCGCGAACTGCTCGACTCCCCGGCGGTTGACGTCGTCTATGTCGCGCTTCCCCACCATCTCCATGCGGCGGTTTACGGCGAAGTGCTGCGGGCCGGTAAAGACTTGTTCGCCGAAAAGCCCTTTGGCATCGATCTGGCGGCGGCCCGGCAGATCGTTGACGCCATCGCTGAAACCGGGCGATTCTGCCGCTGCAGTTCCGAATTCCCGTTTCTGCCAGGCGCCCAGCGCGCCTTCACTCTGGCTCGCGACGGCCAACTCGGCCGATTGCTCGAAGTGCGATCCGGCTTTCATCACAGCAGCGACCTCGATCCCACCAAACCCGCGAACTGGAAGCGGCTGAGCCGGACGTGCGGGGAAATTGGAGTGATGGGCGATCTCGGCATGCATGCGCTCCACCTGCCGCTCCGACTCGGCTGGAAACCGCAATTGGTGTATGCTCAACTGCAGAAGGGATTTGCCGAACGTCCAAATCCGGACGGCACCACCACCGCGTGCGACACTTGGGACAACGCCGTGCTGCATACCTGGACCGAGGCGCGTGGCCATCGCATACCGATGACGCTGGAAATGAAGCGACTCGCCCCGGGGGCGACCAATTCATGGTTCTTCGAAGTTCTGGGCACCGAAGGAGGCGTGCGCTTCAATACCGCCGATCCCAAGGCCCTTTGGGTATTTAGACGCGACAAGGAGCAATGGTGGCAGCGGACCGACCTCGGATTCGGCATGCCCTACAAAACAATAACCGGTGGCATCTTCGAGCCCGGTTTCCCGGACCTTTTGCAGCAAATGTGGGCGTCCTTTCTGCTGGAACGCGCCGGACGACTCGACGGCCGATTCGGCTGCGTCACGCCGGAGGAGGCGCTGGCCAGCCACCAAATTTTCCAGTCCGCTCTTCGCTCGCACTCGGGGGCGGCGGTGGAGGTGGTGGAGGGGGCTGAGTAGGGTGATCTGGGCCTTATGGGGTGCCTAGGGGCCATGTGGCTCATGAGCCAAACCCACAGCAGCCCCCAGAGAAGCCAGTCTCAGGCCGCCGCTTCCAGGAGCGCCGCGAAAGCGCCGTCGAATCCGGTTTCGTGCGGCAGGATGAGTTTCTTTTCAATCAGGCGCAAATCGGGGTATTCACCGAGCACGCGCTCGACTTGCACGTCGTTTTCCGCCGGTTCCAGGCTGCATGTACTGTAGATCAAACGTCCGCCTGGCTTGAGCCGTGGGATGGTGGCGGTCAGGATGCGCCACTGGACTTCGGCCATTTCCGCGACGACGGCCGGCGTCACACGCCATCGGACGTCGACCCGCCGTCGGATGACCCCGGTATTGGAACAGGGCACATCGAGCAGAATGCGGTCATAGCGCAGGCCATCGTCGACTGGGTCGGCGGCCGCCCAGTCGGCGATCTTGACTTCAGCATTCATCACGCCGAGGCGGGTCAAATTCTCCGTGAGGCGTTTGAGCCGGCGTGTACTGGTGTCGGTGGCCACCAAACGCCCCTGGTTTTCCATGAACTGCGCGAGCAAGGCCGCCTTGCCACCCGGAGCGGCGCAGGCGTCAAGCACTGTCTGACCTGGAGAGGGGGCCAGCAGGGCGCAGGCAAACCAGGTGGAGGGATCCTGAACATAACAAGTGCCAGCTTCCAGCGCGGCGCGCGGCACATCGGCGGCGCGAAAAAAATCGGGCATTCCCTCGACCGGCGCCAATCCGATGGGTGGTTCATCCCATGGTTTGAGGCGATTGAGGCGCACGAAGGTTTCCGCGGGCTGAGCCATGAGCTCCACCAGTTTCATCATGCCGTCCTGGCCGAAGAGCCATCGCCACCGCTCGACAAGAAAGTCTGGCAACGAAAAGCGCTCGTGGACCGGCGCGTCGGCCTCAATGGCCAAAAGGTGATCTCTTTCGTCGATGGCTCGGCGCAGGATGGCGTTGACCAGCGGCTTCTCTTCATAGGTCAAGTTGACCGATTCGTCCACGGCGGCGTGTTCGGCGACGCCCATCTTGAGCAATTGAAACAGCCCGAGCCGCAGGATCCAACGCACCGGGTCGGTCAACCGTCCTCGGCGATTCAACTCCGCGATCCATATGTCCAACATCGTCTTGTTCCTCAGCACGCCCAATACCAAGGCGTGCAGCAGCGCCCGGTCAGACACGTTGGCAAAGACATGGCGCTGGTCCGCCGTGACGAGGAGGGCGTCCGCATAGGTGCCCGATGACTGCCAATCCAGCAGAAGCTCGACGGCCACGCGCCGCGGATTGGAGGGACGAGGCGGACGCTGAGGGCCGGCGTTCCCAGTGACTCGTCGCGGTGTGACACCGCCGGGATCCGAAGGCTGGCGGTTGCCGATTGCCGCCTTGGGGCGCGGATCCCCAGCCTCAACAGGCCGCGTGGGGCGGGGCGGTCGGCCCTTGCCCTGATGTCCCGATGCCGCGTGGGGCGATCGTTGATCGCGTCCGTGCGATGCGCCGTCCCCGTCGCGCCGAGCGTCCCGGCCGCGAAAAGGCGATCCACCGGCCGGGCGCGGCTTCGGATAGGGCGGACGCCCGCCCGGGCGGCCGAATCCAGGAGCATTGGGTGGCAACGGCGGTCTGCCGTAGGGCGGGCGTTCGTCCTCGCGGCCATGGCCTTGGGCATCGCGACGCGTCGGGCCGTGGCGACCCGGAGGGCCACCGGGCCTCGGTCCGCTACCCTGAGGACGCCCTCCGAAACCGCCGGCCGCCGGTCGGAAGGCCCGGTCGCCTTGGGAAGGAGGACCGGCATCCCGTCGGGGACCGGGTGGACGAGGAAATCCGGATGAGGGGAGCCCAGGGAGCCCGCCGCTTCGACTACCGCGACCGCCGGGTTTGCCGTAACCCCCGCGATTTGCCGGATCGTGCGGGCGACCAGAGGCCCCGTCGCGGCCTGGCCGGGGGTGGTCCCGGTCCTCGCGGTCACCGGAGTGGCGGTCGTGGCGTCGACTCACGATTTGGCGACACTATTGCGGCCGATACAGTGGTAAGTGAATCCTAATTCTTTCATAGTCAGTGGATCCAGCAGATTTCGACCGTCGAAAACCAAAGGCGCGACCAAGCGCTTCTTCACCTCGGTCAGGCTGACTTCGCCGAACTCCGGCCACTCGGTCGCCACGATAAGCGCTTCGGCTCCATCAACCGCAATGAGCGGGTCATCGACCAGTGTAATCTTGGCGGCCAAGTCTGGTTCGAATGTACGGAAACTCTCCATGCCTTTGGGATCAGTGGCCGTGACTTGAGCGCCTTCGGAAACCAAGTTTCGGACAAGTTCGACAGCGACCGAACTGCGCACGTCATCGGTATGCGGTTTGAAGCTCAACCCCCACACCGCAAGTTTTTTGTCCTGGATGACCCAGAGCGTGTCGCGGATGGCTTTGATGAATCGCTGGAGTTGGGCGGTATTGATGTTGTGGACCTCGTGAAGCAGTTGAAACGGAACGCCCAGTTGAGTGCTTATTGTGGTGAAGGCCGCCAGGTCCTTGGGAAAACACGAGCCGCCATACCCGAGCCCGGCGTTGAGAAAGGCACGACCAATCCGTTTATCCATGCCCATGCCTTCGGCCACCATGTGCACATCGGCCCCCGCCGCGTCGCAGATGGCGGAGAGATGATTGATATAGGAAATTTTGAGCGCCAGGAAGCTGTTGGCGGCATGCTTGATCAATTCCGCGCTGTTGATGTCCGTGACCAGCACCGGCGCGACAAACGGCGCATACAACTCCTGCATCTTTGCAATCGCCCGCGGGCTATTCGCGCCAATGACAATCCGGTCGGGATCGAGCAGATCGGCGACCGCCGACCCCTCGCGCAGAAATTCCGGATTGCTGACGACGTCGAAATCAACCGAAGGCGAATACCGGCGAATCGTCTCGGCCACTTTTTCCCCGGTCTTCACCGGCACGGTGCTCTTGTCGACGATCACCTTGTAGTCCTTGATTACGCCCGCGATGTCGCGCGCCACCTTTTCGATGAATCTCAAGTCGACGCTGCCATCAGGATTCGGGGGCGTCGGCACCGCGATAAACACAATCTCGCCAAAATCCACCCCCTCCTCGGTGCTCGTCGTGAATCGCAGCCGGCCGTTGGCGACATTCTGCTTCACGATTTCCTCAAGCCCAGGCTCATAAATCGGAATCTGCCCGGCCAGCAGTGTCTCGATTTTTTTGGGGTTGTTGTCGACGCATACGACGTGATGCCCCACCTTCGCGAAGCACGCGCCGGTGGTCAGGCCAACATATCCGGAACCAATGATGGTCAGTTTCATGAGTAAACAAGCGCCCGCTGCAGCGAAAATCAGGCGGATGCGATAAACGAGGTGCCGCCAGGCGTCAATCGCAGGGTCAACTCTTCCTTTGGCAATCGACCACGGTCTGACGACGGCCCGCCACTCCCGGCAAAAGTCCCCATCTACTACTTTTGTTGCAGGCTTTACCGGCGGCGGCGCCACCCCACCAGCAGTCCGAGGGCGAGCAGGGCAGCGGTGCCGGGTTCGGGAACGACGATTTGGCCGCGCAAGGTGATGGTGACGTCGGCAAGGGCTCCGTTGTAGCCGCTGGGGTTTTGGCCCAATCCGAGCAGCGTGACAGATTCTTCGAAATCACCGAGCGTGTCGGTTGGCAGGGAGGCCAGGAACCCTGAGCGCGTCTGCCCGGCGGCCAAGCCGACGAAGGCATCGAACCCCGAGAGCATGAAAGTCGGTGTGTCGTCGTCGAAAGATCCGGCCAGCGAATCAGCGGGAGCCGGCACATCGTTGATCAGGCTGATTTGAGCGATGGCGAGCGGATCGCCCACAACGCGAGTACCGAAGTCGAGGGTATAGGAAGTGCCGCCCCCAGAGAGGACCGCCGGGCCGGCGTCCAGCACGAACACGGGATTGGCGAAGTCATTCACCAGACCGGTCACGGTGACCGACTGGCTTGGCAGCGCCGTGAGCCCGAGCGCGCTTGTTCCGCTACCATCCGAAGTCAACGCGATGGAGGCGGATCCATTTTTGTTACCGGCCGTTGCGGTATTGAGCGAAACGGAAAGCGTATTCAGTGAGCCACCGGCAGTCAACCCGGTGATCGATCCAGTCGCGCCAACGTCGCCGGTAGTGGACGAGAAGCTGGCATTGAGCGACTCGGAAAACCCATCGTTGAGTGCAGCGTTGGTGAGGTCGATCGACTGCTGGAGTGTGTCGCCCACGTGAGCAATGCCGAAGTCGATCGCCGTGCCTCCCGGGAGAGTGGGCTGGGCAAGACGGAAGACCGAACCGGTCACGTTGACCGTCTGCGACGACAGCGCGGTGAGACCGAGTCCACTGCTTCCGGTGCCGTCGCTGGCCAGGCTGATGGTCGCCGTGCCATTTTTTGACCCGGCCGTCGCCGTGTCGATGCCCACGGAAAGCGCCGTCGAGTTTGTCGCACCGGGTCCCAGCAGGGAAAACGCGCCCCCATTGGTTGTCACCCCGCCGGTCGCTCCGCCAATCGACGCATTGAGCGCCTCGGAAAACCCATCGTTCGCCACGTTGTTGGTCAGCGACAGCACCTGGCTCGGCGCCACGTCGCCCACGTGGAAATTCCCAAAGGCCACGGGCTCCGGTGTATGCGCCGTCGGCAGCGCGTAGCGAAACACCGAGCCGGTCACATTCATCGTCTGGTCGCCGACATTGTCGAAATTGTTGATGATGTGAATGTTTTGCCCTGTAAGCGCCCCGGCGGTCGTCCCGGTGAGCACCACGGAGAAGGCCCCCGTGGCCGAACCGGTCGAGATGGGGCCAAAGTTTCCTGCCGTGACTCCCGCGCCGCTGAGTCTGGGATCCGTGATCGAGCCGCCATTCACGCTCGTCTGGAGTGCTCCACGCAGCACCGGACCCGAGGCGCCCACATTGTTGACTTGATACGTGCGCGTCACCTCGTCCCCCACGTGGATATTCCCGAATCCAAGCGTTGGCGTGCCAGTACCTCCGCCCGTCACCGCCGTGCCCGAAATCGTTTGCGCAATGCCTCCAGCCGCGAGGATCTGGCCGCTGCCGGACACGTTGGCCCGTGGGGAAAACCCGTTGCCCGAGCCAAAATTGGTATTGGTGTAGTCGGCGCCCACGGTGAAATTGTTGGTCCCAAGATTCAAACTGCCAGCGCTCGTGCCATTGTGGATGAGAAAATCCGCACTGCTGCCGCTGGCTCCTCCGCTCAGGTCCAGAATACTTCCCGGATCGATCTGCACCGTGCCGCTTCCCCCTTGAATGCCGTTGCCGAAGGCCAGTGTGCCACCCACCGACCGTATCAGGCCGCTATTCGTCGGTCGCACCGTGATCGTTCCGAATCCAAAAACCTCGCCGGCCGCGGAATTCGTCAAGCCAGGGGCCGAGAACGTGCCTCCCCCCAATTCCAAGTCACCTGAGTTGGTCAAGGCGCCCACCGATGCGTAATTTCGCCCGCCCAAGATTCTCAGGGCTCCCTGATTGGAATTGAGCACGCTCTCCAGTGGGTCGCTGGCCACCCCGCTGCGCAACTGACTGCCCGCCCCGCTGAGCGTCACGTCCGCCTGGTTGACCACCACGCCAATCCCGGTTGTCGGCAGAGTCGCCTCCGCTCCCGCGAACACCTGCCATCGCCCCGCTGTCAACGCGTCCGCCACATACTGCGTGACCGTCGGGGCCACGAGCGAAAGGCTCCCGCTCAGCACCGCCACCGTCCCCGTGTTGTTAAACACCAAACCCCCTGCGACGACACTAGTCGTACCCGCCCCCGACACATTCCAGATGCCCGAGTTGTTGATCCCCTGGCCCGGAATCGACCAAAACTCCGAAAAATCACCACCACTGGTCACATTAAACGTCCCCGCATTGTTCAGCACTCCGGGAGTGGTGTTGGTCCACCCGAGATACAAGGGTGTCGTGATATCGATCGCGCTGTAGGTCATCGTGCCCGTATTCGTCAGCACCCTGTCGAGCGCCTTGAAGCCCGCCCCCTCAATACTGGACCCACTGCCCCCTACCGTCGTCGTGCCCGTGCCTTGCAGGATTCCGCCCGTCCAAGTCAAATTCCCACTCGCGCTCAGCGTGGCCGAACCACGCTGCGTTCCATCGGAAACTTCGAGCGCCCCGGTGCTGGCCGCCGCATCGACGTTCACGATACCGCCCGCCACGCTGGTTGTGCCGGTGACCGCATAGGTACCGCCAGCGACCGTCGTTTCGCCTCCACTGAAACGCACCAGCCCCGACCCGTTGATCACCCCTCCCGTATTCAGCGTGTGGGTGCCACCAGCGAAGTCGAGTGTGGCGCCGGACGACACGGCATAATTCCCCGAACTGGTGCCCCCGCCGGAAAGGGCCAGCGTGCCGCTCTGCACCGCCACCGTCCCCGTGTTATTGTAGGGAACTCCATTCCCCACTGTGCTGGTCGTTCCCGGCCCCGACACATTCCAGGTGCCCGAGTTATTGATCGCCTGGCCGGGCAGCGACCAAAACTCGGCAAAATCGCCGCCGCTAGTGACATTGAAGGTGCCGGCATTGTTGAGCACGCCTGGAGTGGTATTGGTCCATCCAAAGTAGAGGGGTGTGGTCGCGTCGATCGCGCTATACGCGATGGTGCCGGTGTTGGTCAGGGTTCGGTCGAGGTAGCTGAACGACGCTCCCGTCATCGTTGAACCAGCACCCGCCACGGTTGTCGAGCCCGTGCCTTCCATGCCGCCACCGGTCCACGCCATGCTGCCGCCGACACTGACCGCCGCCGACCCGCGCAGCGTGCCGGAGGATAGTTCGAACGCCGCCGTGCTAGCCGCCGTGTTGAAATTGACTATGCCGCCGGTCACGCGGGTCGTTCCGGTGACCGCATAGCTGCCGCCATTGACATGGGTTTCCCCGCCACTGAACCACAGGTCCCCCGCCCCGCCGACCGCGCCCCCGGCCTCCAGGTTGTAGGTCCCGCCGATGATGTCGACCACCGCCCCACCCGCCGGTGTGAAACTCCCGATGCTGGTCCCGCCACCACTCAGGGCCAACCTCCCGCTCTGCACCGCCACCGCCCCTGAGTTGTTAAAAAGTATCCCGTTTCCCACCGTACTGGTCGTCCCCAAGCCCGAGACATTCCACGTCCCCGAATTGTTGATCACATGCCCAAGCGACCAGAATTCCGCGAAATCTCCCCCGCTGGTCACGTTGAACGTCCCCGAGTTGTCGAGTATGCCGGGTGTCGTGTTGGTCCACCCGAAATAAAGCGGTGTGATGGCGTCGGTGGCGCTGTAAACCATCGTGCCCGAATTGGCCAGCCGGCGATCCAAATAAGAAAATCCCGTCCCGGTAATCGTCGATCCGGTGCCCATCGCCGTGAGCGTGCCCGTCCCCTCCAGTCCGCCGCCATCCCAGATGAGGTTTTCATTGAGAGTCAGGGAAAACGCGCCGCCCAACGTGCCGAGTCCCAGCGTAAACCCCTCGATCACGATGTCCTGATCGAGTTGAATCGTGCCACCGTTGAGCAACTCGGCATCGTACGTGTCCAGCCCATTCAGCGGAAACGTGCCCGGCGCCGTCGGGATGTCCCAGTTGCCCGGATCGCCCCAGTCGCCGGTCCCTCCAGTCCATAACGCCGAGTGGTCTGCCGCGTCACCGCCCAGCGGAGTCAGTCCTCCAGTCATCACCAGGACCCAAGCAGACACCCCACCAACACGAAGCGCCTGCGGCCCGCCCCAGCGCCACCCTTGTCGCTTTGAATACCGCCATCGGTGGATCCTCGTGGGCCCGGACCGGCCAAAAACCAGAGGTGATAAGATGCCAAAAAACCAGGAGGCGAGAGAGTGGA
>JBJXFS010000084.1:0-14390 GCA_046155625.1 Verrucomicrobiales bacterium | reverse complement strand
CGTTTTGACATGGCGAGCGACCGGTCTGAGTCGAATGCTCGAGTCAGTATGGCGGTCTTAGCCCGCCACTCCCAGTCGTCCCCCGATTTTTTCATGCTTTTTTCGCCCGTGCAAAAATCCGCCGTGGGCGAGTCGGCGTTCTGGAAATTTCTGCTCGCAGAGGTTCGAGGTCTTTGGCTTCGTTGGTTCGAAGGAGCTCACCGAGCACGGGTGCCAGGCCCTCGATGATGTTTGATACGATTCCGGGCACGCCCACCGGCATCCTGGTACTGCGGTCGATGAAGGCCGAACGCTTGGGACGGCTGCTGGACGAAGTGGTGTGGGATGGAGGCTTGATCCGCAAAGTCCATCTCGAGGTTTTCCAGCGCCTCCTGAGTTACATGCTGGCTGCCGACGTTGACATGGCGGGCTTCAGGGCGAGAATCTTGAATCTGCCGGAAAGTGAAACCCGATCCATTGCCATGACTCTTGCGGAACGGATCTGAGCCTTCGACGGCCCGAGCGCTCACACCCACAAATCGCGATCTAGTGTGCGGAGGGTATCGGACGGTTCGCCAGAATTGGTGCGGTTGAGGTCGCAGAAGTGGACGGATGGCACTTCGATGTGGATGTCGTGAGAAGTGAGTTTAATTCTGGGCACGCCCGCTTACATGAGCCCCGAGCAGGCGGTCATCACCAACGTGGACGTTGACACACGCAGCGACATTTACGCGCTTGGCGTTCTCCTCTACGAACTGCTCACCGGCAAAACACCGTTCGATGGGCAGGAGCTTCTCGCCATCGGCCTCGACGAAATGCGCCGCACCATTCGCGAACAGGAACCGCAGCGGCCTTCGACGCGGCTCAGCACACTGCCCGGCAAGGATTTGAGCACCACCGCGCAACGCCGCGGCCTCGACGCCCCGAAACTCGTCAGCGAACTCCGCGGCGATCTCGACTGGATCGTCATGAAGTGCATCGAGAAGGACCGCGGGCGCCGCTACGAAACCGCCAACTGACTGGCGGCGGACATCCGACGGCACATGGATAACGAGCCGGTAGTGGCGTGTCCGCCCAGCCGACTTTACCGGCTTCGAAAGACCGTTCGGCGGAACAAGCTGGCTTTCGCCGCCAGCGCTGCGGTTGCAGCAGCGCTTTTGGTTGGAATTGTCGTGAGCACGTGGCAGGCAGAGCGCGCGCGCCACGCAGAGAGAACGGCGAAAGCGGAAAAGGACTCTGCTGAGGCTGTGCTGACGTTTTTGCGGGACGAAATTCTTGCCGCAGGACGACCTGACGGGCAGGCAGGGGGATTGGGAAAGAATGTGACTTTGCGACAAGCGATTGAGGTAGCCGAGTCTCAAATCGCGAAGGCGTTCGAGAATCGTCCTTTGGTGGAAGCAGCAATAAGAAAAACATTGGGGGAAAGCTATCGACATCTTGGCGAACCAGCCTCCGCCATTCGACAGTTGGAGCGAGCGCTGGAGTTGCGGCGGCAGGAGCTGGGCCTGGAAAACGAACACACGCTTGGCACTATGCTGGCTTTATCTGAAGCCTACAGAGAAACGGGAAAGTCCTACCCGGATCTGGTGCTGTATCTGCGGGATAAACTGGAGCTGATGAAAGCCAAACGTGGGCCGGATGATCCCCTGTCGCTGGCGACGATGAACAACCTTGCGATGGCCTATAAGGAGATGGGGAAGGCCGACGAGGCGCTGCCGTTGTACGAAGAAACGCTCAAGCGGGTCAACGCCACGCTGGCGCCGGAGGATCCCAATACGCTCACTACGATGGACAACCTTGCTGCTGCGTACAGAGCCGCGAATAAGCTCGACAACGCGCTGCCTCTTTTAGAAGCGGTAGTCAAGCGTTCCAGGACCTTCACGAGACTGCACAATCTTGCCGACGCATATAGGGCCGCGGGGAAACACGAACAGGCGCTGCCGCTTGTCGAGGAGAAGTTAAAACTCATAAAGGCGGAACGGGGGCGTGAGCACCCCTACACGTTGGGCAACATGAACGAACTTGCCTATGCTTATTATCGCGCCGGGAAACAGGAGCAGGCCCTGGCTGTCGCCGAAGAAGCGTTCGCGTTGAGTAAAGCCAACCTGGGCCTTACGCATCCGGTTACGATCAAGGCCGAGAACAATCTCGGCCTGTCGTACAGGCACTTCGACAAGCTGGACGAGGCTCTTGCGCTTCTCGAAGAGGCGCTCAGGTCAAGCAACGCAGAACATGGGCCGGACGCCCCGGGCACCATCACAATGAAGTACAACATCGGTCTGACCTTGTGGGACCTGGGCAAGAGGGACGATGCCGTACGGCTTTACGAAGAGGTGGTCCAGTTCAGGAAAGCCAAACTTGCCCCGCAGCACACAAGCACCCTTGACGGCATGCACACGTTGGCGACGGCGTACCGGGATACAGGGAAGACAGCCCAGGCTTTGTCGCTTTTTCAGGAATTGCTCGAACTGAATGCGGATACTCGCGGATCAAACCATTCAGAGACGCTGGCGGGCCTTGCCAGGACGTTGCTGTTGGAGGCGGCCAGAATCAAAAGCGCCGAGCCGAATCGCAGTCAGGAACTCGCGCACAAGGGCGGGCAAATGCTGCGTGAGTATTTGGCTGCTGCGCGGAGCGGTTATCCGAGCGATCCCTTGAAGCTGGCGGACAAGCTCGCTGAAGCCGCCGAGCTGTATTACCGCCACGGGATCTATGCGGAAGCCGAGCCCGTCTATCGTGAGATGATCCAGTTGCGACGCAGCGGCCTCAGTGCTGACCACAAAGACGTGATCGAGCCCACTGCGAGTCTGGCGCGCGTGCTCAGCGACTGGGCATGGTCGGAACGCGATTCAAAATCCGAAGTTCGAAATCCGGCGTCCGAGCCGAGCGGAGCGAACCGGAACGAAGTGGAGATAGCCGAAGGCACACAGCCTGCCGAAGGCAGTCCGAAGGAAGGAGGCGGGAGCCGGGAGCAACCGGCGGAGCGTGCCCGCGAAGCCGAACGGCTCCTGCGCGAGGTGCTGGCGGTGCGGCAGCGCGACAGTTCCAAATCATGGCGCACAGACGATGTGAAGAGCCGGCTGGGCGGAGCGCTCGTGTCGGTTGCTGTCACGGATCCGGGATTGGACGCTGAAGGTCGCGAGGCCAAACTGAATGAGGCGGAACCGTTGCTGCTTGAGGGTTGCGAGCGGGTGCAAACCGGGGCCACGGACGACAAATACAAACGCGATGCGCTTGAGCGGCTCGTGCGCCTTTACGAAGCATGGAACAAGCCGGACAAACGCGCCGAATGGCAGCAGAAGCTCGAATGGCTCGATAAACCCCGGGAGAAGTCGCCGGCTTCAGAATCGCTGGTTCAAGAGACGCCGGCAATTAACGCTGAAACGAAGTGAACGATGTCACGCGCATCCTGAACGCTGCCGGTCAGAACGACCCGCGCGCTGCGAACGAATTGTTGTCGCTCGTTTACGAGGAACTGCGCCGGCTCGCCGCATCGAAAATGGCATCGGAAGCGCCGGGGCAAACGCTCCAGCCGACGGCGCTCGTTCACGAAGCCTGGCTCAGGCTTACGAAGAACGGGCAAAGGCAATGGAATGACCGGACTCATTTCTTCGCTGCGGCTGCGGAAGCCATGCGCCGCATTCTCGTGGACAGCGCGCGCCGGAAACGTTCGCAACGGCGGGGCGGTGGCCAGCAACGCACGGAGATGCCGGAGATTGCCTGCGCGGCGGCTGAGAACGAGGACCAGGTTCTCGCGGTCAACGAGGCGCTGGAGAAATTCGCCTCGCAGGACCAACAGAAAGCGGAACTGGTCAAGCTGCGCTACTTCGTGGGAATGACGATTGAAGAAGCGGCGGAAGTTTTAGGGATTTCCGTTGCCACAGCGTATCGCCACTGGGCCTTTGCCCGCGCCTGGCTGGCCCGCCAGATCGCGGGAAGCGGAAAAGCAGGAGAGTGAGTCAGGCCGTAATTGATTAGCGCCTGCACCGACCGGAGTGTCCCGGGCCTTCGGCCTTCGAAATGAATCGGTTGCCGCCAACCCGGGGCGATGCCCCAGGCTTGCTGGCTTCGGGCTTTTAGCCCTCGGACAGGGCCAACGGCGCGGGAGATGCGAGCCCGGGGTATCGCCCCGGGTTTGGGCAACGTAATGGATCGGAGCACTGTAAGTGCGAGACAAATCGCGGGTCGTCGCATCCGCAAACTCGCTAATCGATTACGTCACGATGCAGAAACACTGAACGCCCTAACATCAAATTCTGTCACCCTCCATTGAGAGGTTTTTGCACCGGATTGCGCTTTCTCCAGTGTATGAAAGCCAAACTCACCACTCTGCCGGGAGCAGCACTTACCCTGCTCATTACCCTTGGATTCACCCGGAACCCCGCGGCACTCGCGCGGATTCTCATCCTCTGCCTGGTGGCGCTTGTCGCCGCGCCAATTCAGGCTGCTCCACCTGGCGGCGGCGGGGGCACCGGCGGCGGCACCATCTACTACGTCGGTCCTTGGGCGGGCGTGACCCAAGGAGGCACCGCCGTTATGACCACTATGAACTCCGACGGCAGCGGCAAAACCACGCTCGGGCTCGGAATGTTTGGTAATCCGAGTTGGGTCCTCTACAACAACCACCGCTGGTTTATTTACACCTATGTGATCCCCGACCAGTACTATCCGGACGGGATCACCCGGCGAAGTGAAGTCTTCGCCCTGCGCGATGACTTTCACCAGACCCTCAACAACAACGCGAATACAACCGTCCAGCTCACCGACGATGTCACGCTGCAACCGAGAGTTGGCAGCACGGACTGGGTTCCCGGCGGTGCACAGATTTCCTTCAAGGGGCGGCGTTGGTCATCCGCCGAGCAAGGGGCCACCGTGGTCGAGGGCGGCATCTACACGGCCTCGCTGGCGTTCGGCACCGACGGCAACATTGTGGGACTGGCGGAGCAGCCGGCCACGGCGGCCATTCCATTCCCGCTCGTTGAGACGCCTCCCGGCGACCCGTGGCCTGCCCTGGCGAACAATTTCTGCTGGAACCCGACCGGCGACGTAGTGGCCTACGAGAACGCCGCGCAAAACGAGTTGTGGTTGGCGGACTTGGTCAATGTGCATATACGGATCCACAGTGGACAGGCCAAGGCCCCTCAGTGGTCTCCGGACGGCGCCCTGATCGCATTTACTAACGGCTCCGGCATAGCCACGATCAAGCCCGATGGAACAGGCTATAAGGTGATCGTTCCGAAGACCTCAACCTGGTTCTTCGCCGACGTGCACTTCTCGCCCACCGGGGCCCACATCGTCTATACCGGATGGCAGCAGAATGCCTCCTCGAACTCCGATGTGTTTCGTGCCACCGCGAAAGGCACCAGCCGGGTGAATCTGACGAACACGTCCACCCCGTTCAACGAGGGCACACATCCCGGAGCAGGAGCAGGATGGCGGTAGAAGGTCGCCGGATTGAACACTCCAGCGAAAAACGAAAGCTATGAAAACTCAAAGCAATAAAACTTTTCCCCTCGTCCTGGCATTGGCTGCGCCGGGGTTCAATTTATCGGTCATTCACCAGGCCAATGCCGATGGTTTCGTCAGCGTCAGGTCAATGAACAGGGGGCGCGATTATCACACGGCGACGTTGCTGCCGAACGGGAAAGTGCTGGCGGCGGGAGGGGCCCAATCGCAATGGCTCACCAGCACCGAATTGTATGATCCTGCCAGCAACACATGGACCCTGACTGGCTCGCTGCGCTCCTCAGTCGGTTATTTTCATGACACCGCAACGTTGTTGCCCAACGGTAAGGTGCTGATTGCAGGAAGGAACGGAACGGTCACCACCGCCGAGCTATACGATCCGGCCACAGGGCAGTGGACGCGGACCGGTTCGCCGAATGCTCAGCCAAGGGACCACGCCGCCACTTTGCTGCCCAACGGAAAAGTGTTGGTGACGGGGGGGCAAGGGTTTCCGGTGTTAAGCCAATTAGGAGATATCGACAGAACAGGTTGAGGCCGCTCACAGCCATCCTCGGCCCGAATGCCACAACCACACGAGCCACTCAAGCCTGAATAACCATCTTGCAAGCTGTAGATCGTTTTGGCTTCCCGGCAAGCGACGTGAGCGGCCATTTATGGCCTGGCGAGAAGGACGGCTCAGGTTCGTTGCCACGAGTTCATCTGTTGGGGCCACGGCTGCGTGGAGAGATGAGGAGCCAGGCGAGGTCGTTGGGCACTGCGGGCCGCCTCACCAAGCAGCATTTGGGCGAAGGCCATGGCACCGATGCCACGGACCCCCCAGTTGAAAAAATCTCGGCGGGAAAATTCAGATGGTTGCGGGTTCATCACTATTCGATCGCTAAAAATTCATGGCTGTTCAACAAGACGCGCGCCAAAGCGGGCAAGCCGTGAGTGGCGGCGAGTTCGACGCCCAGCACGGCCTCTTCTTCATCCGGTGGTCGCCCATAGGCGAGCTGGTAGAGATGGGCCGTCAGTTTACCAGGATCGTGGCCGGCTTCGCGCTCCGCTCGTTTGGCGAGCCCGTCGGCCATGCGCGGCACAAAGGCATTGTTCAGCAGTGCGAGCGCTTGCAAGGCCACCAATCAGTGTCGGCGCAGGGGTTGGCTGCGACGGAATGCGGGATCAGGCAGAGGCTGTGGACGACGAGGATTCGGGGGATGATGGTAGAGTCGCAAGTCGCGGAAGGGAAATAAACACGCCGCTCTAGGCAAGTCAATCCGGAGCGGGGAGCCAAGCTAGTCCGGTGGAGCCGGAACCAAAAGGTCGGACACGGGTTGTCGTTCTCCTTTGCATGGCTCATGCCTCTGTGGCCGGCTGACTGCTAGATCCTCGAGTCAGTAACTCCGCACGGTTCTAGCCATTCGCGCTTCTAGTTGACCTGCGTCAACCTCCGCCTGCCACCCGGAATGCAGACGCATTGGCCGGACCTCTGGCATCGCATCGCCGATCCCTGAAGCGAAGACTTGAAGACTTGAGGAAATCAGCCACTGCCCAGCACTTTGTCGGGTCGATAGTCCTCCGGCACCCATTCCATTTGGCTGGCGAAATAGTAACAGCCCACCAGCGCTACCAGCATGGAGCCATATCGCATGGCTCGGCTCCCAAATTTCTCCCCACCCAGCCATTTACGACCCGCTGCCAGCATCAGATTCAACGGCCCGACGATGCAAAGATGCCCCAGCTCCACGCCCACACAAAAAAGTAAGATCACCAATCCAATCGTCATGCCATCCAAGCCCTCCAGCGACTTCACAAAATGCCCCGCCAACCCCATCCCGTGGACCAACCCCAGCGCAAAAACGCTCAACAACCTCCAGCGACTGCGGGCAGATTTTGGGAAGAATATGTTTTCCAGCGCCACGACCACGATGCTGGCAGAAATCGCCTTTTCCACCCAGCCCATTTCCGGCAGGAGCCTGTAGGCTGCCAGCGTGATGGTGATTGAGTGGGCCAGGGTGAAAATCCCGATGATCTTTAATATGTCCCAAAACCCACGCAGCGCCAATACCAGCGCCGATGCGAAAAGCAAATGATCATAGCCCGTCAGCACGTGATCCATCCCACTGTTGAGAAAACGCGTCAGGCCCGCGTGTGGCTTATTGGCCGGCGTTTTGCTGTTTGGCTGTCCCAAATCGGTGGCATACTCAGAAGCTACATTGGCCGGCAGAACGCTTAAATCTTTGGAATCTTCCCCTAACCGATTGAATAGCACCGTGTAGACAAACGTAAAAGGGACCCCGTCGTCGTGGGGAATCCCGTTCAGCATGTTTTGCCAGACCCGCAGCACAGCCGCTGGTTTCGCCAGCGGATAGTGGATTTTATATGTGAATAAACAGCGGTCCACCCCCTCATGCACTGTTTCCCAAGTGGGCGGCAGCCGGATGTTCACGACCTTGCCAGACAAGAGCACCCCATCCGCATGCACAGTAAAATGCTTGAAAAAATAGGCCGCATGTTTTGGCGCCGCCTGTTCCACCCACTGCTTGTCGACTGCGCCATAATCATCGACCTGAAAGTCGTTCACGGCGCAAATTTCCGCAGCCGAGACCTGTACCGTCAACTGCAATTCATCGTCATCAAACTCAAAATGCGCGGAGTTGGTGAAAATGCTGAACCCACTGTGCGCCCGCCCGGGAAAGGCCGTCGCCCACAGGAAAAAGCAGATGCCCAGCCATATTCTCATAACGGCGACGCTAGCGATACGTTTGCAACCACGCTGCGATGTCGGCGATGTCCTGGGCTGTCAGACCGAGGACCGTGGGGGCGTACATCAGGGAACCATCAAATTCACGCTTCTTCTGGATGCGGTCTTTCGGGATGAGTTGGGTGAGGCCGCCGGCCGACTGGATGACCAGCGGCAAGGCGACATCCAGCGCGAGATCGCTGTTGTTGAACGCGATGCCGTGGATGACGCCGCCGTCCTTGAGCAGAACCTCGGTGCCATTGTAGCCGAGCGCGATTTCGGCGGAGGGCTCGGCGATGGCGCGCACGATGGCTTCCCGCGACTGGTTCGGCCCCCAGCCTTTCAGGCCCGGGCCGTAGTCCGCGCCGATGCCGTCGACCTGGTGGCACATAATGCAGCGCACCGCCGCAACCTTGCCACGCGCGGCATCGCCTTCGAGTTTGAGAATGTCGGGCACCGGAGGCAGTTTGGCGTCGGCGGGAGGAGGGGGCACAGGGGACGCAGTCACGGTGATGGTTTCTGGATTGTAGATGCCCTTCTCCTTGAGTGCCTTGCCGATGTCGTACTTGGCCCACTCGCCTGACAAATTGCGCAGCAGCCAGGCGGTCGCGTCGCCCCTGAGGGCCGATCCCGTGGACGCCAGTTCGAGCATCACGCCGGCGGCGCGGGCATGATCGATGAACCCGAGCGATTCCGCCGCGAATTTGCGCTGGTCGAGCGGCAGCGCCGGATTCACGCAGCGCGCCTTGAGATCGTCAATCGAGGCCGCGCCCCAGAGACGCCAGGTCAGGCGCACGAAGTTGTCGGGCCACTGAGCAGGCTCGCCGGGCTTGAGGCCCTCTTTGATGGCTGTCCAGATCTGGCTTTCCTGTTTGGCGGCGCCCAGCCCGATGGCCTCCAGCGAATTCTTGTCGGCAGTGTCGCAATGTCTGGCGAGCTTCACGAAGATGTCGGCGGTTTGCTCCGCGGGGATGTCGCGCAGGGAGAGCGCGATCTCGCGACGGACCTGCGGGGACGTGTCTTCCGCCATACGGCGCGCGTGCGGGATCATGTCGTGACCGGCTCGGCGCAAGGCGCGGTAGGCGACGATGCGCTGCTCCGACTTCTCGCTCCCCAACAGAGCCACACATGACTTCACTCCCTCATCGCCGAGGTATGGCAGCAGCCAAACGGCGCGCGCCGCGATCCACGGGTTCTCGTCTTTCAGCAGAGAGGCCACTGCTGGGAGGGCCGCATCGCCCTGTGCTTTGAGGGCGCGGAAGCCAAGATAGCGGACATTGACCGCAGGGCTGCGCAGGGTCTCGATCTGGCCTGCGGTGGTGGCGAAGTCCAGTTTAGGGACGACCGGCTTGAAGCCGCGCGGGGCGATGCGGTAGATGGTGCCGGAGAACGATTCGTCGTCGTGGGCGGATGCGCCAATGCGCGGGTCGTACCAGTCGCAGAAATAGATCGCGCCGTCCGGCCCCACCGTCACGTCGCTGGGCCGGAAATAGCTCGGGGCCACCTTGTCGAATGTCCGATCCGGCTTTGCCCCGCCGTCGATGCCTTCGAGTTTCCTCTCCGCGTTGGTGGTGACAAAATCGAAGCGCTTGAGTTTGAAGGTCCCACCATCCGGAGTGGGCCGGTAGCCAAGGATGGTGTTGAGCGCTGCCTCGCAACTGAGCAGGAGGCCGTTCCATTTGGCGTCGAGAGCGCCGTTCTCATAGAAGGCGATGCCGGTTGGCGAGCCGCTGCCATAAACGTCCCCGGCATCCATGGTGCCTGGGTCATCCAGCCGCCAGTGGACGCGCGCGAACGGTTGCCCGGGGCGTCTCACGGCCTTGTTGCGCTGTTTGGCATCGCGCGTGAAATAGCCCGCGCAGCCGTACTCAAGGGCGTAGGAGGTGCGGCAGGCGGGCGGGTCGTCGTTGTCGTTCTGGAACATGTCGCCGAACGAGGTCAGCGTCTGCTCGTAGGAATTGCGCAGTCCGTGGCTGACGATTTCGGCTCTGGAGCCGTCGGGATCCATGCGCACCACAAACCCGGAGGTCCAGACATGGCCGTCGCTGGAGGCCTTGCCACTGGTGCTGAGGTGGTCCGCGGGCCAGTTCGCCCCCCGTTCGCCGTAGGTGCCCCCCATGTAAAACGTCTTGCCGGACTTGTCGGTGAAGACCGCCCCGCAGTTGCCGTTGTTGAAATAGAACTTTCCGTCCGGGCCAGCCGTGAGGGAATGCAGGCCGTGATCGTGATTGACAGCGTTGAAGCCGGTGAGTAGCACCTCGCGCTTGTCCACTGTGGGATCGAATTTCAGGTCCCGATTGACGTCCGTATAGGCCAAAATGTCAGGCGGCTGCGCCACGTAAACGACGTTGTCGATGACCGCCACCCCCAGCGGCGCGATGAGGCCTTTTTCCTGCACGAAGGTGTGGGAACTGTCACACTTCCCGTCCCCATCGGTGTCCTGCAACACCGCGATCCGGTCGCCCGCTGGTCGCGCCCCCTGCCTCCCGCGGTAGTTCACCCCTTCCGCAATCCAGATCCGGCCGGCATGGTCGATGTCCATGTTCGTCGGGTTGTAGAGCATCGGCGAGCTGGCCCAGACGGTCACTTCCAGCGACGGGTCGATCTCGAACATCCCAGGCGGGATGGATGCGGCATCTTTCCCGGGCATCCACTCATCCGACGCGAGCACTGTGGCAGTGGCGTGGAAGGCGAAGGCGAGGGCAGCGGATCGAATGAGCATGACGCAGACTTCGACGAAATGATGTAAATGTGTCAATTTGCAATCTGCCTCCGGGAGTAGCCGCATTTTATCCCGAGGATGCCAGCGCTACGAAGCCTGACCTGAAAGAGCAGCGCCACGGGATATACTCTTTGGTATGCTTTGACTTATTCAGTGGTGATCGTCATGGATTGCGAGAGCATACACGATCGCTGGACCTCGGAGTCTCAGCGCGACGCCGACCGTTTTGTCGCGCAGCGAGGAGAGGTCAGCCTGAGTCTTCCATTGAACGGGAGCCCGGATCGCATCGGTGACGAGCGGAATGGAGTCGGCAAAGCCGAAGCCGGGAAGCTCCGTTCCCCGTTCATCGAGCAAGGCGACCGTCACTTCGCCCGCACCGTCACGCTGTTCGACGTTCAGCAAGAGCCGGTCACCGCGCACAGGCAGCGGCCTGGTCGTCAGTTGTCCAATGGCTTCTTTGTCCGCCGACTGCACTCCGACGAACGCGTCTCGGCGCAGTTTCGCCACGCCGATCGACCGTGAGCCATGCGGACAAGGCGTCTTCTGATTCCGGGAAAACGCGTTGAAAAAAATCAGCATCTCATCGCCGACCAGGAACGGTTCGTTATGCAGAGGGACGGCGCCGGTGGCGTAGTAGCTGCCGGGCTGACCAGGAGCGATGAACCCACTGGTCTGGACGACCGGGCTCCATTCTCCACGATCATGGCGAGAGGCCAGCCTCACCGTGAACAGCCCCTTTGGCTTGTCCATTCCGCACGGAAAGCCCAGATCCTGATTGCCGTAGTTGAACGGAATCATGCACTCGACAGCCGGCGCGTTAACGAGTTCTGGTGTGATCTGTCGAGCCGGTTCCGCCGGAGACCACTGCTGCAGGTCGTCGCTGTAACTGAATGCCGGGTACGAGTGCCCGCCGGAGCGAACGTAAGCCATCCAGCGCTTGTTCCGGTGATCGGGGACGACCAGCAATCGATCGCCGCCACCGCTCGGAAGAGTCTCCAGGCGTTCCAGTGGCTGTTCCCAGCGCAGGCCGTCGGGACTGTAGGTGATGTATTCACCTCGCGCGGCGGCATAACGGTCCATCATCTCCTTGGGACGACCGAGTGAACCGCTGACGGCATGGTTGTCCCAGAAATGGATCGACTCCCAATGGGCGACCATCTTGTAGCGCCGATCGGGGTTGGGTTCGCGGTCGTCCCGCAGAATGGTGTAGCCGTCAAAGTTGGTGAGGGCTCCTCGAGTTTGCTCCGAGGCCCGCTGGCCGGTCAGGATCACGTTGTTGTCCTTGTTGCCGCGATAGGCGATCAATCCGACGTTCGGTTTACGCCACAGGATCCCGTCGTCCGACTCGGCGTACCTACCCAGCATGGACTCGACGTCCGGGCGGTCAGCCTTCGAACGGGGACGAAAAGTGAAATCGTCGCCGCGTCCCCAGACACCCGCGGCGGCCATCTCGTGGGGACCGGCGCTGTTGTGCCCCATCGTCATCGAGCAGTACCACAAGCGAAACTTCCCGTCCGCTTCACGAATCACGTTGCCCCAAGCGCAGTCGGTCTCCGTCTTCGGATCATCGGGCGCGACGATGGGCCGATCGAGCGGTTGGGCCTGGTTAAAGACCCGCGTCACGCCCTGCTGCTTCTCGATCCAATGGTCATCCACGAAGAGATACAGGTTGGCGTCGTGGGTGGTTCGCTGAATGTCGACGACCACGCCCAGATTGTTGCCGTTGGCTCTCTCCGTTGGGTTGAACTGCTCAGCGGCGAGCACTTGCGCATTCGCGCCGTTCCCGACCGGGCGATTGAGGAGTCGGCATTTGTCGGCATCACCGGATTCAACATCCCACCAGGCCAGCGAGGTTGAGCCACCGCCGTCCATGTTGATTCCGCGATGCGCGCCGAAGTGTTTCAACCATTTGCCGAGTCCCTGAGTTGTCGCGCCGCGGCTGTCGGGCTGTCTCCCGTCGATCGCGACGAGCACGAGGTAACGCTGATCCTCGCTCAGTCCCAGCCCGGTCCGAGGATGGAGATCGTCGCCGCCCTCGATCGGCTGGCCGTTGTCCAGGCAGAGCGCAAAGCCACTCACGGCGGTCCGCACGTTCGCGAGGTCGGTATCAGGGGTTGTCACGGCAATGCGAAGGGCTCCGGTCTTCAGCTCCAACAACGAAGGAGAACCGGTTCCGCGCGAGACCACGGCGCCATCCGAAACCGCCAATCCCTGCAGATCGGTCGGCGTACTCTGATCGTAGGGCGCCGGCCACGGCGAAAAGGCGTCGGCATTCACGGCCAGCACCATGTTGCTTCCCGCTGACCGCGACCGCCGGAGGAAATCGCGGGTCGTCTGTCGATCGGTCTCGGATTTCCCCTCGATCCACTTCGCGCGCCGTGGCGTGGTACACAGTCGCATGTCGGGCATCCAAGCATCGACGCGAGTCCCATGGACCACCATTTTTCGCGGCTGACTTACTTCGAGACGAACAAAGCGAATTCCCGGATGCAGTTCTCGTCCTTGCTTCCAGTCGTAAACGTCATCCTGAGCGGACAACGACGACCATGCCATGAGCCCTGCCGCAAGGGCGGTCCAGGCTCTGAGTTTCATGCGCATCGGGTGTCCTCCGCTTCAGGCGAGGATCTCCTCCACCACCCGGCCATAGACGTCGGTCAGCCGAAAGTCGCGCCCGCCGAATCGATGCGTGAGCCGCGTGTGATCAAGTCCCATGAGGTGCAGGATCGTGGCGTGCAGGTCGTGGACGTGGACTTTGTCCTGAACGGCATGCCACCCGAATTCATCCGTGGCGCCATGAACGTGTCCGCCGCGGATGCCGCCGCCGGCCATCCACATGGTGAATCCGAACGGATGATGTTCCCGTCCGTTGGCGCCCTCGGCGGTGGGGCTGCGTCCAAACTCGCCGCCCCAAAGGACCAGGGTGTCTTCGAGCAGGCCGCGCGATTTGAGATCGGTCAAAAGCGCGGCGATGGGTTGATCCACCGCGGCACAGCGCTTGGGCAATTGTTCGCGCAGGCCACTGTGATGATCCCACGCGTTGTTCACCGGCGCGTCAAAGAGCTGGATGAACCGTACGCCCCGCTCCGCCAGCCGCCGCGCGAGCAGGCATTGCCGGCCGAAGAGTTCCGTGGCCGGCTGGTCGGTCCCGTAGAGCCGGTGAGTCGCGGCCGTCTCGCGGGAGAGATCGAAGGCTTCGGGGGCTTCCCGCTGCATGCGGAACGCGAGCTCGAAGGACGAAATCCGCGCGTCGAGTTCGCTCTCGATCACCCGGTCGAGCTTGTGGAGGTCGTTCAACTGCCGGAGCGCGTCGAGCTTGCGGCGCTGGCGTCCCAGGTCGCCGGAGGGATCGCGCAAGCTGGCGATGGGCTGATTCAGATCCCGAATCAACGTCCCCTGATAGGCGCTGGGCAAAAAGCTCGAGGCCCAAAGCTGGGCGCCCTGAAAGACCGCGGCGGGACTGACCACGACGAAGCCGGGCAGATTCTGATTCTCCGTTCCCAA
>JBJXFS010000083.1:0-3522 GCA_046155625.1 Verrucomicrobiales bacterium | reverse complement strand
CGTTTTGACATGGCGAGCGACCGGTCTGAGTCGAATGCTCGAGTCAGTATGGCGGTCTTAGCCCGCCACTCCCAGTCGTCCCCCGATTTTTTCATGCTTTTTTCGCCCGTGCAAAAATCCGCCGTGGTCGGTTGTTTTGCCCGTCCTTTTCCTTTGTTCACGGCCGCACAAAATGAATAAAATAAAATTAATTGCTGCGTTTCTAATTCTCCATACCGACCGCCGTCTGCCGACCACCGAAGCTAGCCTCGGTCGCGGCGGCGGGTTTCGAGGATGCGTTTTTGGGCTTCTGGGGGGAGGCCGCTGGTGGGGAGCCACTGGAGGGCGGCTTCGCGATCGCGGATGAACAGGGCTTGGCCGGCACGGGTCATGGCTTCCTGGCGGGTGGATTCCTGGGCGATGGTGCGGGCCCAGGCGAGGGCGGCCTGTGGGTCTTCCCAGGCGACGCGGCGGACGAAGCCTCCGACGGCCTCGTCTTTGAGGGTTGACTGGGGCATATCGACGAGGAACTGGCTGGCGGCGGTGGGATCGCGGCGCGCCCATTCGCCAAGGGCGGAGTGCATGCCGGAGGATTTGCCGCGGCTGTCGGGGAGCCCGAGCAGCCAATTGACACTGGCGGTAGGGTTTTGTTCGGCCCACTCTTCGCCGATTTCGTCGATGACTTGGGTCCCGTAGCTGGCGGTGGCGAATTGGGCGGCCCAGGCGGCGGCGGCTTGTGGGTCGCGGGCGGCGAAGCTATTGGCCACGCGTTCGAGGGCGGCCCCTTTCACATCGCCATCGGCCAGGGATTGGGCCCATCGGGCGGCGACTTCCGGACCTTCCTTGCGCAACTGCTCGCTGGCCACGATGCGCATGTGCTCGCCGGCGCGCGTGTCGCCGGCCGCGGCCAAGTCCATCACGAAATTGGTGGCGAATCCGATGTCGTAGTCGGCCAATCCGCCGATCAGGCTGTCTTGAAAGCGGTTTTTTTGGTCTTGGTTTTCCAAGCCATTGAGCCAGGCGATGGCCTGGGTGGGGTCGGCGCTGGCCCATCCGGAAAGAGCTTGGGAGATGGCGCCATTGCGGCGGCCTTCGTCCTCGATTTTCCCGGCGGCCGTCAGGGCTCCCTGGCCGTCGACCGCGCCCCAAGCGTATTGGAACAGGCGCCATTGGTCGCCGTTGGCATTGCCGCCGGCCATTTGGGCGCGGATGGATTCGGCATTGTCGGCCGTGAGACCTTCCAGGAGGCGGGCGAAGGCCAGCTGGCGTTTGAGGGGACTCGGGTCGTTAAACGCTTCGCGGGTCATCGATTCGATTTCCACCTGGGTCAATGGGGCACGCGAGGGCGATGAGGACGCGGCAGCCCCATTCTGGACCGCCTCGCCACTTCCGTCCTGCTGAAGCGCGCGGCGCAGGCTGACGTCCGGCGGCGCGGGCGTGCGAAGGACGGTCGTCGAACCGGCGCCAGCTCGGCCGGTTGCAGCCCCGCGGTTCCAGGCACCCAATCCGTAGGCGCCGAGCGCGGCGACAAACCACAAGGCATGAATGGCGTGCTTTTTATTCATCGGCACGCCACTTACGTCGCGATTCGCCGAATCTGAACCTCAATTGAGGTTAAGGGATTGGAGTACTGCGGAGGTCGGAGGTCGGAGGTCGGCGGTCGGAGGTCGGCGGTCGGCGGTCGGCGGTCGGAGGCGGTATTCAGTAGTCGGCATTCAGTATTCAGCCCGAAACGGGCGTGGCACGATGGAGACGGAAAGCAACAGGCTTGGGTGGCAGGGCAGCGAGCGGAGCGGATTATTCGAGGACGAGGACGAGGACGATTCCAAGCATCCTGGATGGGTTTTTTCCGCCCACGCGATGGCTCGTCAGCTTCGTGCATCCATCCTTTGCGCCACTTGTCCTCGACTCCTCTTGTGCGATGCTTGCGCACCCTGAAGGCTCGGGGGATATCCGTGGGGTTGGTTAGGCGGGGAGTGGGGTTGAGATGTGGGGCTGGAGTGTTATGGTTCGTTCGTGGCGGTTTCTCGTATTATTCATGGTTTTGTCGCTGGGCTGACCAGCTGGGCGGCGGGTATGGCCGGTGCGGCGGTCGATTTCGACCGCGACATCCGCCTGGTGTTGGAAGCCTCGTGTGTCCAGTGCCATGGAGCGGACAAGGACAAAGGCGGGTTGCGGTTGCATACGGCGGAGTCGCTGACGGCGGGCGGTGAATCGGGGGCGGTGATCGACGCGGCGAATCCTGATGGTTCGCTGCTGCTTCAGCGTGTCCTGCTACCGGAGGACGATGACGATGCGATGCCACCGAAAGGCAAGGCCCCGCGTCCGACGGCGGAACAGGTGGCCAAATTGCGCGAGTGGATGGCGGCGGGGGCAGCGTGGCCGGAGGGGGTGACGCTGAAGCCGGCCGATCCGGAGGCACAAGTGTCGCCTCGCGACGGCGAGAACCTGGTGTCGATCCAAATTTTTCCTCCGAGTTGCTCACTAGAGACCAAGCGCGACGAGCAGCGCTTGGTGGTGATGGCGACCTATGGTGACGACACGACGCGTGACGTGACCAAAAAGGTGTCGTTTGCCGTAGCCGATCCGGCCTTGGTGCGGCACGATGGCAACCGGTTCATGCCGGTGGCGAACGGCCAGTCGACCATTCGTGTTGAGTTTTTCGGCAAATCCGCGGAGGTGCCGCTGAAGGTGAGCGCGGCCACCGAAGACCGACCGATCAGTTTCCGACTCGATGTGATGCCGGTGCTGGAGCGGGGCGGGTGCAATACCGGGTCGTGTCACGGGTCGGCGCGCGGTCAGGACGGCTTTCATCTCTCGCTCTTCCGCGACCAAAGAACGCGTCGATGCGGTCAAGCAGCGTGACGGCGCGTATGAGGGCGCGATGAATCGCGGCTCACAGGCGCTGACGGGCAAGAAGTTCGCCGAGGCGGAGAAGGCGTTCGACGAAGCGCTGATGCTGAAGCCGGGCGACGCGGCGGCGATTAAGGGCAAGAAGGACGCCGTCGCGGGGCCGCCGAAGGTCGTGCCCAAGGTGACGCCGGTGCCCAAGGGCAAGGACAAGGATCTGGAGGAGGATTACCAGCTGGCGATGTCGGCGGGGCGGGCGGCGATGAAGCAGAAGAACTTCGTCGGCGCGATCAACTCCTACGACGAGGCGCTCAGAAAGAAGCCCGGCGACAAGGTGGCAACGACCGAACGCGCCGAAGCGGTGAAGGGACGCGACGGTGCCTTTAGCGCCGCGATGAAGCGCGGCGAGGACGCCGTGAAGGCCAAGAAGTACGCCGAGGCGATCAAGGCGTTCGAGGAGGCGGTGAAGCTGAAGCCGACCGACGCGGCGGCGGCGAAGGCGAAGAAGGAGGCGACGGATCTGAGCCAGAAGAAATGACGACGCGGCCCATGATCCGGTCCACGGCGACGCAGCCGAAGGAACGCGAGTCGACGCTGCCGTCGCGGCGATCGCCGAGGACGAAGTAGGCGTCGTCAGGGACGCGGATCGGGCCGAACGAGGTGGTGCCAGGGAGACGGTGGCCGGCGTCCTGC
>JBJXFS010000082.1:0-16969 GCA_046155625.1 Verrucomicrobiales bacterium | reverse complement strand
CGTTTTGACATGGCGAGCGACCGGTCTGAGTCGAATGCTCGAGTCAGTATGGCGGTCTTAGCCCGCCACTCCCAGTCGTCCCCCGATTTTTTCATGCTTTTTTCGCCCGTGCAAAAATCCGCCGTGTGTCGAGGATGCTTCAATTCGTCCTGGTCCTCGAAAAATCCGCTCCGCTACCAGGCTCGCCCCCTCGCCGGTGGCTCACCCTGTCTATCACCGGTTGCCCGCCTCTTCATCGAGCCCCGCCCGTTTCGGGCTGATTACGGGTTACGGCTTCCCACTCTCCAACCCCCACCGTCCGACATCCGACCTCCGACCTCACTCGAGGCGCAAGTCGGCCCAGTAGGAGAACTCGAACATCCAGTCGCTGGCGTGGTTTTCGAGGCTGACATCGACAGTGCGTCCTTTCCATTTTTCCAATGGGATGGACTGATTTTTCCAGCGCGGAGCGTCCGGGGTAATGCTTCGTTTTTGCACGACCTCGCCATCGATGCGCACGACGAGATCCCAATTGCCTTGGTCGTGGCTGGCGCAGTCGAAGACCAGGGAGGACGGTTTGTCAGCGGGCACGGCGAGGGTGCGAACCAACGCGGCGGGGCGAGGCCGTTGGTCATCGGCGAATGGATGGAGTTCGAGGACGTGTTTGCGGCCGTGATAATCGAGGTGTTTGCGCGGAGTGCCTTCGAATTCCGGAGCGGCGACTTTCCAATCGGGGTTCCAGAGGCTGACGCTTTCCCAGTCGATGCGGTCGTGCCCTTCGTCGGAGTCCGTATCGGTGGCTTCGGCGGCTTCGGTCACCGGGGCGGCGAGGGCTGCTTTTTTCTCCGGGGTGAGCGGTCCTTCCTCAGGGGGGGCGAGGATGAACCACATGAGATCGCGGAATTGTTCGTCGGGCAGCTCACCGAAGCCGGCCGGCATCAGGCTGACGCGAGTGTCCTCGAGTTTTTCGATCTGATCGCGGGCCACGACTTCCTCGCGTCCGCCGATCCCGAGCAGGCGGACTCTGACGGGGGAGTCTTCGGTCAGGCGACCGCTCAGGGTGCGGCCGTCCTTGGTGGTGACGACGATATTCTGGTACCCGTTGCCGATGATTTGATTGGGATCGATCACGTTGTTGATCAGGGCATCGAGACTGGAGCGACCGGATCCCATGAGTTCCGGACCCACTTCCTGGCCACCGCCGTGAAAGACGTGACACGTGGCGCACGCCGCCGTGAAGAGCGCGCGTCCGGTCGCCAGATCTGGCTCTCCGTGCAACGAGGCGGCGCGCTTTTTCAAGATCAGCGCCTTCACGTCGCCGCCGGTCTCATTCCATGTCCCCAGCAGGGTTTTGGCGCGGGCCTTCAGGTTGTCGGGCGCCGCCGTCGCGAAATACCGGTGGACCGTGACCGGCAGCGTGGCCGGATCGAGCTTTCCGGTAGTCACCCATTTGCCCTCGACCGCGTCGAGCAGACGTCCAGCCCACTCGGCGCGCGACGTCAGCACGTCGGCGGCGGTGCGGCGCAGCGCGGGCGAATACCGAGCCCACGCCTTAAGGATGAGCGCCGGGAAATCGCGACCGCCCAGCTCGGCTGCGGCGCGCAAGACTTCAACGGTCAACTCGTCGGGCGTCTGGCTGTCGAGCAGCGTGGCAATGCCGGCGCGCGCCTTGTCGTCCTTGAGTTTGCGCACTGTCTGGATCGCCGAGATGCGCGCCTCGACGGACGACGCCTCCGACAAGGCGGTCCCCATGAGCGCGGCGATGGCATTGGCATCGCCCCAGAGCGTGGCCAATTTTTGCCCGAACCCGCGCACGTCGTCGCGCTCGTGCTTCACCCATCGCTCGAAATACGGTGCCGAGTCACGACGCGGCTTGATCGCCGCCGCCTCCTGGCCTTTGACCAATCCGTCCAGTCCTGTGGCCACCAAATCGCCGTCGGCAGCCACGGTGTCGAGAAATGCCAAGGCCAGATCGATGTTCTCCGGTTGCCGCGTGTCGCATAGTCGGCGCATGGTTTTGTAGGTCAGGACGACGGAATGCGGCTTGGTCTGCGACGCCAGTCCGGCGAGCCACGGTGTCCACTCGGCTGGTTGTCGGGCGAGGCGCGGCTCGAGCGCCATCCAGATGCCGAATCGAATCGCCCGGTCCTGTGGCGGGGCGGCGCGCAAGGCCGCTTCGAGCACCTCCTTGCCTGATAACTGGTAGCTGGGCAATGTTACCGATCGACTCACGGTTAGAAACCCAGAGTCTGCCAACCGCAAGGCGCTCAACGCCTCGGAGCGCACGAACGCGTCCTGGTCCCCGGCAAGGCGGGCGAGGACCTTCCCCAGATCCCGGAGATTCGGTTCGTTGACCAACCGTGTCGGCGGACGTTCCTCGATGATTTCGCGGACGCCAAGCCACCAATCGCCGATGAGGCGCGCGGCCGTCTTGCGGCGATACGGCAGCGGACTGTTCGCCAATCGATCGATATCCCCCACCTTCAGTCCATCAGGGCTCCCGATGAGCGAGGCGGCTGCGTCGATTTCCGCGGATGTCGGAGATTCCTCGACCAGCAACCGCCGCAGCGCCCCCTGTACCTCGGACTCTTCCAGTCGCGTTGACAGCTCAAGAACCGCCGCCCGCGCGAACCAATTGTTTAGCGATTTCAGGTGTGGCATCAGTTCTTGGCTGGCGAGCTTTGCCAAGTTGAGTTCCTTGATCGATCGCGATCCCTTGTCCTGACCCTCGAGCACGACGCGCCAAATCCGGCCCTTCTCGCGGTCGACCCCGGCCGGATTCGCCTGCGCATTTTGATAGCACGGGTACTTGTCGCACCAGTCCATGACCCAGAGAAAGCCGTCGGGTCCGGTCTGGACGCTAACCGGCCGGAACCAGCCGTTGTTGGCGCGGAGGAAGTCGCGCACGATGTGCGCCTTGAACGTGGCGCCGACCGGCTCGAGGCGCTCCTGATGGATCGAGCTGTCGTGGATGTTGCCGAAGAAGAGATGGCCGTGAGTGTCCGCGGGATAAGCGCCCCCTTGGTACACCTGGATGCCGGCATAGGCTGCTCGGAAATGCCGTGGGTGATCTTTCGGCACGATGCTCGGAAGCAGTTCGTAGGCATACGGGTTTTCCGGTGCGCCGCCCTGCCGCGAATACAGCCCGCCGGGCGCCATGTGAAACAGGTGGTCGATGACACAGGCTTCCACGAACCAATTCCCTTGCGCGTCGTAGTCGCAGCCCCAGGGGTTGGACGTGCCGTCGGCGAACACTTCATGACGGACGACGGTCGGGTTCGACAGTCGCCCTGGCGAACCGGAGGGATCCGAGTCCCCTCGCTCAAATTTTGCACGATAGATGCCGGCATTGAGCGTAAACCCCCGGTCATCTGGCTCCTCGGGCCGCCGCACTTTGCTGTGGGTGAACACCCCATGCGTGAAATACATGTTCCCGTCCGGACCCCAGGTGAATCCGTTCAACAGTTCGTGACGGTCCTCCAGGCCGAAGCCAGTGAGCACCGTCTTGTAATCGTCTGCCTTGTCGTCGCCGTCCGTGTCGCGAAAAAAGAAGAGATTCGGCGCCTGCCCAACAAGGACGCCTCCGCGACCGCACAGAATGCCGGTGGCCAAGTTCAGGCCGTCGACGAAGACCGTCCGTTTGTCGGCCTTCCCGTCGTTGTCGGTGTCCTCGAGCACGGTGACCCGGTCGCGGGGCGAGGACGCATCGGCGTTGATCACCGGTCGAAACTTCTCGTCCGTCGCGGTTTTGGAATACTCGTTCGGATTCTTGGCGCCCGAGGGGTATTCGTACAGTTCAACCACCCAGAGCCGTCCGCGGTGGTCCCAGGTCATGGCGACCGGGTTTACCACCATCGGTTCGCTGGCAAAGCAACGCAGCGCGTACCCGTCCGGGAGCGTGGCCTTGGCGATCTGTTCTTCCACGGTCGGGCACGGGCCGGTCGTCGGCTGGTACACGCCTTCCAGTTCCCTGGCCTCGGCGAGTCCCGCAAGACAATACAAAGCCGTCAGGCCCAGGGTGATTCGGCTGGATTCCGCAGATCTGGGGGCATTCATGGAGACGCATTGTAATTCGACCCGCCTCGGCGTCCACCGCAGGTCCACCGCGATCAAGGCGGATCGGGGAGCGACAACAAACCGCCAGTCGGCCGATCCGGTGCGGGATCGGGTGGTTCGGGATCCGCCGGCGGGGTGGGCGGATCGGGCTCCGGATTCTCTGCGGACGGCTCAACGGCCGGGACAGGTTTTTCCGACGCCTCGGGTGGTTGCGGCAAGGGAGCGTCGGGAGAAGGGGCGGGCGCGGGCGCGGGGGCCACGGCTGGAGCCGGTTCGGGGACGGCGGAGGCCGGTCGCTGCGCCTGGCGAATTTTTTCAAGCAGGCTGCGAGCGACCAGCGAATCGGCATCGTGCCATTTCCGCTTCAACGTTTCCTCCCAGACGTCGGCCGCCTTGTCCGCCTGGCCATGCCGGAGCAAATGAAATCCATAACGACCGCGCAGCACCACCAGCCCGGGCGCCAATTGCATCGCCTTCTGATAATGCTCATCGGCCCCAGCCCTCAGCTCGGGGTCGAGGCCCGACTGACTCAACTGTTCGGCCAGATTGACATGCGCGATCGCGTCCCGTTCGTTGAGCTTCACCGCGGCTTCAAACTGCTTGACCGCCTTCCCTCGCCACGATGCGGCCCATTCCTGGACCTCCTCCTCCTCGGCCAGTCCCACATAAGCGGTGCCATACGCCATAAAATTAGGGAAATGCGCCGGATCCAATTCCGCCGCGCGCTGGTGCAGCGGCAGGGCGCCCAGGTAGTCGCGGACGGCGGTGCGCGTCAGGCCCTGTTGGTACGCCACTTCCGCGGGTGCCGCCCGCCACCCGAGCCACAGCGTCCACAGGGCGCCCCCCGCGGCGAGCAGGGTCAGGATCGATTTTAACCCGGGCAGCCGCAGATGCTTGCGCGCGTCGGCCTCGAATCCCGGGTTCGCCAGCAAGCCGAAGACGGCCGCCATCAACAGCGCGTTGGCCGAAATATGAAGGTTAAAATCAATCACGCTGTGCGCCATGTACGCGAAAACCGCGGAAACCGAGCCCAGCGCCAACGCCAGGCTGTTGCTGAACAGATCACCCGTCCGCTCGAATCGCACATTGCGATACCACGCCAAAAATCGCAGCCCATTGCCCAAGTGCGCCAGCAGCAGGAACATCCCGAGTGCAAACCCGACCGTGCCGTAGTCGCCAAGCAGCTGCGCATAATCATTGTGCGCGATGTCCGGATCGACCGCCTGGGCTCCATTCCAGTCTTCGTCCTTCGTCGTGAATTGCCGCGCGTAAATACCAAACGTGCGCGCCCCCGTGCCCCAGACCGGTTCGGTCTTCCATTGGTCGATCGCCATCTGCGTGTACGCCATGCGAAACTGCCCGTCCCCAAACACCCCGCCGCTGCTCCGATACGAGTCGGTCAGAAAATCGCGACACAAGAAAAACAAGAAGGCCCCCAACAGGGTGAAAAGCAGACCAAACGCGACCAGGTACTTCCAGAATTGCGGCCCAAGAAACTTGCCAAACAACCAAAGGCTCAACACTCCAAACGCCGCAAGTCCGACGCCCGCACTCGCAATGCCCGCACGCGAATACGTCAGCGCCAACACCACCAGCCCGAGCATCAGGCTGAATAACGCCGCCATCCGCCAGATCAGCTTGATCCGCGCAAACAAGGCGAACGCTCCCAGAAAGTACAAGCTCCCCTCCAGGAACCCGGCCAGATGGTTCTCGCTGTGAAAAAACCCTCCCGCATTCGCCGGGCCCGCCGTGCGCGCATAGCCAAGCCAGTGATACGGCGACCACGTGCGATCATACTGCGCTTGGTACACGCCAATCCCAAAATTCACCAGAATCAACACCGTGAGCGTAATCGCAAACCACCGGCGGTACTTCGGATGCTCGACGTGCAGCGCGAAAAGCGTGTATCCGATCAGGCACGCCGCCAAGGGCAGAAAATCCTGCCGCGCCAGGTACTCGACCGGCGACAGCCACGCCCGCACCGCGCAGTACACCGTGAATAAAACTGCCGACAACAGGCACAGCCTGCTCGGAGAAAATTTGAACCCCCGCTTCAACCGCCCGAGCGCCCAGACCCCGCCCACCGCCAACACCAAGTACGCCGGCCATTGGAACGCCAGCCGCGTCCACGCCCCCAGCGTGGCCAACAGCACATAACCGAGCAGAAAAATCGCGAGAAGAAACGGCTGCATCAAAAATCAGGACTGGCGGCGAATCGGTCAGCCTGCCGCGCGGCCTGGTAGAACGCAACCCGCGTCCCACGCCGCCACTCCGTCAAGCCGACCCGAGATGAAGGCGCCTTCATAACCAGTCATCCTCGCCCCCGCAGCAAAAAAATGCTCACAGGACCTCACCAAGCGGGACGTAGGACGGGCTCAGCCGGCCACTTCCAGCCACCGCCCGCTCATTCATGCCCTTCTCGTCCGTGCAATAATCCTCCGTAGAATGAGACTCACGCTCACCGCGGCATGGCCCGGACTCGCATGTACTGGGTGGATTCGATGGGCGAGCTGCCCGCATCGAGGACAAGCCAGGATCGGCCGCCGGGGACATCGATCCGTGTGGCGCTGGCAGGATTCAGGTCAGCTGGAGCCCAAGCCTTCAAGTCGGCCGACCATTCTGGGATGACGGCAACGTCTTCCGCGGCCAGGTCGATCGGCAGCCGCACGACCCACCGGCCCTCCTCGCGCACGAATTCCGGCAGGCGCGGGCCTGGGCCTGGCAGATCCAGACCGAGCGCATAAGCGCAGAGGTTGTTGATGCCATCGCCGTTGGGATCGCCCAATGGATCGCCGGTGAACGGTCGGGCGTCCGAATAGCCTGGCGAACCGCCGGCAGCCGTGCTGGGGCGCCAGTGCCAGGGAGTAGAGGGATCGGGGCGCGTCTGGGGGGCGATGAAGGTGAGGCTGGGACCATCGCCGTCCGGGCTGACCGGCCAGGGCGCGGTGTCATCCCAAACGAATTCAACGATGACCGCCTCGTCCCAGGCGCGGAGTCGGAGCGATTCACCGCCGTTGTCGAGGCGCGATTCCTTGGCGAACTCGCCGATGATTCTCAAGTTGGGATAGCCGTCAAAATCCGACGCCCGTGCGACGATGATCCCGCGCTCACCGGGACCAAACACGGTGCCGCTCGGGAAAGCGAACTGAATCCCGCGATCGAAGTGGGCGCCGGTGAGATCGATCGGACGGTCGGAAATGTTCATGATTTCAAGGAATTCGCCGGCGTCGCCGGCACCCGGCGGGTTATAGTGAAGTTCAGAAACCACAAGTGTCTGCGCACTGGCCGGCTGGCCCACGATGAACGTGGCCGAAGCGAGTGCTGACCATTGGCCGCCAGCCGTGCGGGTACGCGCGTTCACCATGGCCGAGGAAGGGAGCGAAATCGGCTCGGTGTAAGCGGGACCGACCGCCGTACCTCCTGGGGATCGAGGATCGGAGCCGTCCAGCGTCACGTGCAGCGCGCCTGAGGCGGTCGGATGGTGAGCCACGCTCACCAGGACCGGCCCTCCATGCGCGCCGGACGCTGGTGTCACCACGGGCGGCCGGATATACTGCGTGTCGATCCAGTTGGCGCGCTGGACGAGGAAGTTTTTCATTGACGAGAGGCGTCCATTCCATGTGCTGGTGGTGAGGCCGTGGGAATTGGCCATTTCCGCGGTGATGTCGGCGACCAGATCGTCGGCGATGGCACGCAGGTTGGAGGCGTCATACGGACCCCGGCGCAATTCGAACCATCGATCGATGTACTCCATCAGGAAATCCGGATCGGCAAACAGCCGCGGATACCACAATTGGTCCTGTCGAAAGTAGAGCGTGTTGTTCGGAGCGCCGGAAAGATGGTAGGCGCCGTTGTTGAAATCCCAGAGTGGTCCCATGTGAAGTCGGCGTTGGCCGGAGGACACCCACGGGAAAATGCTGAGCAACAGGCCGTCCCCCTGTCGCGCCAAATTGAGGAGCTGGAAATAGTCGATGAAATCGCGGGTATCGAGGTGCTTCCGATAGCCATCGACCGGGTGGCGCCAGAGTGAGGGATCGTAGAGGGCATTTTCGAACTCGCGGAACCATCCTTCGATCGAGGCGCGTTGGACGGCGGTGATTTCATACCCCCCCGGATCCTCGAAGTTGATAAAGGCATTGTACTGGCGGGGCAGGTCGTCGCCGATCTGCGCTGGGTCGTTGGAACGCGTCTGAAGAAGGCGATTCGGCCCGGGCGTTCGGAAAAACTGCGGGCTGGTCGCTCCGTTGGGGGCGGGAAAACCATCCTCCGGTTCCGGGTCCATGCGATTGATTGAGTGAAGCCATCCCCCGGTCGTGCCGTCGGCGGAAAGCGGTTCGACATCGAGGCGATTGGCGTCCCGTTTGACCTGTTCCACCAGAGCATACAGCCCACGCCGGTCAGATGGCTCGAGGTCGCCTCCGTCCTCGTTCACGTATACTTCGACGTGCCGAAACGCCGGGGCATAGCGGCCAGTGCGTCGGCTCAATTCCCAAATGTAGGTATTAAAGATCAGCGTGGCGTCGTAACCGGGATGCGGATGGTAAAAAATCCAATCCGATTCCGCCGGCAGTCCAAGCGGAGCGATCGCGGCACCACGGTCATACGCGTTCCAGCTTTCGAAGGAATACGGCTGGGGCGACCACGTTGAGGAAAACGCGCCTCGGACGCGCAGGCCGCCGCGGGTCTGAAGCGTCGACGCACCCAGCAGCGTGGCGCGCCCTGTAGCGGGCTGGCGATCGTGCAGGCTCATGACAACCGGCTGCCGGCGGACTTGCCGCAACCCGGCGCCGGTTTGGGTGTCGGTGGTCCATCCCTTGTCGGGCACCGGTCCGCCTCCGAAATTCTCGAGCACCACGATGGGCAATGGCGATGTCTTGCTGCGCAGCGCTTCGGAAACTCTGATGTAGCTGGCGCTGACCACCTCTGAGACTTGGCCGGCAACCACGGTGGAGGCACGAAATTGGGATGTGCGGGTCACGGTGAGCGGCTCTCGCCAGGGCTGCCCGCCGGCCAGCCCGGGCACCGCATCGTCCAGCGAATACATGAGGAGCGCTCCCGGCGTGATGGTCGACACATCAAGGCTGATCGGTTCGACGAAGGTGCCGGGTGGGTGCGAATAAACGGGTGGAGCCGGTGCCTCCAATCCGTCCGCCGCCACCGCCGCCACCAACCCGACGTCCCGCCGCGGTCGATCCGGATCATTCGATTCGACCCGCAGCCAAGCCGCGAAACGACCGCGACGCCCCTGAGGCCGGAAGGCAAGCTCGATGGATCCGGTGGCGCCTGCCTCCAGTGTGGCGGGTGCGGATTCGACATGAAAGACGTCCGCATCTGGTCCCTCGAGGGAAACCGTTGACAACACCAGCAGCTGATCCGATCCGGCATTGGCAATCGGCAGGAACCGCCGTTCCTGGGTCGCCGTCACCGGATGGTTGCCGAAATCGACCGCCCCTGGCGCGATCGCCAGCACGGGAGTTGGCGGGGCGATCGGAGTGCCCAGGAATCGCACTTCGCCGAGCCCCACCCGCTCGCCCCCCCGGGCACCGGAAGATCCAAAGTGATTGTCCGTGATAGTGAGGCGCACGGCGTTCGCCCGATGGCCTGCGAATTCGAGCGTCTCCGAAGCGCGGGCCGTGCGCGCATGTGTCCGGGTCGTGGAGTTCGTCCAACTGGCCCCGCCGTCAGCGGAAAACTCCAGCACCAACGTCTTCGCTTCGTTGTTGTTGGCCGCGCCCCCGGCCGCATACCCCCAGACGACCAGCCCGTTCACCATATATTCACCAGGCAGGCCATACGTGAGCACCGGCGGCGGTTTGGCGATCGCAAACCAGTCGGTGCCGCCAACCGCGGTGACCCAGGCCGTGGTCGTGCTGGCAGCCGCATGAGTGATGGTACTCACGGTTTCCTCCGTCGGCGTGGCACTCAGTCCGCTGCCATTGATCAAATTGACAGCCGGATAAAAATCGGTCCCCGACGTCGAGGCAACCACCGTCGTGGGACGAATCACTTCCAATGAATCCGCCGCCACCACCGGTCCCACCCCCAGCATCAATGCCAGCACCGCACACACCTCGATTCCGGTCGGCCCTACGACAGGAGCCGCAAGCAAGCCAGACGGCAATGGCCTTGGGCGGCTGCTCTTCTGGCGGGCACAGATCATGGAGGATTTAACGCCAAGGCCGGCAGGAAAACCACGAAAAACACGGGATCGAAAGGCCATGACTGGATCATCATGGGACACCAGCTCCGGTCCAAACTGGTCCATCATTTTCGTGTATTTCGTGTCTTTCGTGGTTGATCCAGCGCGGAGCCGATCGCCACTGGGATTTTTCAACCACGAAAAACACGAAATACACGAAATCAGCAGGCCCTGAATGGGTCGGATTGGGTGACGGACTCCGTTTCGGCATGGTCGATTACTTTGGTGTCTTTCGTGGTTGATCCAGATCACCACCCATGGGGGCTCGGACTTTTACAACCCGCGCAGGTTGTTCACATCTTCGGGTGTGTTCAGATTCAGAAACACCTCGTCCGGCCAGTCTCCCAAGCCGCGCAGACTCACCTCGTCCATCAGTCCCCGCTCAATCCCCTCACGCACCAACCCTTGCAACGCATGGTGGCCGAGCCGGGCCCGGCGTCGCGCCAAATCCAGCATGGCCGGCGGATACACCGCGGCCAGCGGTTCGTACCCGCGAGCGTGACAGACGACCACCCCGCAGCCGCAATCGGCCGAGAATACCAATTCTTGCAACAACGCCACCGGGAGTCGCGGCAGGTCGACACCCAGCACCAGAAGAAGGGCCTCGGGACCGTCAAGTTGGATCGCCTTAAGGCACGCGATCAATCCGCCAAGTGGACCGATTTCAGCTGCGGCGTCGCGAACGACAACCGCCGGCGCTGGCGGCACCGGCGCGTCCTGGCCGTCCCGAGCCGACATGATCAGACGATCGGGCCGAAGGGCGCGCAGCTTCTGCCATTGCACCCACCACAATGGTTGCCCTCCCACCTCGATCAGCGCCTTGTCACGTCCCATTCGAGACGACCGTCCACCCAGCAGCAAGGCAGCGGTCAGGTTCATCGCTCGCACTTTAATGATCCGCCGGTCAGCACCCGGGCGCGCAACCCACCGCGCCCGCGCAAGGCCTCTTCCGCCCCGGGGCCGAACGCCTCATCCATCCAAAAACACGGCTTGGCTTCGCTCGCGCCTTCGAACCGCATCCCCTGCAGCTCGAACTCGCGCCCGATCAAGGCATTCAAATCCGCGCCCCTGACGATCAGATTGCGACGATACACCTCAGGCCCGCGATCCCACACGCCCAACTGCGCGCACAACGCGTCGTGCGCCTCGATCGAAAAAAAGGTCACCTGACCAGAGTAGTCTTCCTTCCATCCAAAAAATCGATCGCCGACAATCCCCTGGCCGGCCACCACCTCCGCTTCCTCCAGTGAAATAAGCGGGGCTCGGCCCGAAGGCCGACCGTGATGGCCAAAATAATTGTGCTCCGGAGAGATGAAGATGTGGATGAGTTTCAAGGGACGCGCGAATGAACGGGCCAGAGTCATCGAAACGCGGATTCAATCGCATGCTCCGCCAACCGAGCATGCAGTATCCCCCGAATTTGCGTCTACAGCAACCGGCGAGCGTTGCGCAATCCATCGGCCGTCACTCGACTCTGGGTTTCCGCCGCCATGGCATCGAGGTAGTTTTGCCACTGCATCGGACGCAGCGCCGAGACTCCGCCGTCACCCCGCCCCAGGGAGGGATCGTAGATTTCCCAGCCAAACGTCGAGTTCCGCTGGCCATAATCCAACCGATAAATCCAAGCGCCGTGCTCGTCCTTGCGCCACAGGGCGTCATCGTTGCCCTGAACCGGGTCCGCCCGCGCCCATGCCCGCGCCACCACCTCGCGGTCGTATCCGCTGAATCCCCAATCGGTTGTGGACCGCTCAATCGACAATTCGCTCATCACGCGGCCGATCTATACACCGCCAGCCACGGTCTGTCATCTTAATGCCTTGTCGTCACCACTCTCCGTCCATCGTGTTTCCTGGCCAGAAGGCAGCCTTCACCACCAATGGGGCAATGCCCCGCTCCATGCCAGCCTGGGTTGTCCCTCGCGCCCCGCCCGTTTCGGGCTGAATACAAGTCCACCATTCCACTTTACACCCTCCCGATCTCCGACCGCCGACTTCCGACTTTTTTCAACTTTCTTCACGTTGCCTGTAAGTTCATCGGGTGGTGAGGCCGTAAGGAGGCCGGTCGCCACAGGCTTGGCGGCCCGAGTGAGTTTCCGCCCACCCAATCCTCCCTGCCATGCCAATCCTCCCGCTCTTCCCATTGCTCCCTGTTCGCTGGATGTTGATTCTCTGGGTCCCTTTGGGACTGATGATGGCGCTGAGAGCTGAGCCTGTGGTGGTGATCAACGAGTTCAAATCGGACCCACCAGGAAGTGATACTCGCGAATTCATCGAATTGTTTGCCTACGATTCGGCGACCGGTGAGGCGATGGGCCAGTTTCCGCTCGATGGGCATGTGGTCGTGCTGTTTAATGGGAATTCGGCGGTGAATGCGGCCTACGCGGTGACGCCGGCCGACGGATCATCCCGGGCCGCGATGGCGTTGGACGGATACCGGACCAATGCGGCGGGATTTTTTGCACTCGGGTCCCCGGATGTCGCCGGCGTGGATCTGGTGCTGCTTCCAGGGTCCACGGGGTGGTTGCAAAATGGCCCCGATGGCATCGGACTGTACAAGAACCTGCCGATTGATTTTGCCGTGGGCTCCGAGGCCCTGGCTGACGGACTGGTGGATGCTCTTGTGTATGGAACGGACGATCCGGAGGATGTCGACCTGCTGGCCATCTTGTCTCCTGGTGTGGGACAAATCAACGAGTTGCCCAACAGCGTGTTCTCGCTTGCCCGGGTGCCCGACGGCGGCGCTCCATTTGCCGCGGAGTTGTTCACACCGCAATCGCCCACCCCGGGATCGCGGAATCTGCCAACGGACGGACTGTTGATCAGTTTGGATCCGCCCACCCTCGCGGAAGGAGAAACTCGCACGGGCCGGGTCTCGCGGACGGGATCCACGGGGGCGGACCTCATCGTCACGTTTTCCAGTTCGGACGCCATGGAACTGGCGGCACCGTCACCGGTTCTGATTCCGGCCGGTACGGGGAGCGCCCCCGTTGAGATCAGATCGGAAGACAACTCGTGGCCCGACGGCGCGCGCGAAGTGGAGGTGACAGCCTCGGCACCGGGCTATCTTGCGGCAGTCTTGAAACTGACCATCCATGACGATAGCGACACCACCCAACCCGTGGTCCTCAACGAAGTCTTCGCGAGCGGCGTAGGTGACGCGAACCGCGATGGCGCCAACGCCACCAACCAGGATCGTTTCAACGATGAGTTCGTGGAATTCGTCAACCGCAGCATCGCGGAAGTCGACCTCAGTGGATTTCACATCGTGGTTTCGGCCATCGACTCGCCGCGCCACACTTTCTCCGCCGGCACCCGGCTTCCGGCGGGTGCGGCGCTGGTCGTCTTCGGCGGCGGGAGCCCGAGCCTCGGCATCACCGAGGAATTCGGCAACGCGTGGATCCAAGTGGCCAACGCCCCCGCCCTGGGGCTATTCTTGCTCGAACCCGCTGGCCGCGTCTCACTGCGCAACCCTGAGGGGACTGAAGTAGCCGCGTTTCGATATGATCATCAGTTGGGCTCGGTCGAGTCGGTCACCCGGAGTCCGGATCTCATCGGCCCCGCAACTCCCCACGGATTGGCCGGTGACGGATCGTTGTTATTCAGTCCCGGCACGCGAGGCGACGGAGGGGGGTTCGCCACCGTGGCACATCGCCTCGAGTGCGCCATCGAGCCGTCCAGCGTCTTGGAACACGCTGGACCTCAGGCCGCATCCCTCATCGTGACTCGCTCCGGCCCCACCGATCGGCCGTTGGTCGTTAGCGTGGTGCCGCGCGATGCGTCCGAAGCCGTGCCATCGGCGCCATCCCTCACGATTCCCGCGGGCGAGACGACCGCCCGCCTGCCGATCGATGTGATCGATGACACGGCCACCGACGGCCCGCAGATGGCCGGGTTCTCGTGCATCGCCGCCGGCCATCTCAACGGCTCAGCCACCCTGCAAGTCGAGGACGACGGGTTTGACCGTCCCCCGACCGCCGTTTTCATCAATGAAATCGACACCGATCAACCCGGCGCGGACGCGGGGGAGTTCATCGAATTGTATGTCGGCGAGCCGGCGGCCCGGGCGTTGGATGGTTATGTAGTGGTGCTTTTCAATGGAAACCACTCGTCCAACGGAGCTTATGCCGTCATTGATCTCGCCGGGCACTCCTCCAATGCGCGCGGACTCTTCGTGATCGGCAATGCCAGTGTGCCCCACGTCGACCTGACCATCCCCAACGCCTCCATTCAAAACGGCGCCGATGCCGTGGCCGTCTATCGCGCTCCCGCCTCCAGCTTTTCCACCGGCGGCACAGGCACCCCACCCACACCGGATAGCCTCGTCGACGTCGTGATCTACGGCAACGGCAGCGGGCAGGACTTCGATTTGATCGCCGGATTTCAAGCCTTGGGCGATCCCCGTTCCGACGGTTTGGTCCAACACAACGAGGGCGAGCCGAATAACCCTCACTCCCTCGCCCGCATTCCCGACGCGGTCACGCCGTTCGGTCTCTTCGTCACCTCGCCACCCACCCCTGGACTTCCCAATGATGAGCGGCCCGGTGTGATGCCCTCCATCAGGGTGGCATTCGAGAACGGCACGGTCGCGATTGAATTCACCGGCTCGCTGGAATCGGCAACCAGCCTCCAATCCGGCGCCTTCAGGCCGGTCCCGGATGCCACCAGCCCGCACCGACTCCCCCTGCCCCTCGAAGGATCACGATTCTTCCGCGCGGTGGCCCGCTGAAAGCACATGGCCCGCGGGTGGCCGCTCGAATGGGCGCGATGATGGCGTGATCGCGGTGGCCAGGACATCCGCTGGCAGCCGAGCCAAAAGGCTCTGCAATATTTCCTCACTCATCCTCCCGAGATCAGCCAGCGGTCGCATCCGGTGGACCCGCCGACCGAGGTCGGTCTGCGCCAGCTCCGCCACGCCGAACTCCCGCGCGAAATCGATCAAATGGGTCGTCTCGACACTGTAGCCGTGTGGAAATGGCAGCCGCTCCAATACCGACCGCCGCGCCGCATACTCGCCCGCCAACGGCTGATGCAGGCCAGCCAGTTCGGGAAAAAAACGCCGCAGCATGGGTCGCACCAAAATCTCCGTCACTCGCCCGCCGCCCCCCGCCCGCTCGTAATGCGCTTTCACATAACTCAGATCCGGCCGAGTCAACAACGGCCCCACAAGCCCAGTCACCAAGCGGGGATGTGCGTTCCTCAAGTCGCCATCAGCGTACATCACGAGATCCCCCCGCGTCACGAAGAGCGCCTTCCACAGATTCTCGCCCTTTCCGCGCGCCGGCCCCAGTTCCGGACGGATCGCGCTGGCCAAAAATACCGAAGCGCCCGCCTCCGCCGCCCGCGCGCACGTCTCGTCCGCCGACCCCGAGTCCACCACCACACATTCATCCACCAGTGGGTTTCGCCGCAGCGCACTCACGACACGCGCCACCGTGGCCGCCTCATTCAGCGTCGGCACCACACACGAAATCGTCACACCCTGCGCCCGCTTCAGGCGGCCCAGCTCGCGGAGGTTAAAATCCTTGTGATGGAATTCGGCGATCACGCCACGCCCGGTAGCCCGATCCTCGCGGGCTGGCTAGAAATCGTTTCGAACGTCAGGCCGCCTCCCTCCACGGCTTCTCAGAACACCCCGCGCAACAGTTCCAGACTGCGTTTGACGGCCGGGACAACGGCGTCCTTGCCCTCGTATTCGAGTGATATCCATCCCTGGTAGCCGGTGGCGCGGAGGAGATCGGCGATGGCCGCGTAATCGAGGTCCAGCGTGTACCACTCACCCCCGCCAAAGTACGTCTTTGCCTGAACCAGAACCGTACGCGGAGCGAGCATCGTCAGTTTGGGATACGGATCTTCGAGAAAATTTCCCGTGTCGAGCGTCACCTGAAGCCATGGCGACTTCACAGCATCGACAATGCGAAGTACTCCCTCGGGCGTGAGCCCGAGACCCCAGTGGTTTTCCAGGCCCATGATGATGCCCCGTTTCTCGGCTTCGGGCACCAGCCGCGCAAAACAATCGATCACCCATTTGAACCCCTCGTCTTCGGTGTGCCCCTCCAGCCGCGGTTCGATGCCGCGATTCTTCATCAACTCGTCAAAACTCCGGCTCGTCCCCCAGCGTCCGGTGTTCACCCGAATCGTGGGGATTCCCAGTTCGTACGCCTCTTCGAGAAACTGGGTCGTCTTCAGGATGTTGTCCGTGCGTTTCTGGGCCTCGGGTGACAGAAACCCTTGGTGCGTCGAATACCCCATCAGCGGAAGCCCGAGCGAAAAAGCCCGCCGCTTGATCGACCGCAGCGCGCCCGGCGCAGTATCCGGCAGTTGCATCTGGAGCAGCTCGACCCCGTCAAATCCAAGCTCGTGCGCCAACTCCAGGCACTTTTCCGCCGCCCGGTACTCGTCGTTCTTGAACCGCCAAAATGAATACGTGCTCACCCCGATCGGATGACGCGCCCGACTACCCGGGTGAGGGGACGATTCCGGCTTGGTCTCAGCGGCCTTTGCGACAGGCCACAGCGCAGCCGGCCCAGCCGCGGATAATAATTGGCGACGATTCATGCGATTGCGTTCTAGCCGAGCCTGCCTCTCCGCGCCAGATGAAATCCGGATGGTCCACAGGGCGTCACGACGGATTTTTGCACGGTTGTACGGTAGTGTTTCACTGGGAGTGGCGGGCTGGGGCCGCCATGGAAACGAACACGTTTTAACATTGCGAGCGACCGGTCTGAGTCGAATGCTC
>JBJXFS010000367.1:0-8670 GCA_046155625.1 Verrucomicrobiales bacterium | reverse complement strand
TGAACCCTAAAGACCCGAATGGAAACACGAAACACACGAAAAACCAAGGCGTTGCCCAATTATCACCGTCCACCTGATGGATGAGGACGTCGCTTTTTCTAACGCAAAGGACTTTCGTGTGGTGCGTGACTTTCGTGGATCCAATGCCCCTTTTTGGGATAAAGAACCGTTCCAAATTTCCCCCCTTCGGGTCGGATTTCACTGACAATTACCGCTTGCAGGTTAACTGCACTGTTCGGCGCGATTTTACGAAGCTCTTACACACGTCCTCCCAACGGCACACTATAATCTACCAATAATGAATACTCGATCCGTCTCCACTTCAATATCAGTTGTAGTGCTGCATTCGCTGTTACCCTGGAGAACCCGCTACTCGATCCGAGTCGAATTCGGAAGGTGGCAAAAAACCCCAACCTGAATCGGAAGGGCGCTCGCTGTTGCCAGGACTCATCGTTGTGCAAGGGAGATCAAATGAAAAACATAGTCACACTGCTCATGGTTCTCGCCAGCGTCTCTGTCGCTGGAGACGAAAAACCAGTCATTCCTGTTTCGGTTCACGCGGAGGCAGAACTTGCATCGTTCAAGGCGGGCAAGTCCCTTCCTATGAGTGTCACACTCACCAACGGATTGTCGAAGACGATTCAGTTCATCACATTCGCCACAGAACCCAATGAATGGAACGGCGAGTCGCTCAACGTCAGTCTTGTTGATGTCTATCGTGGTGGAGAGAAGAGGAATCTTTATCTCGCCAGACCGGGGCTGAATGTCCCTCGGTTAATCTCTGGTCCCGGCGCACGTTCGATCGGGAGCGCCGGGACCCTGCGCATCATGGTTGACATCAGCAAATGGCAAATCCAAGGCGGTTGGACCGAAGGCGAGTACGAACTGGTTTTCAGGATGGACGGAATCATTGTTGACGACAAGATAACCCTGTCGGTCAAAAGTGATCCCGTCCGCATAAAAGTACGATGAGATTGCAGAATTGGGTCGGGGAGACGGGATGGCACCCCTCCCCCACCACCCGGCATGCGGGTTAGCCTCGCTCTCGCTCGCCCTACGGCCATCCTATCGGCTGGCTGTCTCTCTTCGGTCGGTTGCGCCGGCGGTTCCGATGAGACTTACGGGGCGCGTGATGATCGCTCCCCGTAGCGCCACTTGATCGAGATGTCTCTGAGTTCAGGGATTCCCATCTCCCCTAGTCTTTCTCCAGAGACCCGGTCACCCCGGGGTCCCCTTGACTTCGGCCAGGGCTTTTATCGTTCTTTTCTTCCTGTTCGGTTTCACACAGGGGACTTGAACCCCATCAGGATTGCGCCCAAGTTGGGCGAACACAAGACGGCGTTCCTAACGCCTGATCCGCCGCGAGTTCAAGCCATGATGACCGTACAACCTTCAACACTCAGTCGAAGCCGCGCTCCCGGCCAGGCGTAGGAGGACTTTGACGTGCCTATTGACTTCGCCCGCCTCACTTGATCGATGATGACTTACATCGTCAGAGCCCTTTTCACCCTCCCCTGACTCACGCCTCCGTTCTCAGCGCCGGCCCCCTGAAGAAAATTCCTATCAGCGCGGGAATCAAGAAGATCCTCGCGTAGCCCTGCGCTCACTTGCCGCGAGTGGCATTCATGCCTTCTTTCGCGGCCCAGAGGGAGATGTCCTCTTGCTTGATGGCCGAGGCCATGAGGGAAGGAAACTTATCCGGTGTGCAGGCGAAGCTGGGGACGCCGAGCAGGCTCATTTTGGCGGCGAGCTCCTTGTCGTAGCAGGGTGCGCCTTCGTCGCTGAGGGCGAGGAGGGTGATGAACTGCACGCCGCATTGGACGAGTTCGTTGGTTCGTTGGAGGAGGTTTTTCTCCACGCCGCCTTCGATGAGGTCGGAGATGAGCACGAGGATGGTGTTGGTGGGGTCGATGATGAGGCTCTGGCAGTAGCCGACGGCTTTGTTGATGTCGGTGCCACCGCCGAGCTGGGTGCCGAAGAGAAGCTCGACGGGGTCGTCCAGCTTTTCGGTGAGATCGACGACGGCGGTGTCGAAAACGACGAGTTGGGTCTTCACGGCGGGCAGCGAGGCCATGACGGCGCCGAAGATGCTTGAATAGACGACGCTGGCGGCCATGGAGCCGCTTTGGTCGATGCAGAGGATGATGTTGCGCTGCGACTTCTGTGATTTGCGGCCGAAGCCGATCAAGGTCTCTGGCACCACGGTTTTGTAGTCCTCCTGATAGTGGCGGAGGTTGGCGCGGATGGTGCGGTTCCAGTCGATTTCGGCCAGGCGGGGACGGCGGTTTCGCACGGCGCGGTTCAGGGCGCCGGTGACGGCACTGCGCATGGGTTCGGCGAGCTTGCGCATGAGTTCCTCGACGACGTTGCGCACGACCATGCGGGCTGTTTCCTTGGTCTTGGCGGGGATGATGCCGGAGAGTGAGATGAGGTTGGCGACGAGATGGACGTCTGGCTGCACGGCCTCGAGCATTTCGGGCTGAAGCAGCATCTCACGCATGCCGAGGCGCTCGAACGCGTCTTTTTGCATGACCTGCACGACACTGGAGGGGAAGTATTTGCGGATGTCGCCCAGCCAGCGCGCGACGCGTGGCGCGGATTTCTCCGTGCCACCACGGCGACTGCCTTTAAGGCCGCCGGAACCTTCGGGTTCGTAGAGCGCAGCGAGCGCCTGGTCGATGTCGATGTCTCCGCCCGTGAGGCCACCGCATGATTCATTCGCCTCGCCCCCGAGCACAAGACGCCAGCGGCGTTGGCGTTCGGTGGGATCAACCGCAGAGGGCGCGGAGGACGCAGAGGATCGAAGAGATTCTTTTTTTGAATCTCCGTGCGGCAACTCTGCGCTCACTGCGTCCTCCGCGGTTAAATCGGCATCGCTCATAATCCAAGAATCTGTTGCAGCACTGGCAGCGGTTTCAGCGCGCGGGTTTCGTTCCATATATACTCCGTGGCGACGGCTGTGGGAGCGGAGGTTGTCGAGCCGCTGTGTTTCGCTCGGGCGCCGAGCTGGGTGCGCTCGGTGCCGGGGAATTGTGAGAAAGTGCGGCGGATCAGCGGCAGGATGCGCGTGAAGTTGTCCTCGTTGAGCGAGGCGAGCCAGGTGTCCAGGATGCGCCACAGGCGGTCGTCGTGGAGGAGGATCATGCCGCTTTGATGCAGGAAGCCTTCCAGCCACGCGGCGGCGGGCGAAGGATCGTTGCCGATGGAGAGCGCCTGGCTCATGCGCTGCTCGGTGGCGTCGGCGTCCTCGGCATGTTCATCAAAGAGAAGCCGTGAGGCCATGCCGCTGACGAGGCCGTGGGTGCCGCCGAGCACGGCGAGCCGGCCCAGCGCGGGCATCCAGTCGGCGAGGTGCGTGTCTTTGCCGATGAGTTTGACGGCTTGATGCGTGGCGAGGATGCGTTGGCGCATCGCGGCCGCCGCGTCGTCATCGAGCGAGGCGCAGGCGCCGCCGAGGCTAATGCACGCGCGGGTGACGAGGCCGTCGAGCACATGCCCGACGAGCGAGGCATCCGTCTGGCGCACGTTGCCGTAGCGGAAGATGTTCGCGAGCGGCGGGATGGCTTCTAGCAGCTGCGAGGCATCGCCCGCGATGGCGGCGAGGTTTTCCAGCGCGTGGGTGACGGGCTCCACGGCGTGCGGGAGGTTCGCCAGGAGCACGCCATCCACCAAAGCGGAGAGTTCCGGCAGCGAGGTCGCCTTTTCGGCGTGATCAATCGCCAGCGCGGTGGCCGCATCGGCAATGGTGTGGCCCCAGCGGCTCGCCTCGATGATGGAAACGGCGAACTCCGGCTGCCATTGAAGCTGCCAGACCTCGTGGAAGGTGCCCTTCGCACTGCGACCGGTGCCTTTGACCTCACCCCACTTGATGCCGAGCAGACGCAACCGATGAAGCAGGTGGCTGCGGCTCAAATCGTTCTCGTTGCGCAGATCGAGGTCGAGCTCTTTGGCCAGCGCCTCGGGCTTGATCCGCAGACTGCGCTGCTGTTTCTCCAAATCCTGGTGTAACGGCACCGTGGGCACGTCTGGCGGCACGCGACCGAGTTTCTCGCCGATGATGAGCCGCGAGCGCACGAGGCGCAGCGGAGCATCATCACCCATGCAGATGATGGCGCGGATGGACTCGTTGATTTCATCGAGGCCAGCCGCGGGACGCTCGCGCATGGCAGCGAGCGCGTCGCTGAGTCGCGCGGCTTCGATGACATGCGCGGAGGAGCAGTCGATATCCTCCTCACGCATGAGGCGGGCGACTTTGGAAATCCAGGCGATGGAGCGCTGCGAGGCCTCCGCAGCCTGATTTCGCCACAAGAACTCATACCAGCCCGGCGACAGCACTCCCGCGCCATAACCGCTCGCCGCGGCAAGGCGCCCATAAGTCCACGGAGCCCACGTGGCGGCCACTTTGACCTTCGGCAGACCTTTGAGGAGGTCGTTATCGCTTTTCGCGCTCGGCATCGCCGCGAGTGCCGGCACATGCCAAGCGCCGCAAACGACTGCGATGCGCTGAAACCCGTCTTTTTCGGCCTGACGGATGGTTTTGCGCATGTGGGGCTCGCGCAGATTTTCGCGATGTTCGGCCTGGGGTGCTCGTTTGCGCGGAATCTCGGCCCGCACGCTCGTCATGGCCTCCTGGATGGCGGCGAAAAGCCCCGCGCTGTCGCCATCGCGACGCTCCTCGACCATCTGGTTCCACCAGGCCTCGCCATCGCCATAACCGGCGGCACGACCGAGCCAGTCGAGTGGATCACCGGAGATGTCCTCTTCGGCCACTTCTTCAGGCGACTCTGATTCTTCCGCAAGCGGCGCTGACACCTCCGCATCCCTCAACGCCAGATCATGCGCCTGCGGCAGATCCATGAAACGAACTGGCAGAGCGCGCTGCAGTCCGAAACGGATCGCCTGCCACTCCGGTGAAAACTCAGCGAAGGGATAAAACGAAGCCTTCTTCGTATCATCGGGACAATAAAGCAGCAGCGCCACTGGCGGTTCGATCTCCGCATGGATCGCCGCAGCGAGCACTGCCTCCGCCTCCGGCGGTCCTTCGATAAGCACGCAATCCGGCGACAGCTCCTCCAGTGCACGAACCAAAGATCGCGCGCAGCCAGGGCCGTGATGGCGGATGCCGAAGAGGTGAGTCATGGTTCAATGAATAGAGCGTCAGCAAACACCTCGAAGCGTTTTGTGTCACAAGTCGACTCGATTCCCCACGGTTTCTCTGTGTCTACTGCAACTATAGATCGACCCTGAATAGCGGCGAGTTCTTCTACAATAAGTCCTGCAAGCGACGCATTCCGATAATCTGGACCATCTTCGCATGTAACGATGGGAGCCTTCTCTGTAAACAGCCTTTCAACGCCATGCGCGTCTGTCAGGCGCAATTCAAGCCAGTCAGAATAGGTGCTAACATCAACACGCATGACTTCCACGGGTATGTGAACAGTTTGGCCAACCTTCATAGTCAAATCACCTCACGGCACGCCCGATACAGGTCCTTCCACTCATCACGTTCCTTCACGACGGTCTCCAGATACTCCTTCCACACGACAGCGTCCTGCACGGGGTCCTTGATCACGGCACCGACCAAGCCGGCGGCCACGTCGCCCGCGCGCAAGGTGCCATCGCCGAAGTGGGCAGCGAGGGCGATGCCGCTGTTGAGCACGCTGATGGCCTCGGCGGTGCTCATGGTGCCGGTGGGTTGCTTGAGCTTCGTTTTACCATCGGCGGTGGTGCCATCACGCAGCTCGCGGAAGACCTGGACGATGCGGCGCACTTCTTTGAGCGCGGGTGGCTCGGCGGGAAGTTCGAGCGACTTGCCCATTTCGGCCACACGCTTGCTCACGATGGCGATTTCCTCCTCCTCGGTGGCGGGGACGGGCAGAATGACAGTGTTGAATCGGCGTTTGAGAGCGCTGCTCAGCTCGTTCACGCCTTTGTCGCGATTGTTCGCCGTGGCGATGACGTTGAAGCCGCGGTTCGCCTGCACCTCGGAGCTGAGTTCGGGAATGGGGAGCGTTTTCTCGGACAAAATGGTGATGAGCGTGTCCTGCACATCGGCAGGGATGCGGGTCAGCTCTTCCACGCGGGCGATGCGACCGTCGCTCATCGCTTTCATGAGCGGGCTGGGCACGAGGGCATCCTTCGAGGGGCCCTTGGAAAGGAGCAGGGCGTAGTTCCAGCCATAGCGCATCTGTTCCTCGCTGGTGCCGGCAGTGCCTTGGATCAAACGGGTGCTGTCGCCGGAGATGGCGGCGGCGAGATGCTCGGACACCCAGCTCTTCGCTGTGCCAGGCACGCCATAGAGCAGCAGCGCACGATCCGTGGCCAGCGTGGCGACGGCGATCTCGATCACGCGGCGGTTGCCGATGTATTTCGCGCTGACTTCAAAGCCGTTGTCGAGTTTTCCGCCAAGCAGGTAAGTCGAGACAGCCCACGGTGACAGATTCCAGTTCGTAGGCCGCTGGCGCGTGTCGGTTTTTTTCAGCTCCTCAAGCTCGTGGGCGAAGAGTTGTTCGGCGTGTTGGCGGAGGGTGTTCATGGATTCCTGATATTAGATTTTTGATTCATGATTGATGAGAAGCTGTTTGCGCTGGTCGAGCACGATGCCGAGGCGGGCGACGGCCTCGGCGAAGGGCTGGACTGCTTCTTTGGTGAGGTCCCAGCCATTGGCGAGATCGTCGAAGGCGGCCGAGGGCAGCAGGCAGGCGAGTTCCACCAGCGAGTGGCGCAGTTGCCAGTCGAAGCGCAATTCGCCGCTGTGGATGCGCTGCTTGAGGAGTTCCACGACTTTGGTGGCGACTGCGGGTGAGAGCATCGGCGCATCGGGAGGCAGACCGTTGATGAAACGATCCACCAGCGTGCTGTGCGCGATCATGGTGGCGTCGTTGTCGGTGAGCAGCCTGAGGAAATGCGTCTCGCGCGACGCGGGCGGGAACGATTCGAGGAGGTCGAAGACCGTGAGCGGCCCGTTTGGCGGGAGCGAAATGCCGAGGAAGGCCTCCGCCCACTCGACGCGGCGTTGCGCGGCCTGTGCCTCGGCCCAGCTTTGCAGCAGAGCGTCTTTCCAGTCTGACTCTTGCGCCCAGGCGAGGCATTCGGCGGGATTCATGCCCGTTTGTGTCTCCCACCAGGCGAGTGGCACACCGCGCACGATTTGAAAAAGCCACCACGCCCGCTCGCCCAAGCTCAGACCTTTGGGTTTGGCCTCCTCGATCAAATCCGCCTTCCACGACGCATCAAAGGCCGCCGGCGCCTCCAGCGTGATCGTCGTGCCGCGCAAGAACTTCTTCTCCGACTTCAACAAAGGCGCGAGGCGGCCTGCCATGCGTTGTGCGTAGCGTGAATCTGGCAGCGCGGAAAGCAGGCGAGCCGCAGATTGACGTGCTTCCTTGCTTTTGTCCGTCAGCGTGGCCTCCAGCAGATCCTGGTCATCAATCGTGAGACCGGTGGCGAGGCATTCGATGAAGGCGGTGCGTTCCTTTGCACCCTCGCTGCTCATGGCCTCTCGCACGAGTTCGCGGGCTTTCGCGGCATCACGCTCACGCAAGGCGACCAGATAAAGACGCCGCTGATCGAGGCTGCCGTGCTGCCACAGGTCATCGCTGAGCTTGTCCGCGCCACCGCCACCCACGGCATACGCCCACGGGTCATTTTGAGCGGCGAGCCACTCACCACGTCGCCCCAGCACACTGAGCAAACTGGGCCTCAGCGCGACGCTTCGCCGTCCGCATTCGAGAGCTCTCGGCAGCAAGCGATGCGGGAGCTGCCGCCCTGCGGCGGCCATTTTCATGAAGGCCTCTGCCTGCAAACGCTCCGGGCCGTCCGTAAGGATGCTGGAGAGCAAATCCACCCGCGGATCTTCCGGCAAAGCATCGTCCGCGGCGGGCGCGGGGACCTTTTCCGCCTTCGTTGGCAGGAAACCCGCAAGCTGGCAGGTGCCGAGCACGCCCGCAGTTTGAAGCAGCGCCTTTTCCACCGAATTATGCGGGATGCGTCCCAGCAGCGTGCCGTGCGCACCCTCGAGCACAGGCCAGTCGGGCGGGCGGCGCTCGGTTCCGAGCAAGGCAGAGGTGGCGAGGGACGCGAGCGGGTTCATGCGAGCGAGATCACCTCCGTCCAGCAGGGTTGAGTTGATTCGCCGCGGCATGCGCTGAGTGGCCGCAGCCGCTCACCGAGCCATTCGCCAAAGACCCGCAGCGGATGCCCGCCGCTGAGCGCACCAAGCTGCCAGCCATCGTCCGTGCTCATGCGCATCTGCACCTCCCGGCCTTCCGCATCCCGTAGATACCAGCGAAGATCGCGAAAGACGGGAACGGCATGGCTCAAAGTCAGCGGCAGTCGCTGAAACCATGGCTGGCCTGCCAACGCATCCGCCACGGAATTGAGAGCGGCATCCCAAGTCGATTCAACCGCAGTGGACACGGAGAGTGCAGAGATTTCTTTATCCTCTGCGAAACTCTGCGGGTCATCCACCCACAGCGCCCGCAATGGCGACGCACTTGGGAAAAAGCAAAGTGTGGCCTTCACCACCGTGCCGGGCACAAAGCCCTGATCAAAACGGCGGCCGCCATGCGAAAAGTCGAGCAGCAGCGCATTCCGGCCCGATGCCGCGCCACGCAACCACACGCGCCGTTCCCACAGTTTTTCATTCTCGTCGTGGCTGATACCCAGCAC
>JBJXFS010000363.1:0-7045 GCA_046155625.1 Verrucomicrobiales bacterium | reverse complement strand
GCTTCGCCGCTTGCGACGGGAGCCGGTGGTCGCGGAACTCGCCTCTCTCACCTCCCAATTTGCGCACGCGGGGTTTGGGTCGGACAAGGCCTGGCGCCGACACCTGTGCGACCGCCTGGAAAACCTTTGGGAAAGGCAAGGACCCGCATCGCGTGATGCGCGGCGGATCCTGGAACAACACGGCCAGGAACTGCCGCTCGGCGTACCGCAACAGGAGGAGGCCCCAGAACCGCAACAGGAACCAGGGCTTCCGCCTCTGCTTGTCCTCCGGCACGGCGGAGACGTGCCTCCACCGGACGACGCCTTTTCCAGCGCCCCGCCGCTCAACGGCGGGGACAAACACCCGACCCCGCCCCCGGGCGCATCCGATATCCACCCCCGGAGCGGGGCGGAGAAGGAGGCGCCCGGAGGGCTGGGTCAACCTTATTGATATCACCTCCTGCATGCCTGCCGAGACTCAGCCCGATCCCGTCATCCTATGGCCTGACCAGCCGCACACCATGACGTTCCGGTTCATCCCTCCCGGTCGGTTTCTCATGGGGAGTCGTGGAAACTCCACCAACGAGGAACCCCGCCACTGGGTGGCCATCACCCGGGCGTTCTGGATAGCGGAAACGCCCGTGACGCGAGTCCAATACCGGTTTCTCGCCCAGTCATGCGCCGCCGCTTTGGCCGCCATCGAGGGTCATCCGGGTCCCGAACCCAGTGAGTGCAAAGGCGACGACCGGCATCCGGTGGATTCAGTCAACTGGTTCGAAGCCGCGGCCATTGGAGAATGGCTGACCGGCAGCGAGGAACTGAAGCGCCATTGCGACAAGGGGATCACGTGGGCCGGGTTGCCCACCGAAGCCCAATGGGAATACGTCTGCCGCGCCGGCACCACCTCCGATTACCACACCGGCGACGGCGTCGCCGCCCTGGACCAAGCCGGATGGTATGAAGCCAATTCCTCGAGTTCCACCCAGCCGGTGCGGCTCAAAGCCCCCAATTTATTCGGCCTGTTCGACATGCACGGCAACGTCTGGGAATGGTGCCGCGATGCGTGGAATGACGACGCCTACAAACAACGACCCCACCTCGCCCCGGATCCACGCGTCGATGAAAAAGACACCCCGCTTCGCGTGGTGCGCGGCGGATCCTGGTTCTACACGGCCGGGTTCTGCCGCTCGGCGTTCCGCTACTGGTGGAGGCCCCTGGGCCGCTTCAGGTACCAGGGCTTCCGCCTCTGCTTGTCCTCCGGTCCGGTGGAAGACCAGCCAGCCAGCGGCCGGGACGGCCGGTTCGAGCCGGAGGCGGCGCCCGGCCAGGAGTCGGAGGCGAGGGACGAGCCGGAGACGGAGGGCCGCCGCTCCGCATGGAGGCCACTCAACCCGCCAGGGGGCGCAGTGGGAACGACTGAACCTAGAGACCCGGATGGGAACCACGAAAAGCACGAAACACACGAAAAACCAAGGCGTTGCCCAATTATCACCGTCCACCTGATGGATGAGGAGGTCGCTTGTCCTAACCCAATGAGCTTTCGTGTGTTTCGTGACTTTCGTGGTTCCAATGTCCCTTTTTGGGCTGAATCACCCTGAACTTTCCGTCTCGGCATCCGCTTCCGACCCATGGCATTTCGTCTTTTCCAATTTCCCGTGCCAGGCGCTGGTGACACCCGCGAGATGAATGCTTTTCTCGCCTCGCACCGGATCGTCTCCGTCCAACAACACCTCGTCCCCACCACCGGGGGCGGCGTGCTCACCTTCGTCGTGCACTACGCCGACACCCCAACGCCAGCACCCGCCTCCTCCGGCAAAAAAATCGACTACAAGGAACTCCTCACCCCAGACCAATTCGCCGTCTTCTCCCGCCTCCGCGACGAACGCAAAAAATGGGCCGAGTCCGAAGGCGTGCCCGTCTATACCCTCTTCACCAACGACCAACTCGCCGACATCGTCCGCCTCCCCGTCCGCTCACTCGCCGACCTCGCCCGCATCAACGGCATCGGCCCAGCCCGCGTCGATAAATACGGCCTCCGCCTCATCGAACTCCTCTCGCCGACCGCCCCAACCGTTGACCCAACTGAAAACGCCCCATGACAGCCTTGCCACTCCCCGTGAACTCCGTTTCGAGTCGCGTCCTATTCTCTCCCGACGGTCAGCGATGGTCCGCGTCGACCCCATTTGCCGGTACTGGACCGATTAGCAAGGTCGTCATCGGCAGTCCGCCTACAGACGAGGAGACTGTCAAGGGCAGTCCACCGATCACCCTCGCCGATAAGCTCAGCAGAGAACTCCAAGGCTTGCTCGCCCAGCCGGATTCACCGCTGACCCATCTCCACGTCTGGAAGGTGGGGAACCTCGTCCTGCCGGATGTGCTTCCCCAAAATCTCTTGGTCTTGGACCTGCGGGGCTGCTCTAAGCTCGAGGCGCTCCCCGACTTGCCTCAAACCCTGGAAACGCTCGATGTGGCAGGCTGCTCGAGGCTGCACCGATTGCCGAAATCGTCGTATGCTTCAATACAATTCCTCCATCTCGATGGGCGCAACGCCCTGACGGACCGTGAATTACGTCATGCGATCAGCTCCTCAAACCAGCTATGCGAAGCCAGCGCGCGATTTTGCCATCAGATCAAGCATCTTGACTTGCCTGAAGGCGCGCCCCTGACAAAACTCGTGCTCGAAGGCTGCGGTGAACTCAATCAACTTCCCGCGCTTAGCCCCTACCCGCGCCTGGAACACCTAAACCTCAACGAATGCGGAAAGCTGGCGAAGCTTGGTGACATCCACGTCAAAAAAATGGGCGACGGGTCCACTGAAGGTCTGGTTTATTTCGTCAACCACCAGTGTAACAGGTTGATTGAGTTTGCGAAAATGGACGTGCGCCCGCCTCATCGCAGCCAAAACCCCGATGACAATGTTGCGGAAACTTTCAAAGTTCTGCAGGAAGGCAAAGGACAACCCGCCACCCTCGTCATGGCTAAAGTATTGCTCCTGGGCAGTGGACGCTGCGGAAAGTCCACCACCGCGGATGCCTTGCGATGGTTCGACAGTCCTGTAGACCAGCGTCAGTATGAGCCAATTAAGTCATTTGATCCTGCCAAGGATCGGACGAGTACGCATGGAATTGCTTTCCACACGTGGCAAACCTCGTTCGATTTTTCGAATAGCAGAGGAAGAGAACGTGGAGAATTGCGAGGAACGGCTCACATTTGGGACTTTGGCGGTCAAGATATTTATCACAACACGCACAGAATCTTCGCTTCCAGCGGGTCGGTCTTTATCATCGTGACAACCGATCCAGATAAGCACAAGAAGCGTGTCGAGGAGGAATCCAGCGCCGCTCCTGATCCAAAAAATTTCCTGGATGAGAACGAATACAAGGAGCTAAAGTACTGGTTGGACTATATTCGTAACGCTCTGCGCCTCCCATCGATTGATAGTTTTGATCCGGACGCCAAAAAAGTCTCGCTTCTAATCCTTGCTACAGGCACAAATAACATCAATGAGGCGAAAAAATATCTTGCTAAACAAGCCGGACCTTACGAATCCCTGATTACCAACGGCCGCTTGAGAATCGAGGCTGTTGACTTCAAGGCATGCAACGATCGCGACTTTGGTGCGATCTTGACATGGGTTCGGACGGAATTGGGCGGCTGTGCCGACGGGCTGGGGACAAAAGTTCCTCAGATTTTTCGGCATGGCGCAGATGTTTGTGAGGCGGTGCTAATGCAGGCGAAAAGTCCCCACGCTTTCCTTGATGATGCCCGAAATCCAAGCCAGCCGTTGACTTGGGATGATTGGAAGGCAAAACTCAAGACGCAGGCAGGATGTGATCTTTCGGAAAATGCCATCGCCGTGGCGACACGCTTTCTCCACCACTGCGGACGCCTACACTGGCTTCAGGAAGGGCATGGAAGGAACAATCACAGCGTGGTCATCGACATGCAGTGGGCGGGAAATCTCATATATTCGCTATCCGAGAAGAGGGCTTTGTATCAAGCGTTTAAGGCACGATCACACAAGCCAATCAGTGAGAATGATCTTGAAGAAATATTATTGAAGTATCATGACGGGATAAAAAGCTGTGGCGCCGACTTAAAATTGTTCTTCCTCAGTTTAATCCACGATTGCAACATTTGCGTCAAGTCCCCGGATGGTTGGATTGCCGTGCTGCGGCACTTGTTGCCTGCTTCCGATAACGAGCGAATTCGCGATGCAATCGATAAAGCCCATCGTGAGTTGCTGGCCTCGTTTCCCGACTCCACGCATGCCAGTTTCGCATTGCATGGTGACGAAAACAATCTTCTGGGCCAGAGCGACTACAGGGCGGTTCTGGCCTTCGTGGCCGAGAACATGCGAAACTTGCTGCCGGAGGCGATCTTGGTCGGAAAAAGGTCCGAAGGTGACCACGGGGATTTCCGTGCGATGGAGGCCCGTGGCCGATTCTTCGGCGAAGAGTATGGGTGCGCGCCCGTGTTCTGGAATGACGGATTTATCGTTTTGCTGACGTTGAAGCTTGAAGGGAGTCATCATCCAGCTCCCACTGCCGCCAACGCCGTGTTGCTGAGAATCGAGTGGAGCCATCATTTCCGCAACAAGGGTCGGGCTGGGATGGTGCAGGCGCGTGATTTTGACGGCGGGTTGTTTATTCAAGTAATCGGGCCGGACGCCAAGACCAAGGCCGAGCGATTGCAGGGATTGTTGCTTGGAGAAGGTGGCCCGCTTGAAGTGTTCCGCCATGGAACGGTTCGCTCGGATGAACCGCCCGATTGGTGTGGCGACGCGGTCATGCCTTATTTCCGCGGCTCAGGCCTTCCCGCCTGGGACACTAAGGACGCGCCGTGGCCGGCGGTCATCCCCCATGATGTTGGGATTTCCTACAAATCGTCGCAGAAGGATCTGGTCCTCGCCGTAAGAACGGCGTTGAGGATGAAAAAATTTACCGTGTTTGAGTACTGCTATGATGACGTGAAACGAGACAGTTTGCGAGCAATCTACGAGGCGTTGGAGAATGCCCGCGTGATTCTTGTCGTGCCGTCCAAGGATTATTTCGAAACTCCCACACTCAGTCCACCGAGGAATTTGTACTGCCCGGTCGAAATGGCCGGGGCTATTGTGAAATTTTCTGAAACTTCTCGGCCCGCGGACAGGTTTTTCTGGTTGATGGCGGACGAGAATGAAATAGCACCAGCAAATCGGTCGTTTGCTTCAACGACGGAGATTGAGGCTGGGGCCAGGGAGATTCTGGACCGGTACGACAGCATCAGCAAGGCGCGTGCTCCCGGGCTAGGCGGTTGCGATGCACGGACGGAATTGGATAGAAAAGAAGATGACACAATTAACAAGGCAAAGGGGAATATCGCACGATTTTTGACTGAATGTGGTAAGGACCAGTGGAGCAAGCGTGCCATCAGCGTGACGAGAAGTGCGGCTGGGTGGCAGGTTGATGATATTGTTGCCAAGGTTAAAGCAGCGCTCCAAGTGAATCACAATCCATGATATTGGTTCCTCAGTCCGGGCAGCAGTGTGGCGCGTTTGGAGCGTTCCCTGGTGGCTTGGCGTGTGCCGCGGCAGCGGGAAGCCGATCGACCGGTGAATTCTAGTGGCTGGCGGAGAAGAAGTTCGAAAATCTGATGGCCACATTGTATGAATTCTTCGTTGATTCTCCCCACTCCCGTCGAGATGATCGCGCACCTGGACCGATTTGTGATGGGCCAGGGGGTGGCGAAGCGTGATTTGGCGGTGGCGGCGTACAACCACTATTTTTCGCAAGGGCATCGGGATCTGCGGGGGGTGGATTTGGGGCGGCATCATATCTTGTTGTTGGGACCGACGGGGGTGGGGAAGACGTATATGGTGAAGGTATTGGGTGAGTTTCTGGGGGTACCGGTGGGGATTTCGAGTGCGGCGGGGCTGGTGGAAGCCGGGTACAAGGGGAATTCGGTGGATACGATTGTGGAGGGATTGTTGGAGCGGGCGGGGGGTGATGTGACGCGGGCGGAAAAGGGGATGGTGTTCATCGATGAGATTGACAAGATTCGGCGGGGCGAGACGGGAGGGAGGGATGTGAGTGGTGAGGGGGTGCAGAATGCGTTATTGACGTTGCTGGACGGGCGGCGGACCGAGGGGTGCGAAGGCAAGAGGCACTTGCCGGTGGATACCGGGCGGCTTTTGTTCATCTGCACGGGAGCGTTCGTGGGGCTGGAGGAGATTGTCGGGCGGCGGCTGGGGACCGGACGGCGGCGGATTGGGTTTTCGGAGAGGCGGCTGGAGTCGGTGCCGGCGGAGGCTAGGCCGGTATGGGCGGCGCTGAGCCAGGCGACGACGCACGATTTGGTGGCGTACGGGATGATACCGGAGTTTATCGGTCGGTTTGCGACGTTGACGGTGCTGCATGAGTTGGGGGTTGGCGAATTGCGGACGATTTTGGAGGGCGGGGTGGAAGACAGTGCGCTGGCCCGCCAGCGGAAGATGGCGGCCCTCCACGGGATCGAACTGGTGTTTGAGCCAGCGGCGCTGGACGCGATCGCGGAAGAGGCCTCGGCGTTGCGGACCGGGGCGCGCGGGTTGCAGCGGTTGGTCGGCCGCGTGGTCGATGCGGTCGACTACCGCTGGCCGGAATTGGCCGATGCCGGGGTGACGCGGGTGGTCATCACGCGGGCGTGCGCCGAGGACGGGGCGGAACCGGAGTTGGTGAAGGAATCGCGCGGACTGCGCCTGCCGCGCGAAGACATGGAAATTCGCGGCGACTGCCTGGCTGGGTTGCCGCCGAAACCGCGGGCCACCACGGCGCCGCCGACCACGCACGGGATCACCGACACCATCGGCTGGACGGAAGAGGCGGTCCGCACCGCCTACGAATCCCTCAAACGGAACGCGCTCGCCGGGGACTCGCTGACCGGCAGCGCCCGCACCTGGTGGGAAGCCTTTGAGGACGACAACACGGGGCAGGTCGCGCTGCTCTTCCGCCTCGCCGAGGAATTGCGAAACCGGCAGGCCACCATCGCCGATTTTTTCGCCGCCTACGTGTTCAGCAACACGAGCGACATCCAGGCGAATCTCCAC
>JBJXFS010000355.1:0-5013 GCA_046155625.1 Verrucomicrobiales bacterium | reverse complement strand
CCGCGCCCCGGCCCGTTTTGTCTGGACTCTCAGTACCCGCCACCCCGCCGTCCCATCGCGCGGTAGTACCAGTCGTGGTACCGCTCATCCTCGGCCTCCGCGCGCATCTGCCGCCGGGTCGATCGTGATTCGATGCGGGTTTCAAGCGCCTCGGTGCGCTCCTCCTGCACAGAGGGTGCGAATTCCAGACACCCACTTTTCAGGCGCCGACGAATTCCAGACACCCACTTTTCAGGCGCCGACGGACGGCAGGCAGGGGATCGGCGGCGCGGGGAGGCCAAGGACCAATTTCAGCGACTGGATGGGTCAGGTTGGACGCCCTGGGAAGACAAACTGCCCGTCCCTTTATGGGATCCCCACTGATGAAGTCATAAGCTTGGCTTCCCGGCTGCTAAGAATTTGCTTTTGGCGGGTGGCCCCTGAGCCAGCCGTCGAGCCGGACCGGAGGGCGGGGAAAAGGGGGTTGACCAGAAACGCAGGCCACCAGGTCCGTTGATTCACGTTCCGGGCGTACCATAAAAAAGAGCAGGCGGAAATCCGCCTGCCCTGAAACGAGTCGTTTCTGCTGAGAGCTTATTCGTTGCGAATCTCGCGTTCAGCTGGGTCTACACATTCTTTTGATCCCTGCAAGGACTGACAATCCCACACCGAAGAGCAGCATGGTTGCGCCGGCATCAGGCACACCCGTGCTCGGAGTGAAATCTCGATTCAATCCAAGTACGCCGTTGATCTCGTCGTCGCCGTCGTCGAGCAATGCACCAGGTCCTCCATGGATGATCGATGCGTATCGGAAAGTTCTATTGGTTCCCGTTCCAACTGCGAAGACGAAGCCGTCCCACAGGATATCCGTGTTAATCATGAATCCTTCCAACCAGACACGCTCGACGACTGCCTGGGTCCAAATAACCTGATCGTTGGAAAGATAAACGGTGGACTCGATCGCCTCTCCAGGCAGGGGGCCATGATCAATTGTGTTTAAGATGGCCGCTCCAGTTGATGGCGCGCCAAAGTCGAAAACCGTTGCTCCAATCGTGCCGCTGCTTTGAATCCAGCGGTTGTCGATGGAGTTGGCGTTCGTGAATTGATCGCCTGAGATGGTGTAGGCAAAGGAACCATTGAAAGAGTAGTTTCATCGATGTCTTTCCGCGGGCGCGCCCGGGTTGGGGGCTGAATTTGCTTCTGTGGGCCGGCGCTGGGAATGGAGGTATGGGTCATGGGAGGGGCAGGGGTCTGTCTCCGGATCGACGTGCGTGATTTTCGTCCCCCAGCGGGCGGGGATGCCAAGCAGCAGGTGCACGCGATACTCGATCATCATGCTGGAAGCGACCCGCTCCGGCAAGGTGGGAGTGCTCCCGGGTCCGGTGAGGCGGAGGTGGGAAGAGTGTTGACCTCCCGCCGTACGGGCGGTCACCGCAAGATGACGCGGATCCTGAGAAATGTTTGCAGGCCCGGCAGATACGGCTCCGGTCCGGAGGTCCAGGTGGCGACCGGGCCGACGGCATCGCTTCGCTGGAACGGGGGCAGGGGCGGCTGGCCCAGATCCAAGCTGATCCAGGGGGTGAGGTTCGTCGAGGACTCTGGCAGGATCTCGACATCATCGGCGGCGGCCGCGGTGGTGAATGATGCGTGCCAGGTTCCGCTGCCGGGATGCCGGAGGAAGGCGATCGGAGCCGGCCAGCTTGCGGCATTCGCATCGCTGGTGCCGAACGCATGCTCGACGAGCGCGCTGAATCCGTCGGCGTCGAGGTCTGCTGTGGGAGACCCGGTGAACGCAATGGCATCGGTGCCGCCCGGGTTGCCGCCGAGTGCCGTGCTGGGCCTCCAGACATACTCCTCGAGATCCGGACTGGTCGATGACAGCGAGCGGATGAGCGAGGAACCGCCTCCGTCGGTCGAGTCGAATTCGTCGCCGTACTGCACGCTGAACACATTGCTGAGCGCGTCGGCGGCGAGCAGAGTGACGGTCTCACCGTCGTTGGCAAGGTTGCTCGGGGTGTACTGGCCGGGAGCCAGCGCCGTCACGCCCGGATAGCGCGCCGCGAAGAGGGCGCGGTTCTCGACGAGAACGAGACGGGCACCCGGAGCCAGTTGGGTGGCGGCGGGGAAGGCATAGTTGAGCCCCTCGGTGAAGCGGCAGCCGGACAATTCCACGGTGAACGCGGAAACATTGAGCAACTCGAGAAACTCCTCGCCAGGGGTGAGCGGATTGAAGTTCAGCTCGGTCAACGCAATCGTGCTTGAGGACGCGGGAACCACCCCGCTGGTGCCGGTCACGGTGATGCTGTCTGTTCCCACGAGGTTCCCCTGCCGGTCATGCGCTTGGAGATTAAACACGTTGGGGCCATTCAATACGGGTAACTGCAGACTCCACGAATCCTTGTCGGTCCACGTCACAGCCAGTGGCGAGCCTCCCTCGAGCTGGATGGTGTCGACATCGAGCCAGCCATCTCCTTGGAGCGTGGTGGTGCTGAGCGGTTCGATGAAGTCATTTCCACCATTGGTGGAAAGACTGAAGGGGACGACGGGCACGCCGGAATTGGCCAGGACGATCTGGTTGCGGATGAACGTCGCCCGTTGTGTGACGAAGGCGAGGAACCCGGTGCGGAAGTTCTCGGTCACAAACGTGGAGTAGTGGTCCATCCACGGCGCCATGTATCCGGGGTTGAATCCAGTGTTCACCATGTGCAGCAGATGACCGTAGTAGGCGCGTTTGTTGACGTCATCGGCGGTGGTGGTGGTTACCGTGTTGATCATTTTCCCCAACTCGGCGTTCACCGAGATGCCGGCAGTGGCTCCGTCGCTCGCGGTGAAGTCCATGTCCCAGGGGATGTAAAGGACCTTGCCGTCGGGCTTCACGAAATAGAGGCAGTTGTGTTGTGAACCGAAGGCATAGTTGTCGCCCGCCGCCCAGGCGACCGGGCCGGTGAACGAGCGGAGAAACCCATCGGTGTCGATGACTGGGGCCGTGGCCGTATGAAAGGCGGCACCGGACTTGCCGAGGGCGGTCAGCCCGGTGATGAGGCCGGCATAGTCGTCGCGGGTCCGGTTGTTCTTGATCAGCCAGAACCACCGGTAGTCCTCCTTGTTGGTCGAATCGGTGGACGGGGTGACTCCAGGTATTTTGAGCGCACCGACTCCAATCCCGCTTGGTCCGGGGCCGTCCTGGGTCAGCTTGTTCCCCTCGAGGCCGCCATCAGTGGTGGTGAGCGGATAGAGCAGTTCGTATTCGAACATGGTGCCATTCCCGCCGTCGTTGAACTGGGCATCGAGAAAGGCATCACTGTCCAATTTGTTGTGGATGCAAATGGCCGGACCGGTATGCGTGGTGCGCGGGGCGATGACGCGGATGAGATCGTCCTCGGTACTGGGGATGCCGCCGGCGCGGTTCATCGACCGTTTGACGAGAATCTCCTTCTGACTGAACTGGTCGCCGGCCCCACTGCGGTCGATGCCAACCTCGTCGTGGACCCCGAGGAAGAGGTGATCCGATGGAAACCGGACCAGGAACCCGACACGGACGTCCTTGGCGCGGCCGTGTTCCGATCCCTTGAGGTGGACGGAGGTGCCGTAATAGACGTCGCGTTCGTCGTAAATGATGGTGCAGGGCATCCAGTCGTTGCTCATCACGTTGTTGCCCGCGTGCAACAGGCTGATGTCGGCAGTGGTGAGGACGATGCGGAAATTGTGTGGGCGGGCGCCAGTGGGGCGCACCAACTGCCCCTGGTTGTCGTTCCACGGGATCATGGCGCGACCAGCCATGCCGTTGGCGGGCCAGACCGCGGAGTGCCCAAGTGCGTTTTGGGCCTCGATCCGAAAGACCGCCTTCGCGTTGGCGGCTTGTCCCGGGATGGTGCCGCTCCACCGGCCATCGGCGAAAGTCATCGGCACCGTCTGCTCCGCGCCCGCATTGACCGAGTAGACCAGTGAGAGCGCCGCGGTGCCGGCCGGGTCATCGACGTGCGCCGTCACGGTCACCGCTTCCGAGACCGCGGGCACCGCCGGCGCATGCACGACATCGCCCAGGGTGATGGTGGCGGTGGCGCTGAAGGTGGAATTTACCGCACCCGGCGTGCCGCCGGTGGTCGGCCGGTCCAGCAGGGTGGTCCGCGGTCCGCGGTTGAAGTAGAGGTGCGAGTTCAGGGCGTTGTTCCCCTTCCACCAGCGGGCACGGAAGGAAATGCTGAAGGTTGCGGATGGACTGAGGGCATTGGCGCCCATCAGAGTGGCGCCATTCTTCAGTGTGGTTTCGGCGTGGTTCGACATGTGGTCGAGGGAACCGCCCGAGACCAGCCGCAGCACGTCGTTGCCCGAGTTGTCCGGATCTTTGACGATGGCGCTGCGACGGTGGTTTCCCGGGAAGCGCCATTTTTCGGTCGTCCCGGTGGAGAAACTGCCGTTCTGGACAAGTTCTGTGTTGGCGGCGGCAGGGTTGAGCCGCACGCTGATGTCATCGATGAGCACTTCGCCGTCATTGATCATGCCGAGGATCAACTCGCTGTAGTAGGTTGGATTGGAGGCCGCAATCGCTCCCGGAAAGGTGTAGCTGACATTCTGCCAAGTTCCGCGGGCGGTCTCATTGCTGGCGGCCCAGGCGGCCCCGTTGGCATTGTCGGCATCGGGGTGCCGCAGTTCGAAAGTCGAGGCGCTGCCGGTGGCGAACTCCGGCCACGGCCCGGTGTCGGCGTACCGCAGTTCGTCGGCGATATTCCCGTTGGCGTCGCGCAATCGCAGGCGCTCGCCCTTTCCGGCGAGGCTCTGAGCGAATGGTCCGAAGACGCGCGACCGTCCCGGATGCAGCGCGTTGAAGGCCGCCACGTCCCAAACCACGAGCGCAAATTGCCCCGGCTCGAGCGGTGGCGTGTCCGCGGGGAATTGGTAGTCAATGCCATCGGTGAACTGCCATCCGGATAGTTTGACCGGTGCGGTGCCGCGGTTGTACAGCTCCACCCATTGTTCCGGGGAGGGCGAGGGAGCTTGGGCCATGATTTCGTTGATGACGATCGAGTCGTTCAG
>JBJXFS010000347.1:0-80986 GCA_046155625.1 Verrucomicrobiales bacterium | reverse complement strand
ATTTCCAAGTCACTCGCTCGTGCAAAAATCCGCCCCGGCCCAACGGCCCAACGGCCCTGCCAATTATTTCGGATTTGCTTCCAATCGAGGCGTGCGGTAAATTATCAGGTTCACGTTTCGTCTATCTCTGTTCGTATGAAAACCATCCTTGTGCGTCTCTGCGGCGCTGTTGCCTTCCTTGGAACTCTCCACTCTGGCGCGTTGGCTTCGGGAGGGCTGGAAGAGCAGATCAAACAGGGAGATGAATTCGACCGAAAACTTCAGGCCAAGGAAGCGTTGCAGTGCTACCTGCCGGTGGAGAAAGCGGAACCTAAAAATGTCCATGTGCTCCTGTGCATCGCCCGCCAATACCGCCATTTAAGCGCGGACGCCGCGGCCGCGGAGGAGAAAATTCGATTGGCCAATCTGGGCAAGGTTTACGCGATGAAGGCGGTGGCATTGGCCCCGAACGAGGCTGAGGCCCACCTCTCCGTTGCCATCTGCTATGCCAAGCAGATCCCGCTGCTCGCGAGCAACAAGGACAAAATGGAAGCGTCCCGACGAATCAAAGCGTCGGTCGACAAGGCGCTCGCCCTCAATCAAGACCTCGATCTGGCGTGGCATGTCCTCGGGTCATGGCACCAACGCCTCTCGGAACTCGGCACCGTGAAACGCACCGTCGCCCGCGTCGTCTACGGAAAACTGCCCGACGCCAGTAACGATGAATCGGTCCGGTGCTTCCAAAAGGCCATCGAACTCAATCCCAACCGCCTCATCCATCACATCGAACTCGGCCGCACCTACGCCCAAATGGGTCGCACCGCCGAAGCCCGCCAATCCCTCACCAAAGGCCTCTCCATGCCCAATACCGGCAAGGACGACGCGGAAGCGAAAATCAAGGGTCGGGTAACGCTCGCATCGCTGCCTTGAATGATTGCTGGAGCCGATGGTCAGAATCGAACTGACGACCCGCTCATTACGAATGAGCTGCTCTACCCCTGAGCTACATCGGCGGTGAGGGAGGAAAGCAATTAACGTGAATTTGGCGATTGGCAATGGCGAATTGCTTTTCGCGAACCGAGGCCACGCGGCGGATTTTGGCGCGGCGTTGAAGGCAGTGATTCAGTGGGAGAGGCGGGCTGTGGCGGCCAGAGTCACGAGAACAGTCTCGCCTCTCTTGGAACCGGGCGGGGCGAATGCCTTATGATTCCTATGGCGGCCACAGCCGGCCACTGCCAGCCATCGCCCGTTCTTTCGCGCCCTTTCGCCCGTGCAAACATCTGACGCGGAGCCAGCTGGACCCAAAGTCTGAGCCTGATCGATCGGAGGGGCTCCGGGACCCATCGACTCCGTCAAGGAAAAAACCGTTGCCGCGCGGCGCGCTCCTGAGTAAATCCTTGTTCCCCGCCGCTTCGCCGGACGGCCATTTTTCCGCCCCCAGCCCCACATCCAGCACTCATGTCCCCGTCACTCGTTAACGAAGTCGACCTGCCGCAAAACCTGCGCTCGCTCGTGCAGAAAGCCGATGCGGCCATCCAGTCACAGAATGTCGGGTATGCCGTTCAGCTCCTGCTCCCCGTGGTGAAAGCCGAACCGCATTTCCTCGAAGGGCGCCGCAAGCTGCGCAAGGCTGCCGCGACGGCCAAGAAGCAGGCCGGATCGGGCAAAAAATTCTTTGGGGGTCTGAGCGCCGGCGGTTTGTCGACGATGAAACTCCAGGGCCGCGTGAAGAAGGAGCCGGAGGCGGCGTTGTCGGAAATCGAGGACCAGTTGGTGGAGGACCCGTACAACCCGCAGCTCAACAGCCTGCTGTACGAAGCGGCGATGGCGTTGGAAATGATCGAGACGGGGGCATTCGCCCTGGAAACCATCAAGGAAGGCCATCCGACGGACACCAAGAACATGCATCGCCTGGCCCAGCATTATTTGCTGGCCAAGGAGCCGGAGAGAGCGGCGAATATTTATCAGGCGATTCTGCGGGTCGACAACACGGATGGCGAAGCGAGGAAGGGCGTCACCAATGCCAATGCCCAAGCTTCGATCACCCGCCAGGGGTGGGGTCAGCGCGAGAGCGTCCGCGATTTGCTCAAGAGCAAAGATCAGTCGAAGTCCCTGGAGGACCAGGGCCGCAAGGGGATGACGGCCGAGCAGTTAGACGCCCGTCTGGCCGAATGGGGCGAGAAGTACAACGAAGACCCGGAGAACATCAACGTGGTCAAGAAGATCGCCGACCTGTACGAGCAGAAGGAAGACTTGCCAAGCGCCCTGCAATGGTACGAATACGCCTTCGGGCTGAATACGGCCGACTCCGCCTTGGGCACCAAGGTGCAGCAGGTGCGCGACCGCATCGACGAACACCACTTCGCCGCGCTGAAGGCGGAACTGGAAGCGAATCCGGATGCCCCCGATGCCGCCCAAAAACGCGCGGAGTACGATGAGATGCAGCAAAACCGCCGCCAGCGGCAGATCAACACGACGCGGGACCGCGTGGAGAAGAATCCCACCGACCTCCAGCTGCGATTCGAGTACGGCGCCGCCCTGCTCGCCGCCGGGATGCTGAGCGAAGCCATCGCCGAACTTCAGAAAGCCAAGAACAATCCGAATATCCGCAACCGCGCCACCCTGCTGCTCGCCCGCTGCTACGAACAAAAGGGCATTTATGATTTAGCCTTGCGCCAATTGAGCGAGTGCGCCTCGGAGCTGCTGGGGATGGACGGGACCAAAAAGGAAGTCCTGTACACCAAGGGCCTCATCCACGAGAAACTCGGACAGAAAGCGGAGGCGCTTGAGTCCTTCAAACAAATCTACGAAATTGACTACGGCTATCTCGATGTCGCCAAGCGCGTCGAGTCCTCCTACTCGTAATCCGACAACGGTGAAAGACGATCCTGCCGTCCCGGGACGGAGCGAGCGAGACGAGTCGATTCCTCGCAAATCAATTTACAGGCTGTCGATCTACCACCGCTGCCTGCAGCGGCTGCGGGACAATGGTGTCGAGACGGTTTCGTCCGAGGCGCTGGCGCGGGCCGCCGGCGTGAAACCTCCGCAATTGCGCAAAGATCTGGCGTATTTCGGGCAATTCGGGACGCGCGGGCTCGGCTACAACGTGACGCATCTGGCGCGGGTGCTGAACGACGTGCTCGGCACGAACCGGCTGCAGCCGGTGATTCTGATTGGCGTCGGGAATCTTGGCACGGCGCTGCTGCGCTACGGCGGGTTCAACAAGGAAGGCTTTGAAATCATCGCCGCGTTCGACAGCGACGTGGAACGCCCGCGCGCCAGCCTGCCGCCCGTCCCGCTCAAGCCAATCGGCGAACTCGTCCCGTTCATCCGCGAACACCAGGTGAAAATGGCCATCCTCGCCGTGCCCGCCGCCGCCGCCCAGCAAGTTGTCAATGACCTGGTCGCCGCCGGGCTGCAGGCCATCCTCAATTTTTCCCCGACCGTCCTGGACACCCCGGACCATGTTGTGGTGAGCAACGTCGACCTCGCCGTCGAACTCGAGAACCTGAGTTATTTTATTCGGTAGGCCTTAGTCGCTTTACGCCGCACCTTCGCCCGCCCATGACCACCCCGCCTCAGGCCGATCCAGAATCGCCCAGAGGCCTGACGGGAGTGCCCACGGTCACGCTTCCGCTGCGATGCTTCGACCTCGCCGCCACCCTGAGCTCGGGTCAGGTGTTCCATTGGCGCGCCGTCGACGGCGGCTATCTCGGCCTCATCGACACCACACCGGTTTTCCTGCGGCAACCGACCCCCGACCGCCTTGAGGTCGCCGGCCATGACACCACGGCCCTCGCCGCCAGCTACCTTGCCCTCGACCACGATTCAGAGGCGATTGTGTCCACGTTTCCTCCCAACGATACCACCCTGGCGGCGGCCGTGGCATTCGCTCCCGGCCTCCGGCTCATTCGCCAGCCGGCTTGGGAATGCCTGGCCACATTCATCACGTCCTCGCTCAAACAGGTCCCGCATATCGCCCGCCTCTCCCATACTCTCCGTGAACGGTTTGGGAAGCCCGTCGACTTCGGCGGCGGCACCCTCCACACCTACCCGAGCCCGGCTGCCTTGGCGGCGGCCGGCGAGGCCGCCCTCCGCCAATGTGGCCTGGGGTACCGCGCTGCCTACTTGGCGGCCACCGCCCGACTCGTCGACTCGGGCGCGATGGACCTCGGCTTTCTCACCGATCCCGACGTGCCGGACGACGAGGCGATGCGGCGTCTGACCCAGTCACCGGGCGTCGGTCCCAAAGTCGCTTCCTGCGTGCTGCTCTTCGCCGGTCAGCGGCTCGGATTCTTTCCAATCGACGTGTGGATCGAACGCGCCCTTCGCGAACGCTATTTCCCGCGCCGCCGAAAATTCCCCACCGGATTCCTCCCACGCTTCGCCCACCGGCATTTCGGCCCCTATCGCGGGTACGCCCAACAATTCCTCTTTCATCACGCGCGGACCGCAAACCAAAAAACGAAAGCCCGGACCTCGGCTGAAGCCGCCTCTTCCGGCTCGCTGGGCTGGTGAGCCCAAAAAGGGACATTGGAACCACGAAAGTCACGAAACACACAAAAATTCATTGGGTTAGGACAAGCGACTGACTCATCCATCGGGTGGACGATGATAATTGGGCAACGCCTTGGTTTTTCGTGTGTTTCGTGCTTTTCGTGGTTCCCATCCCGGTTTTTAGCAAATGGTAAGGCCGTTCCTTTGCAAGCATGGCCATCCCGGTGAGGCAATGAGTAGAAGCTCGCCGTGTGCCGGAATCCCCCGACTCATCGCCTCAAAGTCCCAACTCCAGTTGCCCCGGTTCCCGCCGACGGAAGTGGGTGGTGAGCACGCTCGGCCGCGCCCCTTCGAATCCCAGCCGCCGGGCCAAAACGCGGAAGAGCTGTCCGATCTGGGCTGCCCGTTCCCCCTCGCCCTTCAGGCGTGTCCCGAATCGGGAATCGTTGAGCCGGCCGCCGTGGGATTCGCGAATTCGGGCGAGGATGGTCTCCTTTTTCACCGCGGACACATTCCTCTCCAACCACTCGGCAAAGACCTCAGCCCCGGTACCGGGGAGGCGCACCAGCGAGTAGGTGGCGAACTGGGCACCGGCGTCGCGGGCGGTTTCCAGAATCGGGGGGATCTCATGATCGTTGAGACCCGGGATGACTGGCGCGACCGACACACCGACGGGGATGCCGGCGTCAGTCAGGACGCGGATGGCACGCAGACGCATGGCCGGACCGGAAGCACGCGGTTCCATGGTGGCTGCCAGATCGCGGTCGAGCGTGGTGATCGAAATCAACACGGCCGCGCACTGCCAGCGGGCCAGCTCGGCGAGGACATCGGCGTCGCGGGTCACCAGGTAGTTCTTGGTGATGACCACGACCGGGTTCCGAAACTCCGCGAGCACTTCCAGACACCCGCGCGAGAGGCGCAGTTGCCGTTCGACCGGCTGGTAGCAGTCGGTGACACCGCTCATCGCCAGCTTCACCGGCTTCCAGGACTTTCGACTCATCTCGGCCCTCAGAAGCTCGGGCGCCCTCGTTTTGACCATGATCTTGGTCTCAAAATCCAGGCCTGAACTGAAGCCGAGGTATTCGTGGTAGCGCCGCGCGTAGCAGTACGAGCACCTGTACTTTGCCTTTTCGTGCGTTTGCCCTCCAAGTCACACCTAAAACATTCACCCAGAGTCGCTTAACCCGTGTTGGCCTGGTGGCAAATCCGATCATTTTGGGCGAACATTTGAAAAACCAGCGCATTCTGCGCGGGTTGTCAATCGTCGCCGCCGGGCGACTCATGGAGACCGATCAGCAGGTGCTCGGTCGCTGGGAAGTGGGACACCGCGACCCTTCGGTCGAAGTTTGGCCGCGGATTCTGAAATTCCTCGGTTATTCCCCGTATCCAACCGCCGGAAACATTTCCGCCCAGGTCCTGATGCTGCGCCGGATTGAGGGCGCCTCGACGACCATATTCGGCCGTCGCTTCGGCAGCAACGCCACGACCGTCAAACGGTGGGAAACCGGCCACCTCCACCCCCATCCGCGTGCCCTGCCCATCATCGAGGAAATGCTCGCCAAAGCGAAGATCCCGGCGCTCGAAGCGTCCTCCCCACCAATCGGAGCTTGAGCATTCACCCCTCCCAACCGACCTGTGGTTGTGAAGCGTGGGGCTGCCATCAATCCAGCGAATCCGTTCGAGCGATTCCACGTCGAGGAGGACCCGGAGGCCGTCGAGGAACTGCGCCGGATCGACCCAGAATGGGAACCGCCGGCACCGAAAACAGCCTTTTTCGTCGACGACACCCAAACGCTCATCACCAAAAACGACAGCCCGGACCTGAGTTTTGACGCGAGCTTAAATCCGTATCGTGGGTGTGAACATGGCTGTAGTTATTGCTATGCGAGGAAATTTCATGAGTTTTTGGGCTTTAGTTCAGGTCTCGATTTCGAGACCAAAATTATGGTTAAACCACGCGCGCCAGGGCTTCTGCGGGCCGAGATGAGCCGAAAGTCCTGGAAACCGATCAAACTGGCCATGAGCGGCGTCACGGACTGCTACCAACCCGTCGAACGCAAACTGCGCATCACCCGCGGCTGCCTTGAGGTCCTGGCCGACTTCAGGAATCCCGTCGTCGTCATCACCAAAAACCACCTGGTCACCCGCGACGTCGATGTGCTCGCCGAGCTGGCCCGCTGGCAGTGCGGGGCGGTGCTCATCTCGATCACCACCCTTGATCGCGATCTGGCGGCGGCGATGGAACCGCGCGCTTCCGGCCCTGCCATGCGCTTGCGGGCCATCCGCACTCTGGCTGACGCCGGCATTCCGGTGGGCGTTTCGGTGTCTCCCATCATCCCCGGCCTCAACGACAACGAGATCGCTCCGATCCTCGAATCCGCCCGCGACGCGGGCGCCCATTTCGCCACCTACTCGCTGGTGCGTCTCCAAGGCACCGTCGCCGACGTCTTTGCGGAGTGGCTGGAGCGAAACGTGTCGGCCGCCAAAAAGGAAGCCATCCTCTCCCGCATCCGCGAATCCCACGGGGGCCGGCTCGGTGATACACGACCAGGAGTGCGCATGACGGGCGAAGGAGAGCGCGCCGCCCAAATCGGACAACTCTTCCGCGCCCTGTCCCGGCGCATCGGATTCGAGGGGGTGAGGCCGCACGTGGTCAGCAGCCACTTCCGTCGGCGGGAACCGGGTCAGTTGGAGCTGGAGCTTTAGTGCCCTTGTGCATCGTCCCCAGTCAGATTCAGCTGATCTCACTCCAGCCGGATCCGACACCCTGGATATCGGCCAGCCCGTGCTCGCCTCCTACGAGATCGGCCGCCGCCGCTTTCCCGTCTCCGCCCTCGGCCCCATCGCCAAGGCTCTCAAGGTCCCCGTCGAGCACCTCCTCGGCGAGGAGCCCGCCACCCGCCAAGTCGGCCAGCTTTTACCAACGGTGCTCGGTCGGACGCTTACAAAGCGCCTTGGCATCAATCCAAGGGACTACCTCGCCGATGTCCTCCCTCGCCTGGCCAGCGGCACCACCTCAGACGTGCCCTCGCTGACACCAGCCGCCTGGTTGCGCGCCCGCTGAGGCCGCCCGGCCGTCCACTTTTCGCGCCGCCAGTCCACCTACCGCTGCGCCCGTCACGGCCGACCGACCGCCGAGCTCCGCCAGCGAGGTTGGCGTCAACATGCGCTAGTCAGACGCTTACTTAGCTCCAGCGCCTTTCGTTGCTGGCCTAGCCCGGCTAGATGCAGCTCAGGCACGCAGGGTTGAAGTCGGCGAATCGCGAGTTGAGCTCTCAGCCAAACGCAGCCATAACCCGTTTCTCAAATATGCGTTCGGCATTCCAGTCCTGATCGAACGAGTGATCCAAAGCTGCTGCGATGAACTCATCAGGCGGTTTGTATGCGTGGCCTTCGATGTAGTGGAGTAGCAGGTCCGGCGCTGCAAACACTCGGCCTGATTCAGTCGGGATCCAGATTTCGGCCGCTCCCAAAAGGAAGGTTTGTCCATTCACTTGAACTCGTTGACGTTCCAGAAGCCCGCAGATATTGCATTCGTGGTATCCCCGAATTCGATTCACTGTGGCACGGCCAAGCCAAAAACGAAGTCTGTGGTTTAGCGCGTTCGGAACCAGCCCGGTTGGGAAATCGTGAGAAACATCTAGCCACCCGATATTGATGACGTCCTCTAAGGGGCGAGGCAGGCCGTAGGAGTAGTGGCTGAGGTCCTCGAAATACATCCTAGAATCCTCCTGTGCTTTGGCGGCAAGCTGCCCAATCCAGATACCCCATACCCGGCCGCAACAGTGTCGAGAGTGGTGTGTCTGTTGATACTCGGATTGAATTCTGAAGCATCCAAAGGTCTGGTGCGGGACGAAGTAGCAGATTTGGGATTTCGGCTCCCGGAAGATGAGTTGCGGAACCCTCCATGAGGCTCCTCCAACGCGGATTCGCGGCAACGGGCTCCCAGTGGCCAGCCTCAATCGCCTGACCAAGCGCGTCCGGAAGCATAGTTCCCGTCCTTGCCGGAATCATCAGCGTTGTTCCTTGAGGCACCGTGGTAGTGCCAAGGAAACCATTCTCAACGCCATGCCCCACGAATGCGCGGCCTGTTCCACCCGGCAACAGCCCGCCTTCTCCGACACCTGCCAGTCCTCTATTTGCGGCAAGAACCTGAATGCCCAACTCATACTTCTCCAACAACGCCGCATGACCAATCGTAAGCCATGTGAAGCTCAAGAGGATCCACCCAAGCCATCGTACCCGCTGGACAACGCCCGTCATACTGGCACTACGAGTCCTTCAGCCTCGGCGAGCTTCTTCTGATTGGCATCGAAGCTCAGGAACTCCGCTGCCCCGAGATGAAGCGCCGTAGCAACATGAAGGATGTCCGCGAGCCGATGCCCTGCGGCTACAGTGTGGGCACTGCTCAATGCCTCGGCACGTTGATGCACCGCAGACCAATCCACGGGGATCGTCGTGAGCAGGCCAGCATTGAGATCAATCTGAAGATCGTTGAGCATCTGCTGGCCCTCCGTTTGTGCGAAGCCTTTGCTGCGGTCGCTGAGATGCAGCCGAATCTGCAGCCGGACCGACTGCCGGAACTCCAGCAGCAGCAGACTCGACACACCCAAAGCTCCGCTCAGGCCAGCCATGAACTGATCGGCGCGTGGGGAGTTGAACTGCGTCCGATACAACGCGCACAGGAATGAAGTGTCGGGAAAACAGCTCATCCTTCCTCCCCCTCAAGTTCATCAGCCCGCATGGACGCCACTTCCGCCTCTGTGAAGACGCGGTCGCCCCAAATCGCCCGCCGCCGTGCCGCGAAGTCCGGCTTCACAGGCCGTGAGGAGGCATCCGCACGCCATGCGGTGAGCAATCCAATCGGCTGGCCTCGTTTCTCGATGCGGATGTCTTCCCCCTCCAAAAGCCATGCCTCAAGCATCGAGAAGGAGTTGCGCAAATCCCGGACGGTCACGGTTTTCATAATGTGGACAAAATATGTCCACGTCACCAAAACATCAACTCCTTTCTCGCAGTGGGCACCGCGCACACTGCGGCGTCATGGTATGGCCGAAAGCGGCCACACGCTCACGAACGACGAGCAACCGCCGCCGAACCGAGCGGAGCGAAGGTAGCCAGCCGATAGGCTGCCAGGCGGGCGAAGGCCCCGTGAGGTGGGGCCTGAGGCAAACCCAGACTCCCAACCCATCGCCAAGGCCATACCTGCCGGCTCAGCCACGCGGGGGCGTTGGCGGCGAATCGGCGAGATTTCGCCATGTCGTCCAAGGAATGCTCATTTGGCCTACATCCACGAAGATGTCCTCCACTCGAAACCGGCCGCCGGAGTTCAGTAATTCGATCAGCGGCCGGAACGGCGAATCTGTCATGCACAGGGCAGCACGAGCTTCCTCGGGGAGCATCTCGAACCGCAAATGCCATTTGCACACTCGCTGCGCAGGGAGGCTCAGCTTTGCGAACTCATCGCCTTGTAGCAACGAATCAAAATCATCCCCAGCCTCAGGTTGGATGATCCCCGCCGCATCAAAGAACGGGGACTTCGAACCCGAGTTCAAAGCACGGTCGAGCCGTGCCATTAGGCGAAAGAACTCGATTATGTAGTCTGCGTCTCCCTCCCTTGGCTGTCGCGATTTGCCGATCTCAATTTTCATGAAGTAAATCCGTTCAAGGTTGTGGCGGTGCCATGAAATGGGCTTGAGGAATAACCGGAACGTTCACGTTAACAGGACCAATACTCGGATGCAATGTCCTCCAAGCTGCTGGATTAGCAGAGCGGAACGGAATCCCTCTGCCCATGAATGCTCGTTCGCCGAGCTCGTGGCTCATCAACTGACGGAACCACTGCTGTTGCGACTGGGTCAAAGTCCCTGCCGCAGCACCTTGCCAATGGGCGGCAATATCTGCATCAGCAGAGAACCGCCTGAAGACCGTTTCTCCGGGACCCACGGCAATCTGATGTCGCCCATAGAATAGATGCTTCTTCATAGTGTTAACGGCCGAGGCATCTAACCCCAGATTCTGTGCGATTTGCCCAACATCACCTCTGGTTCCGCGGATGGAGGCATACGCGGCCTCGGCAGCATCGTCGTATGCACGGTAGCCTGCACCGGTGAATCCCCCCTTTGCGGCAAGGAGGCAGTCCGATGCGTCGTAGCGGTCGGCATTGTAAAAATCCCCGGTGCTTGCTGGGGCTGGCAGGGCGATTTCGCCGGACGCTGGTTGGAGCTGTTCAAAAATTTGCTGGGCGTGGGTTTGGCCCAGCAGGGTGGCTACGACTCCGACGAGGAGGAGGAGCCACAGCCGCGATTTTTCTCTAGCCGCAATGAACATGGAAGCGGCTTGGATTTAGCAGCAAAATAAAGAAGCGGCAAGGCGCGGTTGCACGACGAGGGTGCGGGGATTAGGACGCCGCTTTGCCGGCACAGCGGAGGCCGGGCTTTTCGAGGCTGGCGGAGGGATGACAGGCGCTGTGGACCTGCTTCAGCTTCTGGATGCTGACCTGGGTGTAGATCTGGGTGGTGGTGAGTTCGGCGTGGCCGAGGAGCTGCTGGATGAAGCGGATGTCGGCCCCGTTTTCGAGCATGAGGGTGGCGCAGGTGTGGCGCAGGAGGTGGCAGGAGTCGCTTTTGCCGAGTTCTGCCGCATTGATGTAGTCGCGGACGAGCTGGGTGAGCCTGTTGGGCGTGAACGGCTCGAAGAGGTTGGTCAGGAAGAGGGTACCATCAGGCCACGTTCCAGCGCCCAGGTGATGAAGTATTTCAGGTAAGTGCGGCGACCGTGGATGGTGCGCGGGCTGTAGTTCTGCACGCCCATCCATTCGAAGAAGCCCTCGGTGAGGACATGCCAGCCGTGCGGATCGCTCGCATCGCCCTGCGGCGGGAGCGGGGTATGATTGCCTTTACGTGGCATCGGTCTTCTCCTCCGGTTGCGTGGTTTGGTTCAAAAGCGCCGCCTCCGCGCCGCAAGCCTCGCCGTTGCTGCGTTCCGGCGGGTTTTGCCAGCGTGCACCGGGGGCGTCCCTCAGGGGTGCGGGCGGGATACCGGGGGCGTCCCGGTGCTCGTTTTGCCCATCCAGGTTGCCATCGTAATCCGATGCGGGACCGGCGGTTTGGGCCGTCTCGGCGTGGGTGGCCGCGAGGGCTTCCTCGGTGATGAGGCCGGGCAGGAACTTCCCGCCGTCACCGCCCTCGCCTTGACCAAACGTTGCATTCATCGGCGGGTCGTCGGTGATGATGATGGAGGCTGTCAAGTCGGAGGCAACTTTTTTATCCCGGTTGCGGCCTAATGTCATTATGACATTGTGTCAAGTTGCCAATGCCATTTTGACCAAAGGAGCACGTATGATTGCAGGCATGATTTCCCTCTCCGAGGCCGACACCGATTTTTTCAAAGCCCTTGGCCAGCGCATCGCGCAGGCGCGCAAGGACGCCGGACTCACCCAGCAGCAACTCGCCGACACCCTGGATATCGGCCAGCCCGTGCTCGCCTCCTACGAGATCGGCCGCCGCCGCGTTCCAGTCTCCGCCCTCGGCCCCATCGCCAAAGCTCTCAAGGTCCCCGTCGAGCACCTCCTCGGCGAGGAGCCCGCCACCGCCAAACGCGGCCCGGCTCCCAAATTGCAACGCCAGATAGACCAGGTGGCCACACTCCCCAGAGCCCAGCAGCAATTCGTCAGCCAGTTCCTCGACACCGTCCTCAAACAGGCCCTCTGAGCGGCCGGACAAGTGGAACCCACTTGTTTTGGCCAAAGCCAAAACGATGCGCGCCCCACCGCGGCGGACGAACCGGAGCGACGGGAGGAGCGCAGATAGACCGCGAGGAACGAGCAGCCCGTAGCTTGGCGGAGGGGGAGGAAGCCGGGGGGCGGTTGACCGAATCAACACGGGTTAAGGAGGCAAGCGTCCGACCGAGCACCGTTGGTAAAAGCTGGCCGACGCGGCGGGTGGCGGCGAGAGAGACGGGATGAGCAAACGTTACAACGAGAAGGACAAGCTGCGGCTGGTGTCGGGGTGGGCCGAGAGCGGGCAAAGCCGGTCATCGTACGCGAAACGCCACGGGGTATCAGTCGGAAGCCTGGCCCGCTGGGAAGCCGAACTGGGTTCGGCCGGAGTCGTCGGAGGCGGTATGCGTTTTGTGGAGGTGGACGTGGAAACGTGTTTCATCATGCATCAATTCTATTAGAACCCAGGTAGTTTGAGTGTCTTCTCCTCCTGTAAAACCTTGAAATTCCCAGGACGGCGCTCGATCACCGCTCGGACGCCTATCTTGACTGGCTCGGTGTCCAAGGCTGCGACAGGAACCTGCCAGGGTGCCAATCACGTCCGTTACGAGCCAACCGGGAGGCCTCGATGCAGAAGATCGAGCCAACCGAACCTCCGCAGACGGCTGCCACAAGTTTTTAAAAGCCAGGACGTTCGACCAAGCCAGATCCGGATCGCCCCAGGTCATCGTCGATGACGGAGACGGACGCGAAGCCAAGCTGCCGTGCCGAATCCGCCAGCGCATACTGACGGCGCTTGCTCTCCGTATGCTCCAGGACCTGTCCGGGGTCGATTGACGCACGTACACGACGGCCTCGCGCTGAAGATGCTCAGATGTGATCTTAGGATTCATTGTTTTCCTCCTTTTCCACTTGGCTTCCTGCCGGCTCCATCCCGACGGCTTCGAGCAGGAGATCCGATAGAACCTTCAGAACTTCTTCCTTCCTTGTTGCGTCGAGATGTGGACTCGGCTGCGGATAAAGAGCCAAGGTGAACTGTCCGCTTGCGGGTTTTGATGGTCGTTTCATTGGATGGTTTCTCTTTGTTGCCATCCAATGATTCCGCGATCGATGAGGTTGTCGATCCGAGCGACAGGACCACGCCCAGTTCGATGAGGGCTGCCACCGAGACCTGCGGAGTTCCCTGTGACATCGCTGCGCATACCGTCTCGTCTGTCATCCACGCGGGCAACGCCCGCGAGCCACCTTGGCTGATCTGCACATCAACCACCGCGGTCCCTCTTCGTCCCCTTCGTCGAACCACGGGCAGTCGTTGTCCGTGCAATGGATGCCACCGGTATGCTCGCTTGTGCGTCTCCAAGGCACCGTTGCCGACGTCTTTGCGGAGTGGCTGGAGCGCAACGTGTCAGCAGCTAAAAAAGAATCCATCCTGGCCCGCATCCGCGAATCACACGGCGGCCGGCTCGGCGATTCACGGCCAGGCCTGCGCATGACGGGCGAAGGGGAACGGGCCGCCCAAATCGGACAACTCTTCCGCGCGCTGTCCCGGCGCCTCGGATTCGAGGGGGGTGCGGCCCCACGTGGTCACCAGCCACTTCCGTCGGAGGGAACCCGGTCAGTTGGAATTGGGGATTTAAAGCGGTGACAACTAGCGGGTGGTCCAGAGGGCATCTCCAGCTCCACGAAACGCATCTCTGACTTGGTGGACCAGTCGACCCAAGCTTGGCCTTCCATCGAGCCAGGCTTCATACCGCTACCCCGTGACGCCGCGTGTACAACACTCGAATTTCGCTGATCTCGGCCCACTCCGCCATAAGTCGAAGCATGTCTTGCTGGTAGTAACGAATGCTTCTTGCCGCTACATGCCCGGTCGGCCAGCTTTTTCCCAGGGTGCTTCCGGACGCTTAGAATTTGATACACAATAACAAAATATGATTGTGCAGTTCCATTTTCCCGGCGCTCGGGCCACCCCCCGCCTTTTTGAGTGCGCTACAGGCCCCGATCGTGAGAGCTTGAGGAAAGTTGAAATCAGGCCAGCGGGAGAATGACCCGCCGGGTGCGGCTGCGGAGGGCGCTGCACCCGCCTGATGAGGCGCGCCATGCCGGGTGCCCGCGGGAAAACACCAATCCTTTGTCTTGTTATCGCTTCAGGAAAACCTTAAGTTTTGCTGAACTAGGAGGCATATCCATGTATCTCAAAACAGCCCTCGCCTTTTGTCTTCCACTCTGCGCCGCCTCGGTGGAGGCCCAGGTCAACGGCCTGCGCGTCTCTGCCCAGATGTTCGGGACGCCGGTTATCTTTGACGAGCACTCCACACCCGGGCCGCTTATTGCCGCGGGCGACTTCGACCGGACGGGCTTTTATGACTTTGACGCCGCGGGCCGCGCGGACTACGGGGAGCTTGGGGCTCTGGCGCGCGGAAACCGGGCAGACAACTTCACCGGCGGCGACAGCGCTGACACTCTGCTGGTGGAAAGCCTCTTCGCTGACGGCCTCACTCTCTCCGGCGGCAGCGGCAAGTTCCGGCTGGTCTTCGAGGTGGAGGGTCTGCTCACCGTGAACGGGGGCATGTTCACCACGTCCGCCGTGCGCCTCCACTCCAGCATCAATGCCTCCTCCGTGCTCTTCTGGGAGAGGAGCCTGGACCACGACGACTCCCCGACAGACACCCTCATCATAGACGAGACCGTCTTCACCGACTGGATCGGCTTCAGCGGCGGGAATTCCGAGATTATCTTTGTCAAGCTGAGCGCCCAGATCGTGCCCGACGGCTTTGTGGGGCCCTTCATCGCCTCCTCGGAGTTTCTGAGCACCGTGAAACTCGTCTCCATCGAGGTGGTGGACGGCGCGGGCAACCCGCTTGCCGCCTCCGCCGTTTCCGCCTCCGGCACGGCCTACAGCGTCAATGCCCTCCCCGCGGTCCCGGAGCCGCTTCCGGCGGTCAAGATCAGTATTGAAGTCGGCGGGGTGGTCATTTCATGGCCGGCGGCGGCCTCCGCGCAGGGCTGGCACCTGGAGAGCGCGCCGGACCCCTGGTTGACCGACGGATGGAGCGCTGTCACGTCCGCGCCGGTTCTGACCGGGGGAAGCCATGAGGTGACGGAGGCGCCGTCCGCGCCGGGGGGCAGGATGTTTTACCGCCTAAGAAAGTGACCGAGCGGCGCCTCCGTCACCTCATTGTCGTAGACGAGTAAGTGGGTTCGGAGCAATCGCCCCATCCCTCAACAGGTTGCGCGCAGATTGATAGTTGTAACAACTTCAGACACTCCGAAAACATGACGGCTGCCGCCGGGTTTTTTGTCTCCGGAGTGCCATAAGGGGACATGCCTCATCGGTATGATCCGAGCGATTTTCCGCCTGGCGGGAGCATTGTATACGAGGCTTCTTAGTACACAATAATAAAACTTATTGTCCAATCCATGATTACTGCAGCACAAACCATGGACCTCCGGCGGCATTTTAGGACTCTCATCGTTGATATCGTGCCAGGCGAAGGAGAGCGGTTGACCCAGATCGGCCTGGTTTTTAGCGTCTTGTCCAGGCACCCTAGATTCGAGGGTGCCCGGCCAGATGTAGCCACCATCAACTTCGGCCCTGGGAACCCAGCAAATGCGAGCTTCCGGCTCGGTAGTCTGGCCTTAATGTCGCGGTGGTCTCTCTCGAAGCAGGGGCCCTACCGATGAGACATTATCAATCCTTTCGACAAATTTAGAACATGCACCCGTGTTCACACCCGCGATATGGATTCAGGCTTGCGTCGAAGCTCAGATCCGGGCTTTCGTTTTTGGTGATGAGGGATTGAGTGTGGTCGACGAAGAAGGCGGTCTTCAGCGCCGGCGGCTCCCAATCGGGATCGATCCGCCGCAGTTCTTCGACCGCCGCCGGGTCTTCCTCGATGTGGAACCTCTCGTACGGATTCCCTGGATTGATGGCAGTTCCTCGCGTCACACGAACAGGTCGGCCGGGAGAGGCGGATGCTCAAGCTCCCTTTGGCTGCCGTTGGCAAAATGGATCCGCTTCGGACGCCACAAAAGCATTGCCATGCCGACCGAGCGAACACTAGTCTGGGCGCTCGTCATTGCAATCGACCCAACCCCATGAAGCATCTCACGACTCCCACTACTCGATGAAGGGATGCGCGTGCGTCCCATGATTTTCTTTATGACGCAAATCCAAAGCAGGGAGGGTCGCGCCGCCGCCGGACGTTTCCAGACGACGCATTGGAGCTGCGTGCTCGAGGCGGCTGAAAGTGGTGATTTGCAAGCAAAGGCCTTGGAGGACCTGTGCCGAACCTACTGGCCGCCGGTGTATGTTTATATTCGCCGGCGTGGTCATGCCTCGGCCGATGCCGAGGATCTCACCCAGGAATTCTTCGCCAGGCTGCTTGCCCGCCAGTGGCTGGCCGACCTGACGCCGGATGGCGGGCGATTTCGTTCGTTTTTGCTGACGGCCGTGCAGCGGTTTCTCTCCAACCAGCACGATTATGCGCGCGCCGCCAAACGCGGTGGAGGTATCGAACCTATCAACATCGAGGACGTGGAACCGTTTCTGAGCGATGCGAGCGTCCGAGGCTGTACGCCGGAACTCGAGTTCGACCGGCGTTGGGCGGTCGATACGCTGGTACGAGCACTGGCTGCTTTGCGCGAGGAAGTCGCAGTGAGTGGACCTGAACCGCAATTTCGCGTGCTGCAAAAGTTTCTCTCCCGGGAGGCGGAACCGGGCGATTACGAGCGGGCCGGGGTGGAGCTGTCCATGACTCCCGGCGCGGTCGGGGTGGCCGTGCTGCGGCTGCGCCGGCGCTATCGCGAAGCGGTGCGGGCGATCGTTTCCCAGACATTAGGATCAAAGGAAGACGTTCAGGCGGAACTGGCTTACCTGCTCGAAATACTCCGGGCCGGCGGCAGTTGAGGTAATGCGAGGCCCCATCCGCTGAGTTCAAAGGAGTGCGTCCCGCCGTGAACGATCCAAGTCTCAATCCGCCCGCCTGCGCTCACTGTGGAACACCCGCCACCCACCCGACGCCCGACGGCCATTGTGCCCGGTGCCTGGCCGAAGTTTCTTTCGCCGAGCAGGAAGCGGAGGACGAGGAGGCCGTGGACACACCGCTGCCCTGTGCGTTTGGAAATTATGAACTGCTCGAAGAAATTGGCCGTGGCGGCATGGGCGTGGTGTATCGCGCCAGGCAGATCCGCTTGCAGCGTGAGGTAGCGCTGAAGGTACTGCCCGGAGGCGAATTTGCCCGGCCGGAATTTCGCCAGCGATTCCGTCGGGAAGCCCTCGCGGCAGCGCGACTTCAGCATCCCAACATTGTGGCCATCCACGAGGTGGGCGAGCACGAAGGGGTGACGTTCTACAGCATGGAACTCGTGACCGGCCAGACGCTGGCCAAGCGCGTGGCGGGCGGGCCACTGCCCACCCGCGTTGCTGCCGAGTATCTGCGCGCCATCGCCCGCGCCGTGCAGCACGCGCATGATGCCGGAATTCTCCATCGTGATCTCACGCCGGCCAACGTCTTGATCGACCGCGCCACAGACCAGCCGTGCATTACGGACTTTGGGTTGGCGAAGCAGGTCCCGGGCCTGGAGCCTGGAACCCAAAACTCGGAACTGACCATGACGGGACAGGTGCTCGGCTCGCCCGCGTACATGCCGCCGGAGCAAGCGTTCGGACGCCCGCGGACGGAGGGAGTGGTAGGCGATGTGTATTCCCTCGGGGCCATCTTATACCACCTTCTGACGGGGCGCGCGCCATTCGAGGGTTTGAGCGTCAACGACGTGCTTCTCCAGGTCCGCGAAAACGATCCGATTCCCCCACGCAAACTCAACGCGCGCGTCCCGGCCGATCTGGAAACGATCTGCCTCAAGTGCCTCGCGAAAAATCCATCGCGACGATATCCCTCCGCGCAATGTCTCGCCGATGAACTCGGCTGCTTTCTTGCCGGACGACCGATTCGAGCCCGCCCGGTGAAGTCCGTCGAGCGGCTTTGGCTCTGGTGCCGGCGTCGTCCCGGGATCGCAGCGCTGGCGGCGAGCGTCCTCGTCCTGCTTTCGGTGGTAGCGGTGGGTTCAACGATTGCCGCATGGCGGATCGCCTCAGCCCGCACGGCGGAGCGGGCTGAACGGCGTAAATCGGATGTCGCGAATCAAGAGCTTCGTTCGGCGAATCGACGGCTGGCGGAGACGGTGAGTCGACTGGAACTTCAAAACGCCGAAGAGCTTTTTCGTTCGGAGGACGCTTCGCTGGGCGTGGCGCATCTCGCGGCGTTGTTGCGCCGTGCCCCTTTCACCGCGGTTGCCGCCAGCCGTTTGGTTTCGGCGCTGGTTCATCGTGACTGGGCGCTGCCCTCCGTTCCGCCCTTGGCTCACCCGGCTTGGAACCCGGTGCTGCCATCCGTGTTTAGCCCTAATGGCCAGCAAGTTCTAACGGCTGGCGATGGGAGTTCGGCCCAAGTTTGGGACTCGACGACAGGGGCGCCACAATTCACGCTGACCCATGAAGGCCGTGTCCTCGCCGCGAACTACAGTTCCGATGGCACGCGTATCGTCACGTCTTCGGCCGATGGCACGGCGCGCCTGTGGCATTCGATCGACGGTACCCCATTCGCTCCGGCCCTGAAGCATGGGGGCGAAGTTCGCTGGGCCGAATTCAGCAGCGATGACCGAAAACTCGTGACGGCTTCAACGGACGGGTTCGCCCGGATTTGGGACGCCAAGACGGGGAATCCGATCCTCGAATTTGGCGAGTTCGACGCCCTGTTGCTTCGAGCGCATTTCAGTCCGGACGGCCAGTGGATCGCCACGGTCACGGAGCGGGGCACGATCCAGCTTCGGAATTCGAGGCAAGGACTATTGGCTCGGGAACTGACGGGCCATCGGGCGCGTGTTCATTCATTGGCTTTCAGCCCTGACGGGCAGCGGATAATCGCCGCTTGCGACGGAGGACTGGCCATGATCTGGGCCCTGACGGATTCCCAATCCACCGGCATCGCGTTGATACACAGCCCCTGGGCTCCCGTTTGGCACGCCGTGTTCAGTCCAGACGGCCGCGTGGCGCTTACTTCCGCTGAGGATGCCAAAGCCCGGTTATGGAATGCGGCGGACGGATTCCCGATGAGCCAGCCATTACCCCACCAGGGAGGAGTGGTATTCGGCGGTTTCAATCCTGACGGAAACCTGATGGTTACCGCGTCCTCCGACAATTCTGCTCGCATCTGGAATCGGGCTGATGGAAGACCTCTGAGCCAGGCGTTGCGTCATCCCAAGCGGGTCCGTTATGCGGCATTCGACCGGACGTCACAGCGGTTGATCACCACTTCGATGGAGTTCACCGCCCAGATTTGGGATATCCAACCACGCCAAATCCGTCCCGCCGAAATCCAGTGCGTCTCGGACGTGACATCGGTGGCCTTCAATCCACGGGATGGATCCCTTCTGCTCGCTTCGCTCGATCAGACCCTCCGAATTTGGAACCCATCCGAAAAACCCGGCTCTGAAAGACTCATGCGACACTCCGCACCGGTGCGCTCGGGCAGCGTGAGTCCGGACGGACGGTTGGCGGCCACTGGGTGCGTCGATGGCTCGGCATTCGTTTGGGAAATTAGCTCCGGCCAACTGCTGTCGGGACCCATGCGGCACGCCCATTCCATCGCGTCAGTCCATTTTAACCACGACTCCGGGCGAATCGTGACGGCTGCGGCGGACGGAACAGCTCGCGTTTGGAACGCTCAAACCGGCGAGCCTGTGAGCAACCCACTTATCCATGCGGACGAAGTGTTGATGGCTCGGTTCAGCCCCCATGGCCGATACGTTGTGACGGCATCGAAAGATGGAACGGCTCGTGTCTGGGATTCCCGAACCGGCGATCCGGTCACCGAATCGTTGCCGCACAGTGCCCACGTCCGATGGGCGGAGTTCGGTCCGGATGAAGAGAAAGTGGTGACGGCATCCACCGACAACACCGCCTGCATCTGGGATATCCGCACCAGCCGGCCGTTGGCGCCATTGCTCGAACATGCACGCATCGTCGAAATGGCGCGCTTCAGCCCGGACGGGGAGCGAGTGGTGACGGTGTCGCAAGATCGGAGCGCGCGTGTCTGGGATGCCGCCACGGGCCGGGCATTGACGCCGCCACTTCCCCACCTTAGCGCAGCCACCCACGTTGCTTTCAGCCCTGATGGCCAGCGAATTCTGACTGGCGGCTGGAATGGGATGGTGCGCCAGTGGGACGTGAAAACCGGACACCCCCTCACTGAATGGCTGTTCGCCGGCGGGTTGATCGGCGGCTTGTGCTTCGATTCCACCGGCTCGCGCATGGCCACTGGAACGCAAGAGGGAACGGCACGTCTGTGGGATACGCCCCCGCCGCCGACGCCCGCGCCGCTTTGGTTCATCGAATTCGCCGAGGCGGTCGCCGGCATGCGGCTGAGCGAGCGCGGCAACGTGGAATTGCTTTCGCGCGGCTCGCTGGAAGCCGCCGCAAGTCGATTTGCGAGGGAATCGGAAGACGACTTTTACGCACGGCTCGGGCGATGGTTCCTCGCGGCTCCCGCGCATCGTTCCGCCAGTCCATACTGAACCTGAGCTCTCATTCTCCCGCTCCAAATACACCGGCCAAGGCGGCGGAGTTGGCCTTTTCATCCGATCCAGTCCGACGGCCCCACGATAGCTCGCGAAAATTTCCGCACTTTCGGTGTAATCGGTTCGCCTGGATTCTTAGTAGCATAGATGAAAGCTCATGCCGTGGGGCAAAAGGCGAACCCGTTCACAACACTCATGAAAACACCCAGTTGGATGAAGGCGGTTGGCGCATTGTTCCCCGGGATGCTTGTTTTCCTAGACATCGCCCACTCGGAACCCGCGCCCTTGGCCTACCAGGGTCGCCTGACCGAAGAGGGCGCCCCTGCCAACGGCTCCTATGAGATGCAGTTCAAGCTTTTCGACACACCGGACGTGGGCACGGGTACTCAGCAAGGGAGAACGATCGAAGTTCTCGATGTGGCAGCGAACGACGGCGTATTCAGCGTCCTTTTGGATTTCGAGTCCGCCGTCTTCGATGGCTCGCCGCGTTTTTTGGAGATAGCCGTGAAGAATGCCGGTGACTTCAGTGCGCTTTCGCCGCGCCAGGCGATCACCCCGGTGCCCTATGCGATTCATAGCTTCAGTGCGACGGCCGGCGGGATACAGTCGAATGCCAGCGGCAACGTCGCCATCGGGACAAGCATGTTCCCCCCCGACGTCCGCCTGCACGTAGATGGCATTACGCGCTTTACGACCGGCGGCAGCGGCGGATTCCTGCAAATTGGAACGCCAGGAGGCGAAACCGGCTTGAGCATCATTGGTTCAAACCGCGCCGATTTGCGATTCAACGGCGATACACTCGCGCTGGCAGCCGCTGGCAACACCGGGCCGACTCCATACGAGAACGGAATTATCCTCAACACCAACGGCAATGTCGGCATCGGAATGGGCAATCCATTCCCGCCCTCCCCATGGAAATTGGAGGTCAATGGCGCAACTCGCATCACTCCAAAGGGGGCCGCCGGTGGAGCCATCCAATTCAGCACGCCCAATTCGGAAACCGGCATGTCCATTCTGGGAGCGAACCGGGCTGACGTGCGGTTCGACGACGCGACCTTGAAACTGGTGGTTGGCCTCGGGATTGGCCCGCCTGGAAATGCCAGTGGTCTGACTGTGAATACCTTGGGGAACGTCGGCATCGGGACCACGACGATCGATCCCAATCGAAAGTTGGATGTGAGAACGGAGAACGGCATTGCCGTGTTTGGCCGCAGCAGTTTCGAGGGCATTCACGGCGAAAGCACCGCGCCAGCCGCCGCCGCGGTGGCCGGAATCAACCTCAGCACCGGCTTCGGCGTTTATGGCGAGAGCAAAGGCGGCGGATATGGAGGCGTTTTTGTCGGGAGAGTTCGGGTGGGATCGCTGGAGATCATCGGCGGAGCGGATCTGTGCGAACCTTTTCCCATCAAAGAAAGCGAAGTCGAGAGCGGATCGGTGATGGTCATCGACGAAGAACACACCGGCCGGTTGAAACTGAGCACGGAAGCGTACGACCGGCGCGTGGCTGGGGTCGTCAGTGGCGCCAACGGGATCAAGCCTGGCATCAGTCTGCGGCAGGAGGGCATGATGGACAGGGGTGAGAACGTGGCGTTGACAGGGCGCGTCTACGTCCGCGCCGACGCTTCGAGCGGCGCCATTGAACCGGGAGATTTGCTCACGACCAGTGACACGCCTGGGCACGCGATGAGGGTCTCCGATCCCACTCGTGCGCACGGAGCCGTCCTTGGCAAGGCTATGAGCCGGCTCGATGCGGGTCAAGGCATGGTGCTCGTGCTGGTCGCCCTCCAGTGAACCATGAAAGCCATGAGTCCCCTTCCGTCATGTGGACCCACTTGTCGTTGGGCCGGCTTTGAACGCTTGGAACGACCTGCCGGACATTCAATAGGGCGAAAAACCATTTTAATGAAACCAGTGCTACAGCTTGCCACGAACCTGAGGCGTGCAGGCGGCCTGCTCACGTTCGTCATCGCCGTCTCACTGGGGCCCAGGCCGGCCGAAGCGCAGCTCCCCGTCAGCGGACGTCCAGTGCCGACGCTCTCCCATCTGGACACGATCATGAACGATTTCATGAACGACTCCAGCCGCAACATATCCGCCGGCGTGCTCGGCGTGAGTCGCGGCGGGCGTGTGATTTTCCTCCGCGCCTATGGCGAACTGCGGCCCGGAACGGATCTTCCCGAAACAGCACTGATGCGGCTGGCGAGTGTCGTGAAACCCGTTACCGCCGCGGCGGTTCAGGATTTTTCGCAGACTGGTGGCTTCGGTCCCACGAATCTCCAGCGGCGGATCTTCGCTCTCTCCGGCAACGGTGGTCTGCTCGCCATTGCTCCGCTCACCACTCCAGACGCCAACGCCCGAAACATCACGCTGGGCCACCTGCTCGACCATTCCGGCGGGTGGGATCGAAATCAACCCATGCCGGGCGACATCCCAATCAATCGCGTGCGCGCCGCCGGCATTGCCATGAACCAACCCGACAACCTGCCCACACGGCGACAACTCGTGGACTGGGCAATGGGCTTCGCTCTGAACTTCGCGCCAGGCGCCGCCAGCTACACCCCCCCGACGCCGACCGGTGCCCCTGCTGTCGTGCCGGGACCGGGAACGACGTATTCCAACTTCGGCTACCTGCTTCTCGGCGAGGCGCTCGAAGCCACGGCCGCCGGCGGCTATCTGGGCTATCTCAGGAACAATGTTCTGAGCGCGCGGAATTGGATTCCGGCCACGGATTGGGGGCCCGCCACCACGCTCCAGGCGCAGAACAACATCCGCGAGCCCAACTACGTGAGCAGCGAGGGGACTTTCGCGAGCGTGTTCGACTATTCATCGCCGATCGAGCCACTGCCGGCGCAGTACGGCGGCAACTATCACATGGAGACAATGCTGGCGCATGGCGGGTTGATCGCGTCGGGCCAGGCGATGCTGCGGTTCGGGACGCTTTACTCCGTTGCCTATAATTCGCAAGGGGCGGGCGCCACACGAAGCAACACCATCGGCCAACGGGTGCCCGCCACCGGATTTCCGCCCGATTCCGCGTTTGTCCCACCAGGACGCAGTGACTTCCTGCACACCGGGAGCCTTCCGGGCGCGAGCACCATTCTCCGCCAGCTCGGTTATGGCAACGGGCCGCAGGATGACGTCGTCATTTTCATCGCATTCAATCGGCGCTCGACGGATCAGGACTGGGCGCTTCAGTCCTCCAACGCCGTCCTTGCGTTCCTCGACGTGGTTCACGGCGCGGGCACCTGGCCCAGCCAGACGTGCGATGGCTTCTGGGTCACCCTTGGGACCGAGAATGCGACCGCCGGCCTGGGAGGTTTTCACTCGCGTTACCGGGGTTTCCAAAGCGCTCTTGATCGGGTGACCGACGGCAGTTACCTGCGCCTGCAGGCGGGCAACCAGCCTTGGACAGGAACGATCGATAAACAGTTGGTCCTCGACGCCCCGGAAGGTCCCGTGATCCTCGGACAATGAACGTCCAGTCTTTCAGTCGAAAATTCGAGGCTGGAGGGCACCTCCGCCTTCGGTGCAATGGGACGCGTCCGATCGAAACCGGATCCGTTCCACTCAGTATTCTCCACCTGCTTGCGACGGCACTCGCGGCCTGCTCGGCGCTCGCTCAAGACATCGCGATCCATCCGATCGGTTTTACCAATGGTTTTGGCGCCAGCACGGATGGAACCTTCTCCGTGAGCGGCACGATGACGCCTGGTGGCCCTGCCGCCATGAGCGACGGCACCTTCGCCATCAATGGCGATTTCGTGAGCCCCGGGCTCACGACGCCTGTTTTGGAGGTCAGCACGATTTTCGACAATACCGGCGGGGAAGAGAATGGCGTGATGGGGGTTACCGATACCGCCTGGCTGGCGGGCAAATGCTGCTTGGGAGCGCAAGCCTATACTCTAGACTCCGTGAGCTTGCTTTTGGACAGCCGAGACTCCAACGGTTTGCCAGGTCCACCCAGCGCGGTCCGGCTCCAGATTTATTCCAACGATCCGGTGAGCGGCAAACCTTCCGCCAGCACCGGAGCGATCATGCACCTCTTCGACCTTGCCAACCCGCTCACGCCGCCGCCATCGGGGCGAGGATTGGTCAAATGGACCTCCTCCACGCCGTTCAAACTCGAAGCGCACACCTGCTATTGGGTCGTGTTGAGCCGGGAGAGTGGTGGGTATATTGGGCAGACTGTGTCCGCTACGACGCCCATCGGCCCAGCTGGGACCTTCGGGAGGACTCGATCGTTGGATGCCGGGGCCACCTGGGAGGAGGCGGCCATTTTCAACTTCAAGATGCTGATCGAGGGCACGGCCTCGGGGCCTCCGCGGGCCCGCGAGCCGATCGTCAATGGCGGCTTCGAGAACACGCAGACCACATTCGCGGGCGATGCATTCGGGATCATGTCGCTGACCCCGGGCTCCACATCCATTCCGGGCTGGACGACGATCAACGCGGAACTGGCCTGGGTGGACGACGTGAACACGTTTGGCGCGGCCACTCCATTCGGGACCCACTCCCTCGATCTCACCGGTTATCACGATGGCCGGCCATACGGCGGCATCGTTCAAATACTGACGACCCTGCCTGGCGAACACTATCGGATGGGCTTTTCGCTGGGATCATACGAAGACGTTTTCCAGTACCGCGGGCCGGTGAGCGTGGAGGTCACGGTCGGCGCGGTCAGCCGGGAATTCACCTTCACTCCGAATGGCACCGGAAACCAATGGGGGGACTTTTACCTGGATTTCACAGCGGAATCGTCGCTGACGCCCCTGTCCATCACGGGCACGGCCAGCGCGGGCGGAGCGTATCTCGGTCTGGACAACGTCTCAGTCACACAGGCGAGCGCATCCGAGACTTTGCAGGTCGGTAGCGTGACCATCACGGGAGAGGAACTGCGAATCCAATTCGCTTCGGTCAGCGGCATTCGTTACGCACTGGAAAGCAGGGAAGATTTGACCTCGGGAGAGTGGCGGGTGGTTCCGGGATCCGAACGAACTGCCACCTCGACCAGCCTCGTTCTAACCGAATCGGTAGAGCCGAGGGCGCAACCACGTCGATTCTTCCGGGTGGTTGAGGTGCGATGAGGTCGACCACAAAACTCCAGGGTGTCCCATACGATATTCGGAGTTCCGATCACGATTCTCTCTCACTCTCGCGGTGGCAAATCTGCCCTAGAATCCGCTAGTTTCGCTTCCGCTCTCGTTTCATCAAATTCGGTATTCATGCCATAAAATGTTGCAAATGTGGCGGTAGACATGACTTCGGGAAACAATTCTCAATATTTTTCCTGATTAGGTCGATAGCGCTGCGTGTGTCGTGACGGGGACAGCGTCGAAGGACGGATCACGCCCCGGCTCCCGGCGTTATTTGGCGGGCCGTGAGCGATAGCGATCGGCGAGGCGGGTGTGGCGGGAGGCGAGCGATTGATCCGTTCCGGCGATCCAGAGGTGCCTGACCTCCGACCGGATGTCGAGGATGTCACCGGTGGCGGCAAAGAGGGAGGCTTCCTTGCCGACGTCGATGGAGCCGAGTTGGTCGCCGAGGCCGTGCAGTTGCGCTGGGACGAGGGTGATCGAGGCGAGCGCGGCTTCCCGTGAGAACCCAAACGCCACGGCCTGGGCCGCGGTGTAGGGAAGGTTGCGTTGACTGGAGGCGCTCCCGTCCGACCCATCGCTGATCGCGACGGTGACGCCTGCTATTTCCAGGACCGCGGGAGCACCGACTTGGACGTCGTAGGCGTCCGAGCTCTGGGCCGGCAGCGTGAAGACTTCGCTGTAAATGACGGGGATCTTCCGTTGGGCTAATTCGTCCGCCACCATCCAAGCATCGCGACCGCCGTCGAGGATGAGGCGCAGGCGGGGATGCGTGGCGGACCATTTGAGGGCCGCCCGGATTTCCCGCAGCCCCTGAGCATGGACGACCAGCGGCAACTCACCACGCACCACGGGCAGCATGGCCTCCCAGGCCGGTACCGCCGGACTGTCCGACCGTCGCTTTTCCCACGCTTCGGCATCGGCAAAGAATCGATCGATGACGCGCACCCGCTCCGACCGTTCCCGGGCCTGTTCGTCCAGCGGTTTCACTTTTTCCGAGACCTGGGGGCCGGGGACGCGAAGCGAGTGGTCAGGCCAGAACAGATGCATTGCCGTGCGGCGACGGACGGTCATGTCCTCGATGGTCCAGCCGCGTGCCGCCATCATGCTGGAGGCGCCGGAGATGAGACTACCGCTTGGCACCGGAACGAAATGAGTGATGCCATTGGCCCGCGTGACCGGGATCAGTTCAGAGTCAGGATTGACCGCCGTCCAGGATTCAATCTCCGGGGTGAATTCGCCCGTTTCCTGCACATCGAGCGACGCCCGCACCGCGGAAATCTCGACCAGACCGAGATCGGTGGAGGCGCTCACCAGCCCCGGGAACAGGTGGAGTCCCGCGAGATCAATGGCACGGTCCGCGGGTTCCTCGATGCGCGATGCCACGGCCGCGATTTTTCCGTCGCGCACCAACACATCGCCAGGTGCCAGCGTGCCGTGGGTGACGGTATGCACGGTGGCGCCGCGCAGCAGCAGCGTCTCCGCCGACGCCCCTGCGGCCGGCAGCAGCAGGGTCAAAAAAATCAGGGTTAGTTTGTCCATGGCATTTCGTGGTCGAGGCAACAATCGAGGCAGAGGTGGTTCTGGCGGTCTTCCAGCGCGCGGTGGAAAAATTTGTCCTGGGCTTTTTCATCGCCCTTCCCGCCCGGGCCGTCACCGGCCAGGGTTTTTGCCTTGGCGAGGAGCGCTTCTCTCAACTGCTGACGCGCGCCGGCCCGGCGGAGCGCCTCCGCTCTTTCAAAATACTGCTTTCCTTCGATCCACGTCTCCTGGCACAGGGTTATGGTATCCAGCGGATGACCGCTCCAGATGACAAAATCCCCATCCTTGCCCGGCTCCAGGGAGCCGACCCGGTTGGCGATGCCGAGCTGCAGGGCGGGATTCAGGGTGACAAACTTCAGGGCGTCCTCCTGCGAAGTGCCGCCGTATTTCACGGCCTTGGCGGCCTCCAGATTCAGGCGCCGCGCCAGGTCTGACGAATCCGAATTAAAGGAAACGAGCACCCCGCGTTCGCGCATGAGGCTGCCGGCGTGCGGGATGGCATCGTACACCTCCAGTTTGTACGCCCACCAGTCGGAAAAGGCGGAGGCGCCGGCGCCGTGTCTGGCGATTTCATCGGCCACCTTATAGCCTTCCAAAATATGCTGGAGGGTGGCGACGCGGACGCCAAAGCCTTCCATGACTCTGAGGAATGCCACGACTTCATCCTGGCGGTAGCTATGGCAGTGGACCAACCGCTCGCCCCTGATGATTTCGGCGATCGTCTCCAGTTCGAGGTCGCGGCGGACTGGCTGCCCGCCCTCGCGCTGCTGTTTGGCCAGGGATTCGGCGTAGTGCCGGGCGGCGGTAAAACGGTTGGCATGGAACGCGGGCACCCCCATGCGGGTCTGGGGAAACCGCTGGCGGAAACGGTCGCCCCAGTTCGACTGCTTCACGTTCTCCCCGAGGGCAAATTTGATGCCTCCGGGGGCGCCCTCGAGGTTCAAGCCATCGGGTCCGGCTCCATCGCGCAGCTTGATCACACAATTCTGTCCGCCGATCGGGTTGGCCGAGCCGTGGAGCAAATTCGCCACGGTCAGTCCGCCGGCCAGTTGTTGGTGGATGGTTTCCGTCTCCGAATTCACCACATCCGCGATGCGAACCATGGCGGTGGAGGGCAGCGTCCCTTCGTTGACGCCCCCCAGGACCATGCTGTGGCTGTGGCAATCGATCAGCCCGGGGGTGACGTGAATGCTAGGGCGGTCGATCACCAGGGCTCCCGCCGGCACTTGATCGGCAGTGATGGTCCCGACGGCTTTGATTTTGCCGTCAACGATGAGCAGGCTGGCGTTTTCAAGTCGACCCTGCGGCCCCGAGGTCCAGAGAATGGCGGACTTGATGAAGACCGCCGGCGGAGCGAGCAGCGGCCCGCGATCGTGCTGCGCCGGGGCATCCGTGAGCTGGCCGCGCAGGGCCTCGTTCTCCTTCTTCTTGTCGGGTTGCTCGGGTTTCGCTGACCCCTCGGCGGCGCCCCCCTCCTTCTTTTCGTCCTTCTCGTCCTTGTTCTTTTCGTCCTTGGGCGGAGCGGAGAACAGCCGTCCCTCGATCCAGACTTCGCGAACCCGAGCCTTTTCGTCGAAGTAACGGCCGTTTTCGACGACGGTGAGGTTGGCGAGTTTGCCGGCAGTGATTTCTCCCAATTGATCGGCCACTCCGCACAGCCGGGCGGGCACTGTGGTCAGGGCGGCGAGGGCGTCGGCTTCGCTCAACCCGCGTGCGATGGCGAGCCGGGCATTCGCGCGGAATTTGTCCGGTTTATCGAGTCCATGCGTGGTCAACGCGATTTCCCGGCCACTGCGGCGGAGCGACCCGGGGTTGCCCGGAGCTTGATCCCAGGCCCGCAGTTGATCGGTGGGGACGGCCACCCAGTCGTCCTCGTCAGGCAGCTTCGGCACCTCCGGAAAATCGATCGGAACGATGAAGGTGACGGCGGCGGCGCGCATCAGGTCGGGGCGGCGCCATTCCTGTCCGGTGGCGAGCATGACCGGCTGCAGGCTCAATTCGCGGGAGAGTTGCATCGCGCGGTCGACCATGAGCATGCCGCCCGGCTCGAAACACACGGGCATCGTCTTCAGGGCGGCCGGTTGGAGCGCGTCGAGCGCCTCCCGCACCGCGGGTCGCGGACGCGCGTTGGGATTGGCCGCAAAATGAGCCGCATCGTCAGCCTGAAACCGGGTGTCGAAAAACGTCTGACGCACCACGGCGATGACGCCCATGAGCGAAGCGGGATAGGCACTGGCCACATCCCGGTTGTTGTCGCGCGCGCCCCGCGGGTCGTCGCCCGGCACCGTAAGGGCAATGTGCTGGAAAGTGTCCGGGCGCATGATCGCTTCCTCCGGATCGCTGGAACCCAGGGAAACGAAGGCGCTGGTGCCGCGGATGACGCCACGATCCGGGACCACATTGGCGGCGGTGAAGCCTTCGGCTCGAAGTGCCTCCAACGCCTTGGGGTCCGGGGCATGCTCGCGAACCATGCGGCGCTGGGGAGTCACCACCGAATCCGGGCCGGTTCCCCCCGCCACGGAGGGAGCTCCGGCAAATCCCGCACCCGCCCCGGCCGTCAGGTCGCGGAAGCCTACCGGCGGGTCTTCGTCCATCGGCCCCGCACGCTCGGATGGTATTTTCGCAAAAGAAACGTGGGCATCGATGAACCCGGCGTAAATGGTCGTGCCGTTCATCTCGTGGACGCGGGCATCGCCGGGGATCGGGGTGTCCATCCCCACAGCTTCGATGCGGCCGTCCCGCAGCACCACCGTCGCCCTTTCCAGCTCCTCCCCGGGATTGAGCACCACACGTCCACCAACCAATGCATGCACCGAGGCGGCGAGTGGCCGAACGGCCGGAGGACGCAATGCGTCCGACGACAACAGCGGTATCGTCAGCCCTCCGGCACACAGAACCGCCACGACCAAACTGGCGGGAAGGCGACATTTCAGCACCATAAGAACGGGCAGTCTGTCGTCCCGGCCTCGGACCTGCAAGCGTTACTGGCCATTGTTCTTGCACCGGGCAGTGGCTGGCCGACCACGGCCTTTGATCTGTCCGACCTTGTTTCGGGAGGAACCGTGGCTCCCGTCTTCGCGTTCATGACCACCGTGGCCCAAATGCGGATCATTCACTCCCCGCAGCCGTTATCGGTGCTGGGTGAAGCAGTGGTTGGAAGCCTCGGTGTGGATAACATCACCTCCGTGCCTGACGGATGATTCCGCACGAGGAAGTGAATCCGATCAGCATTGCCATCACGGTCGGGAACCGGGCTTTTTCCGGGCTGCTGACGAAATTCGGTGTCACTACCACGATCATGAGGCAGGTGACCCAAAGGATGGCATTCGCGATGAGCAGTTTCTTGAGGGACGGACGGGTGGGTTTTTCGTTCATGGTCATGGATGCGGTTCCGGTTTTGGGAGGTGGATTCTGGCATTCGGGTCAGAGGCTCAATGATGACCGTCGTGGCTGGGAGCCACGGGAGACTGAACCCAACCGATACTATATTAAAGCGAAACGTAGCCATCCCAGAGACCCGGCCGAGCGAGGCTGAGCTGTCATAGGGCGTCCAATCAAGTGATGAGAGGAGCGTTCATCATAACTCAATGGTTTTTCGTGTGTTTCGTGCATTTCGTGGCCGAAAAGTCCCTTTCCAGAATCACCGGCGGTCCTGAGCCGCCGACCAACCGAGCCCGATCCGGGTCAATTCTTCATAAATCCACCCGAGATCCCAGACCATGACGCGGCTGGTGCCGCCGGCGAGGGCGAGCGATCGGCCGTCCGGGCTGAAGGCCAGGGCGCAATCGAACGGCGTGAGCGGCGAGTCGAGCCGAAGGACTGGGGCGAAAGTGGAGCCATCGCAGAGCGTGATCTCGGTCGGTCCGGTGCTTACGGCGACGAGACCGGCGGCCGCGCTGGCGGCCGAATGCGAGGGGATTTCCTGGCAGTTGGTGCGCACGAGCGGCGCGGCGAGCTGTTGGGCGGGATTGGCTGGGTTGACGAATTTGACGACCTTTTCGGTGCCGACGACGAGGACGCGGGAATCCGCGGAAAACCCGAAGTTGGCGCGCGTCGGAGTTTCCAATTCCCGGGCGACGGGCGGTTGGGCGTGCATGTCCCAGATCGTGCCCCCACCGCCCGGGTAGCGGGCGACGGCCAGCCATCGGCCGTCCGGCGAGGTGGCCAGTTGATCGGGCGACTGCGACGGCAGGAGCAGTGGCATTGAGCCGTCGGCGGCGCGCAGCCCGACCCCTGGCCGTCCCTGGTCGTCGTGCCGGCCGCTGACGGCTAAGCGCCCGCCTGTCCAGCCGAGGAACGACGCGAAGCCATTGAGCTCGGTTTCTTTCGGGCCGAACTGCACCCATCCGGCATCGTCAAAGGCGAATGACCGCCGAAAGAGACCCTTGAGTCCGCTGAAATACAACGCGTCGTCGCGAGAGTCGAAAATTCCGTTGCGCCAGTCCATCGGCCGGCCCGGCGGTTCGGCGGTGAAGTACTCGCCACTGGTGGCGTCCCAGACGATGACCCCGGCATCCCCGGCGGCGGCGAGCAGGCGGCCATCCCGATTAAAATCGACACTGGCGAACAGACCCAGCGGCGTGAAGGGAGGGATGCGGAAAACGCGCAGGGCGTTGCGCCGGGAAAACGGAGCGGCGAGCAGACCCTGGCGATCCCAACTCCGCAGCAGAAACTCGCCCTGATCCGGGCTTATGATGATTTCCTCGCCGCCGGCCGGGATGACGAGGATTTCGCGGCGGGTGGTCATGTCCCAAAGCCGTGTGGTGCCGTCCCACGACGTGCTGGCGACGATATTGCTGTCGAGCGGGTGAAAGGCCGTTCCTCGCACCGAGCGTTGGTGGCCGCGCAGCCAGACGATCTGAGACATCCCAGGCACCTCCCAAACACGCAGTCGGTCCTCGCTCACGGCGGCGGCCACATATCGGCTGTCATGGCTGATGCTCACACCTTCCAGTCGGATGTCGGACGGGATGTCGTGGGCCTTGACGCGGCCGGTTTCGGCGGCCGATGGCAGGCGCCCGGGCAAGCCGGTGTAAATGCGCAGGCCAAGGTTTTTGGTTGGCCGACCCTCGCGCTCGCTGGTGGGTACGAGCAGCGTGGCGATCCACTGGCCGTTGGGGGCGAGATAGAGACCGCGATAACCGAGCGCCTCGGGGACCAGGACGACCGGCTCCCCGGCCCCGCACGCGCGCGCTGTCAGCCCATCCGCGGCGGTGTAAATCAACCACGCGCCATCGCCGCTGAAACTCGGTCGGCACGGCACCGCGGCAGGAGCCGACTCCCAGTGCCGGCGGCCGGATCGCGATTCCCAGAGCGCCACCCGACCATCGTGAAACACGAAGGCCACGTGCTCGGCCCGCGGGGCCACGGCAATCTCCAGCACACCCGGCCCGGCGGTAAATGAGGCGGTTTCCTGCTGGGTGGAGCGGTCAATCACCCGCGTCATCCCGCTCCCCGGATCGGCCACCACAGCAAACGCGGCATCCGGGGACCACGCCACCCATTGGCCCGGCGCCCGCAAGCCGCGATCAGGGCGGATTTCCCCGGCATCGATCAAGGCGAGCGCGGACGCGGCCTGCGTCCGCAGTTCGAGCGGGGAGGCACCGGCCGCGAGTCCGCGTTGGACGGCATCGAGTGCCTTGGCGCGCGCTCCAGCCAGCTGGCTCAGGCGTTCGGCCCGCGCTCCAGCCACGAGCGACTCGCCGAGCAAGCGTTGAGTCTCTTCCTTGGCGCGGGCGGTCCGTTGCTCGGCGGCCGTGATCTGGTCGGCCCGACGCATTTCATAAAGCCAGGCACCGGCCACGGCCGCGATAACCACGGCGGCGATGGCCAACACCTGCAGCGTGCGCTTCAGGCGTGTCTCGACCCGCCTTAGATACCGCAGCGATTTGCCGGCCTTGAGCAGGGCCAAGTCGGCCAACATCTCGTCGGTGTCGGCATAGCGGCGGTCCGGATCCGGCTCGGCCGCCCGCAGGACAATCTCCATGAACTCGAAGGCCGGGCGCGACTCCGGTCCGCCATCCCAGTCATCGGGCACATCGGGAAAACTCGTGCGTTCCTTCCCGGTGATGCACTCATAAAGCACCTTGCCCAAGCTGTAGACGTCGCTGCGCGGTTTACCCGTCCCTTCGGGCGCATAATAACCCTCCGTGCCCACCAGACTGCGGGAGTCGCTCAGTTTGGCCACCAATCCGACGTCGGCCAGTTTCACCATGCCGTCGACGAGGATGATGTTCGACGGCTTCACATCGCGGGGCACCAGCTCGGCGCGGTGCAAGTGGCCGAGCGCGCTGGCCAGTGTGATTCCACTTTCGATGCATTCCTCGACGGGAAGTCGCCCGCGTGACTGGATCTCGCCGCGGAGCGTGCGCGGGCGATACAGCACGGCACCGGGATCGGCGTTGTCCGCCAATTCCATCACATAGTAAAAGTATCCGCCTGCCCGGTCCTCGCCGACGTGCAGGACCTGCACCAGTCCGGCGTGGGTGCGCGAAACCGGCTCGTACCGCTGAATCCCCTCAAACTCTCGCTCGAACGGCCGTGCGGATTCGAAGTCGTCGCGGCGAACGATTTTGACCGCCCGCGGCGTCCCCATGACGTTGCGGGCCTCCCACACTTCCCCATAACTGCCGCGGCCGATCACGCGGAGCAGCGTGTGATCCGGAATCCGTAAGGGCGGCCGGTCCCCGTCGTGCCGCAGGCGTTCGGTCGGTGCACTCATCGGCCTTCGTTGAGCAGTTCGATCTCCCGCGCGACCAGCCGCCCGGCCCGATGACGGATCAGGTAGACCGTCGGCAACGACAATCCAAGCGCCCGCGCCACCTCGGCGGGCGACTTCTGCTGCTGCGTGCACATGCGAAAGGCGAGAAACTGTTTGGCCGGGAGACGATCCTTGACGCGATCGAGCGCCGTGGCCAGCACATGCCCCTCCCACTCGCGCGTCCACACCGCCTCATGACTCAGCGCGTCCTCGTGCTGGGCGATGCGTTCTTCCAGCCGCGTCTCTTCCTCCATCCTCGCCGCCCCCTCGGCCGGCAACCCACGCCGGTATTTCTTCCGCAAATGGTCGATCACCCGCGATTTCACGATCATCACCAGCCACGCCTTGAATGATCCCTTTTGTCCCTCGTACCGAAAGGCGGATAGCTTCTTCGCCACACTGACCAACACATCCTGAACCACGTCCTCCGACTCATCGATCGTGAACCCGGATTTCCGGGCCAGCCCAAAGATGAACCGCCCATATTTATCCATAAACTCCTGCCAGCCCCTCTGGTCGTCCCAATTCTTCAGACGGTTCAGCAAACTGCGCCGCGTGCGGCTGAAATCGGCCGTCGAGGGCTCTGGTTGGGAAATGGCGGACATGCCAGGCGAGCAGAAGTCGTCGCTGTATATACCATATCCGCTCCCAAATGAAAATCTTGCGAGGAATGGCCAATCTGTCCGACTCTGGTCTCCTTCCCGATCGACGAGCCGTATTGCGATTGCAGGCGGCCGCGGACAGAGTTGATTGCCCGATGGAACGACTCCGCGACTTCATCCTTCGTCATACCGCGCTGATGGCCGCGGCGACCGCCGGGCTGGCCGGTCCCGCTCAAGCGGATTCCCCGGACCCCGCGGCTGCCCCGGCCGCGCTTGAGGCGCTGGGCCGTTGGCTCGCTCGGCCGGTGGGTGAACGTCCTGCCATGGCCGACCAGCCGTTTGCCACCGTCGCCCTCACCAAAGCGGAAGCCGAGCAAGCCAAATCGCTTCTCTGGAATGATCATGCCGCTCTCGTACGGACCACCCGGACCGAAGAAATGAATGCCGGCCAAATCGTGATCGACGGCCGCACCCTCCGCTTCGAAAAACGCGTCTACGGCGAGAAGCCGGAATCCGGCCACAGCCTGTTTATTTCCATGCATGGCGGTGGCGGCGCCCCCACTCACGTCAACGACAGCCAATGGAGAAACCAGCTCCGCCTCGGGGACTCCTATCATCCAAAAGAAGGCATTTACGTGGCGCCGCGGGCTCCGACCGACACGTGGAACTTGTGGCATGAAGCGCATATCGACGGCCTCTTCGACCGGTTGATCCAGAACTTCATCGTCCTGGAGGGCGTGAATCCCAATCGCGTGTATCTCATGGGGTATTCAGCCGGGGGCGACGGCGTGTACCAATTGGCGCCCCGCTTCGCCGACCGCCTGGCCGCCGCCTCCATGATGGCCGGTCATCCGAATGAAGCCTCCCCGCTCGGCCTCCGCAATATCGGGTTCGCCCTGCACATGGGCGCGCTGGACAGTGCTTACAACCGCAACAAAGTCGCCCGGGAATGGGGCGACAAACTCGCCGCCCTGCGCGCCGAGGATCCGCATGGCTATGCCCATCAAGTGGGAATGCACGAAGGGAAATCCCACTGGATGGAGCTCGAGGATCGCATCGCCATCCCCTGGATGGAAGAATTCACCCGCAACCCATGGCCCACCGTGATCGTCTGGCGCCAGGACGACGTCATCCACGACCGGTTTTACTGGCTCACCGTCCCGCGCGCGGAGGCACGCGCCGGCGACGAAATCCGAGCCCGACTGGACGGCCCCATGATCACCCTGCAGAGCAATCGCGACCTGTCGGTCTCTCTCGCCCTCGATGACGCCTTGCTCGACTTGGACACGCCAGTCACGGTGAAAACGAAGGACGGCCAAACTCTCTTCGCTGGCCGGGCCACGCGGACACTCGCCGCGCTGCACCAGTCACTCGCCAGCCGCGGACAAAAACCCCTCATGGCGGCGGCCCTCGTCCCACTGCCCAACCTGCCAGCGGCCGCGCCCGACAAGCCCGCCGCAACCGACTGATATTCGCAGATTTGCGACGCAGAATACAGATCCTCTTCACTCATTAGAGAAATCGTAATCTCTAAGAATTTTGCCTTGCCGTGGCAAGACGCTTCCGGTAATAATTGACGAGCGTCAGTCCCCCTGATTTCCTCATGAGCATAGCGACCTGTTTTCGGGCCAGCCTTTGTCTGGCACTTGGTGTGATGGCCCTTCCTGTGTTTGGCCAAGGCACGGCGAGTCAAGTGATCGGCTATTACCGATTCAACGCGCCGGCGGGCGTGTCCCTGTGGACGTGCGCGCTGACGACAAAGAAGGAATTTCAAGGGCAGTCGACGAGCGTGACGGCGGGGGCGCTCTCGACGATTTCGCAGAGCGGCGCCGGTTGGACACCGGGTGCGTTCAACCTTCATTATGTCGAGATCGTCGAGGGATCGTGGGCCGGCCTGGTTCTCGACATCACGCAAAACACGGCCACCACGGTGCAAGTGGAAGGAAACCTTGGGGCGGCCGGCTTCAACCTGGGTCAAAACGTCAAGTACGCCATTCGCAAGCATGCCACGCTGGGCTCCATCTTTCGCGGCGGCGCAGGCTTGAGAGCATTCAGCGACTCGGTCACGCTGCTTTACGACAACGGAACACGAAAATCATTCTTCTACGACGACACCCCGCCGGGCCACATCGTGGCACAGGATTTTGTCACCATCAGCGATAACGAAATCGTGTATCCCGCCCAAGGGATTCTGCTGAATTGCAACGGTCCGCGCACCCTCACGTTTGGCGGGGGCGAGGTCACCCATGTCAAAGACACACCGACCAAAGTGCCACTTTACGCCGGCAAAGTGAACTTCGTTGGCCAGATGAACCCGGTCGTCGCTCTCAGCCCACTCACATCGACCACCATCGACGAACGCTCTGGTTTGGGTAGTCCGGCACTCGGGTTGGCCGACTCGGCCCTTACTGAGTATGCCGATTTGATCACGCTTTATGGCCGCACCAACGGCGTCTTCTCCCAACTGGGCCTGTTCTATTATGATCTAGGGGCGGACACCATCGTGACCACCAGCGGAGTCCCAACCAACCTTACCGTGCCTCACGGCGTCGCCTTCACGATCAAGCCAACCGGCAATCGCTATTACACTCAGCCGCCCGTCTCGATCGGGAATTAAATTGAGATTGAATTTTTCGTCTGTTCTGTCCATTGTCATCTCAACCTAATGAAAAACGCCCTCGTCGTTTCCGCCATCTCACTATTCACTCTCACCTGTTCCAGTGATGCCGCCATCTCGGTGACAGGAAACAATCTCGGCGGCAGCGGACGAATTCTCGCCGATGCCGCGGGAACGCCGCTCCCCGCCGGCAGTCTAATCCGCGTCGGGTTCTTCAACGACCCCGTCGCCGACATCGCCGTCATCTCCGGTACCGACTTTTCATCGATCGACCAGCTCTTCAAATCGCTCGGGGAAGGCGTGGCCAATTCCGGCACCCTCACCGATGGATCTCTCGCCGCCGGGGTCCCGACAGCCGGTCGTTTTTCTTTCACCATTTCCGGAGCAGAGCAGTCCTACCTTCCCCCGAACAAACTGATGTTCCTCTGGGTCTTCAATGCCTCGTCCGCAGCCAGCGCGACCCAGTGGGCATTGATTACCAACAATGACAGCAATGATGGTGACCTGCCATGGTTGTCGAAGGTCGACGACGTCGGCATCCCAGGAAGTGGCAACCTCTCGCTCCCTATGCAGCAGGCTCAAGTCGACGATGCGTCCGATGTTGTCACGGGATCCATCGTCGGCAACCAGCTGCGCCTGGAAGTTGTTCCGGAGCCGAGTTTGGCAGCCCTCTGCCTCAGCGCCACGGGCGCTCTCTTGCTGCGCCGTCGGCGGGCGACCTCGTGATCGAGCTGCGCCGCCCGGTCATCCCAGAGTCAGGGTTTTTTGCAGAGTGGCGGCGAGCGAGGCGTCGTGCGTGACCATGATCAAACCGGCATGGTTTTCTGCCGCGAGCGACTGAAGTAACGCGACCACTCGGGCGGCATTCTCACGGTCCAGGGCGCCGGTGGGCTCATCAGCCAGGATGAGCTTGGGCTGATTGATCAGCGCACGCACCACGGCCACGCGCTGCCGCTCACCGCCCGACAAGACACCGGGAAAAACCGAGGCCTGGGCGGAAAGCCCCACACGCTCCAGCAGGGAGGCGGCCCGAGTCGCCGCCGCGGCCCGAACCGGATGGTCGGAGGGGAGCGCCAGAGTGGGCACCATCACATTTTCCAGCACCGTGCATTGCGGCAGAAGATGATGCAGTTGAAAGACGAATCCGATCGATTCCGCCCGCAACGCCGCCCGCGCCGGCTCCCCCAATCCTCCGACCGGCTGCCCAGCCAGCCGCACTTCACCGGACGTCGGGACATCGAGAAGGCCGATCAGATTCAGCAGGGTGCTTTTTCCGCAACCGGAGGGCCCGACCACGGCGAGCGACTCCCCGGGTTCGACCGCGAAAGAAACGTCATTGAGCACCCGCCGCGGAGGTTTCCCGGCGGCTTCCGGGAACTCTTTGACCAGATGAACGGCTTCGGCGGCAGGCATGGAGCATGAACCAATTGACCGCCTTCTACCATCGGCGGGCGTGCGACCACTCCAGAGTGCCGGGGTCCACGATGGACTCGCCCAAGTCCCACTTGGATCCTGGTTCCGGGTATTCGAAGACTCGCCCCTCGTAGTTCCGGATTATCGAGCGCGTGCGCGTGCGCTGGAGCAGATATTCCGGATTGATGGGCACTTTGCCGCCGCCTCCGGGCGCGTCGATGACAAACTGTGGCACGGCGTACCCGCTGGTGTGACCGCGCAATCCCTCGATGATTTCCAGGCCGCGTTTTACACTTGTGCGCAGGTGCGACGACCCCTGGATCAAGTCGCATTGGTAGAGGTAGTATGGACGGACGCGGCAGATCAAAAGCTTGTGCACCAGCGACTTGTATGTCTCAACTTCGTCGTTTACGCCTCGCAGCAGCACGCTTTGGTTGCCCAGGGGAATGCCGTGATTGGCCAGTCGTTCGAGCGCCTCACGCACTTCCGCGGTCAGTTCCTTCGGGTGGTTGGCGTGCACGCTCATCCATAGCGGATGGTACTTCTGCAGCATTTGACAGAGAGCCGGCGTGATGCGCTGTGGAAGAAAAATGGGGACCCGAGACCCGATGCGCAGGAACTCGAGATGCGGGATGGCACGCAATCGCGACAGCAATCGCTCGAGTTTGGCATCCGAGAGAAGGAGCGCGTCTCCGCCCGAGAGCAGCACATCGCGCACTTCGGTGTGCGATTCAAGATAGCGGAATGCCGCCTCGAACTCGGTGTGCAATTCCTGGTCCCCCGCCCCGCTGACCACACGGCTGCGCGTGCAGTAGCGGCAGTAGCTGGCACATCGGTCGGTGACCAGAAACAAGACGCGATCCGGGTAGCGGTGCACCAAGCCCGGCACGGGCATATGGCTGTCCTCGCCACAAGGGTCGGTCAATTCGTCCGGATCTTCCCAGCTTTCCTCAATGCGCGGAATCACTTGCCGGCGGATCGGACAGTCCGGGTTGAGGGGGTCGACCAGATTAAAAAAGTGCGGCGTAATCGCCATGGCCAGCTTGTCCCGCGTGAGGAGGACACCCGCGCGCTCCTCGTCGGTCAGGACAAGATGTTTTTCCAGCTGGGCGAGTGTGGTGACTCGGTTTTTGAGTTGCCAAGTCCAGTCGTTCCACTGGTCCGGGGACACGCCCCGCCAATAACCGGGGGCGTGCGAGGGAAAGCCCTTGTCCAGGGCGGCTGTGAGGGTGTGCATCTGGGTCGGAACCGAGCGGACTGTGAATGGGGCGGAAGTAGTCGCGCGCCACAAAGATGTCAATCACGGGCGCACCCTGTGGTCGAGTACACAATTCTCCCAATAGTAGCACGCTCAATCTTTCTTGCCATTTTTCCCGCCCTTATCGCCGCCTCCGCCGGAGCCGCTGCTCCGGCCTCCCCCGCTCCGCTCGCTCCCGCGTCCGCCCCCATCCCGGTTTTCGCCGCGAGATGCCCCGCTTCGCTCGTTCCGGCTGCCGCCTCCCGCGGTACCGGTATACCGATATTTGTCCGGCTGCTGCAAGGCTCGCGGATGTTCGCTGGTTGGACGGGAATCGCTCCGGGAACGACTGCCGCTGCTCCCGCTGCTGCGCCGCCCTTCCTCGCTCCGGGAAGAGCTCGACGAGCGACGGGCGTCGCTGCTCCGACGATCATTGTTGCCACTGTTGCTGCTGACACGGTTGCTGCTGCTACGGTCGCTGCTGCCACGGTCGCTACTGCCAGTGTAGCGATATTTATCCGGCTGCCGAATGGCCCGGGGATGCTCACTGGTGGGCCGGCTATCGGCCTTGTTGCGAGAGGTGGAGGAAGAAGACGGTTGGCGGCCGCGAAGGTCGCCGTCGCGTTCGCGGTAGGTGTTGGTTTTCACACTGTAGCCGCGGTCACGATACCATTGCTCCGAGTGATAGCCCGTGGGCAGGCGCCCGCGTTCGGGGCCGTGGTACCGCACCAATTTCATTTCTTCGCTGCTTCGACGCTTGCGGTAATGGCTCCCGTTCGATCCATGATCGTAGCAATAGTGACGATACTGGTCGTCATCCCACCACCGGTAGCTGTAGTACCGGCCGCCGTAATAATAGGGCCATGCCGCCGAATACGTGACATAACTGCGGTAGGCCGGCGGGTAATACCCGTAATAGTAGTCGTCCCCCCAGTCGTCGTCATACGCGTAGCCGCCTCCCCCGTAGTACGGCGCGTCCGCGTAGTAGCCGCCTCCTTCGTAGTACGGCCCGTCCGCGTAGTAGCCGCCTCCCTCATAAACCATGCAAGAGGTGAAGCCCACCGCCGTGAAGAGCACGAGGAGCAGGCGGAGGCAGAAGGCGGAAATGGGATTTCTCATCGGAATATAATCAGATTACGGCTCGATCAGACGCATGACGCTAGCGGAAATTCAATCGTCGAGCAAGCCCACAAGTGTACGCGCGAGCAGTATGTGCAGATGGCTCCACCCGGGTCCCGGCTCGGCCCGGAGGGGGGAAAATTTGCGGACCTGGACTTGGCGGGGCCGGATTTCGGAGTTGGGTGAGGCAGGATGCTCTTGATCATCGATAATTACGACTCCTTTACTTACAACCTTGTCCAATACTTTGGCGAGTTGGGTGCGGAGATGAAGGTTTTTCGCAACGACCAGATTACGCTGGACGGGATCCGGACGCTTGGTCCCACGCGCCTCTGTATTTCACCCGGACCGTGTTATCCCAGCGAGGCGGGAATCAGCTGCGACGCCATTCGCGCCTTCGGGCCGACACTCCCAACCCTGGGCGTATGTCTCGGTCATCAAGCCATTGGCGAGGTGTTTGGTGGAGAGGTGGTACGCGCTCCTCGGCTGATGCACGGCAAGACATCGCTCATGCATCATGACGGCCGCGCCGTCTTCGCCGGGTTGCCCAATCCGTTTGAAGCCACCCGTTACCATTCGCTCATCGTCAGGCGCGAATCCCTCCCGGCCTGCCTCGAAATCTGCGCCGAGACCGATGAGGGCGAAATCATGGGGCTGCGCCACCGCGAGTTCCCGGTCCACGGCGTGCAATTTCACCCCGAGTCGATACTCACGCGGCATGGAAAGGCGTTATTGAAGAACTTTCTTGCTCTGTAGCCACCCCTGCTGCCATCCAAGATCGAAGCGCGGACCGAGACCTCCGTCCTGACGACTCGCATCCGCGGTCCCCACGCCCCACCCCCATCCTTCGTCTTTCATCCTTCGTCCTCCGTGCGTCCCCATTTCGCTTACATCTTCGAGCGCTTCCCCAGCTTCACGCAGACTTTCTGCGCGCGGGAAGTATTGGAAATCGAGCGCCAGGGAATGCGTCCGCTCCTTTTTTCCATTCGGGACACCCGTGACGAATCACCCCGCCATTTTTCCGACGATCTTTACGAGCGCGTCCACTTCCTGCCGCCGGAGAAGGAACTGATCGACTGGGTGAAGCGGGCCAAGCAGGCTCAGGAGCTGCCCCAGGAAATCGTCCTGAGCCTGCGCCATTGGGGCGACCGGCCCGACAAGATGCGCGTGTACGAAGCCGCTTACATCGGCCATCAACTGCGCGCCGCGGGCGTTCGGCATGTTCACTCTCACTTTGCGGGATTGGGTGCCCGCGTTAGCTGGTGGCTGCGCCAGGCGTGGGACTGCGCGTATTCTTTCACCGGGCACGCCAATGATTTGTGGTGCGCGGAAGCCGGGGTGGATGTCACTCTAGGCCGGCTCATGGCCGACGCCTCACTCATTGTCACCGTGAGCGATTTCACCGCCCAGGACCTGCGCCAACGGTTTCCCGGGGCGTCCGGACGCATTCGACGCGTGTACAACGGATTGGATCTCAGTCGATTCGCCACGGCCGCCGGCAGGACCGAGAACGCGCCTCTCTCCGAAGACCCCCCCCTTATCTTTAGTGTGGGCCGGCTCATCGAAAAAAAGGGATATCCTGACTTGATCGACGCGTGCGCGCGGCTCAAGACAGCGGGCGTTCCCTTCCGCTGCGAAATCGCAGGCGATGGGCCGTTGGAAGAGTCGCTGCGCGACCAGATCGCCTTACTTCAGTTGCACCGCGACGTTTACCTCATCGGACCGACACCGCAGGACGTCATCATCCAAAAACTTGGACAGACGCGCGTCTTTGCCTTGGCCTGTGCCATGGAAAAGGACGGTGGAATGGACAACCTCCCCACCGTGCTTATGGAAGCGATGGCGGCCGCGGTGCCATGCGTTTCCACGCGCTTGGCCGGCGTGCCGGAAATGGTTGATCATGAAGAAACCGGCCTGCTGGTCAACCAGCGCGATCCGGCGGGCATGGCGGGGGCATTGGCACGCCTCCTGAACGATCCTCGGCTCGCGCGCCGCATGGGCCAGGCCGGGCGGGAGCGAGCGCAGCGCTTATTTTCGAAGGACGTCACCACTCGCCAACTCATGCGTTATCTCGTGGGGGGAGGACTCGTGAACTTCGACCCCGCTCTGGCCCGCCGACATCCGGAATTGTGGCCGGCGTATTCGCGGCAAGGTCTGAGTCGATTGGCCAGGCTGACGCGTTGCCGCGGTCTTCGTCATCGCCGGCCGCCGGACTTTCTTCAAGGGACGCCTTGACGCGCTCTGCGGCTGGTTCGCGCGGCGAGCCGGCGGGAGAATCGTAATATCGACACCCGTTCAATCAGGGCACCACTCCTGCCGCCTTTTCCATGAGCTGCAGGAACTCACCCCGGTAACCTTCCGGATCCTGGCCTTTGCCGGCGCGAGCGAGATCGCGCACCATGTTCCAATTCGCTGATCCCTTGTGGGCGGAGTCCTTCAGCAGCAGTCCGGTCATGGCCACGGCCGCGGCAAATTTGAAGTCGCCTGGCGCCTCCGCCATCCGCCGCTCCGAGTCGACCACCGGAACTTCGATCAAGCGGCTTTCCGTGCCCTCGGGCGCTTTGTAGCGGAGCTTGACGGTCATCGCCTCGCGCGAGACGGGCTTGTCCGTTGCCGGAGCGGTGGCGACAGGGGCTGCCGGCACTGGTTGATACTTCAGCGGATCGACGGGCGGCTGAGGAGGCGCCGCGCCGATGGGCACGATTTCATAGAGGGCCGTGACCGAGTGTCCGGCGCCGATTTCGCCCGCGTCCTTTTTGTCGTCATTAAAGTCTTCCCTGGCGAGGAGGCGATTCTCGTATCCGAGCAGGCGGTAATGGCGGACCTGAGCCGGATTGAACTCGATCTGGATTTTCACGTCCTTGGCGATGGTCGTGAGGGTGCCATCGAGCTGATCGGCCAGCACCTTGCGAGCTTCGCTCAGGCTGTCGATGTACGCGTAGTTTCCATTCCCCTTGTCGGCGAGCAATTCCATGGTGGCGTCCTTGAGATTGCCCATGCCGTACCCGAGCACGGAGAGGAACACGCCGGACTGGGCTTCCTTGGTAATGAGCGTTTCGAGATCAGTGCGGCTGGTGATACCGACGTTAAAGTCCCCGTCGGTGGCGAGCAGAACGCGGTTGACCCCACCGGGCTTGAAGTGCTGACGCGCTTGCTGGTACGACAGTTGCAAGCCGGACGCCCCGTTGGTCGATCCGCCGGCGGCGAGCGCCTCGATCGCGCGAGTGACTGATTCTTTCTGTTCCAAACTGGTCGAGGGCAGGGCGACTCCCGATTGGCCCGCGTAGGTGACAATGGCCACGTGGTCGCTGCCCTTGAGCTGGGACGTGAGCAAGTGGAGGCTCTGTTTAACCAGCGGGAGTTTGTTCGGCTCATCCATGGAACCGGAAACATCGACCAGGAATACCAGATTGGCGGCGGGCCGCTGCTCGCGGGTGACGGATTTACCCTGGAGGCCGATGCGGGCGAGGCGGTGCTGCGGCTGCCACGGGCAGTCTACCATGTCAACAGTCACCGAGAAGGGGGTATCTCCAGCGGGTTGAGGGTAGTCGTATCGGAAGTAGTTGATCATTTCCTCCAAACGCACCGCGGCGCGGGGCGGACGCTGGCCCTGATTGAGAAACCGGCGCACATTGGCATAGGCCGCCGTATCGACATCGACCGAGAACGTCGAGAGCGGCGAGCTGGCCACCGCGAGGAATGGGTTTTCGGGAACTTCGGCGTAGTCTTCTGTGCCCGGAGTGGCGGGAGTGAGCGGAAACCCGGCACCGCGGCTGAGCAACTCCGATTCCGGAAGCTTGTCGCGCGACGCTCCCGCAAGCTCCTCGTACGAATCCACTTGCCGTTTGAAATAACGTGTCTGCGATTGATCGATGCTCTCTTCCCGCCGGCGTGACGCCAGTGGCTTTGCGTCGGCGGGGGCGTCTTGCGTCGCCCCTGGCTGAGGAGCACCTAGCCCCAGGCGAGAGGCCGGTTCACTCGCCGCAAGATTGGCCGGCTCAGTCGCTGGGGCGGGGAGGCCGCCGATTGGGATGGCTCCCGCGGTATCGGCCGGGACCGCCGCCACACTAAAGGGTGAAGCGGACGCATCTACAGCGTCAACCGTTTCCCCAGGATCACCCGCCAAGCCATCCTCGGAGGCCGCCTCACCGGAAATGGCCTGGAGCCTCAGCATTGAAGCTTCGGCCAGCGGTCTGCTGGCCTCCGCGGCCAGGGCGCGGCCTACTGCGTCATCGCCGAGTGAAACGGCGCCCCCATCCACTGCTGACAGGTTATCCCTGCGCTGGTCCGACTTCTCGAGTTGTTTGGCTTCGGCGGGCCCAGCGAACGTGGCAGGATCGGCGGGGGCATCGGCGCGCGTTTTGCCAAGTCGGAGTTCCTCGTTGAGCGCCAGAGCGTTTGAGCCGTCGGCCTCACGAAAGCCCTCCTGATTAGCGAAGTGTGTTGAATCAGTCGCCGCCGTCGCCCCTCCTTGCACCACCACCAAAGGGGCTGTGGATCCAGGCTTTGCGCCCATGACGATACTGCTCGAGCGCTGATCAAACCAAAGGTGATGAGTGACCGCCAAGGCGGCGGCCGCGGCCCCCAAACCGGCCACCCAACCCATCCACTGGTTGCGGTGCGAGACAAAACTCATCGTGGGTGCGGCGGCACCGGAGGATGACTCGCTCAATTGGCGACTCAGGCTGTCTCGCTGGGAATCGGTCAGCGTCAGATCGCCCGTGGCGCCGAAGGTTTCACCGAGCAGCGCGCAGAAGGTGCGGGTCTTGTCGACATACACGCGGGCTTCCGGAGTCGCCGCCAGGGTGGCCTCCAGGGCGGTGCGTTGCTCCGGCCCGATCTCGTCGAGAGCCAACGAGGTGAGTTGTGATTTAAATTGGTCGTTCATGGGAAAGTCCTGGGATTGGAGAAGGGAAGAATCAGGGAGAAGATGTACGAAAAAGTCGCGAGGAATTGGCGGGGCAGAGGGTCGTTGGGGCTCAATGGCTTGAAGGTTCAGGAGGCTCGGTTCATGCTTCCTGGAGGGCTTCCCAGGTCGTTCGGAGGGACTGGACAGCCTGATGAATGATCCAACCGATGTTGGAAGTGGTGAGTCCGGTGGCCGCGGCGATTTCCTTGTAGGACAGGCCAGATTCGAACTTGAGCTTCAAAACATGCCGTTGTTTCTCCGGTAACTCCTCGATCATTTGGCGCAACTGGCGCGCTGTGTCCTTGCGATCGAGTGCGGTGTCCGGTGCCGGGTGGCTGGCGGGGATGGATTCGATGATGGCGGAGTCCATGGGGACGAGGCGTGAGGATTTTCGGTGGAGGTCAATGACCCGGTTTTTGCAGACGGTGAATAGCCATGGGGCCAGGGCTTCGACTTGGTCGTGCGTTGCCGGCGTAGCCCCGCGAACGGCGTCGCGACTCAGTTTGATGAAGGTGTCCTGCACCGCGTCGCGCGCCTGTTCGAGGTCCCCACACAAGCCGAGGGCGTATCGAACCAGTGGGCGTTCGAATCGAGCGAGGGCGGCCAGCAGCCCGGCCTGGGGAGCATCTTTGGGCAATTCAGACATCGGCATGGGCGACGGGTCGGAGTGCATGACGACGAGAATGCGAGCTTATTGGAAATTTACCCAAATTTCCCGCTCCTGCCTCTGCGGATCAGGAGACGTAAAGCGGGCGCCAAGGCCGGAATGTCCTGAATTCCCTCGCCGTCAGAGTGGCGATGCCTCTTCCGCGAGGGGCGGTCCATGAAACTGAATGCCGTGGGCGGCTGCCAGTTCGGTCAGCGCAGCCATGGCTTCGGGAGTGGGCGAGCCCGCGTGCGGCGGGAGATCCGGCCGTTCGGCGGGGCGGCTGGCCGCACGGACAAACCGCTCGAAGTCCTCGCCACGCGTCACGGTGAGGAATCGCCCGCCCTCGGGCGATTCGGCCCGATAACTGTGAATCGTGCCCTTCGGGACAAGGAGCATTACACCCGGCCCGGCCCGCAAATGGCGATCGCCGACTTGGAAGCGAAACTCACCGTCCAGTATGTGAAACACCTCGTCTTCAGTGGCGTGACTATGAAGCGGCGGTGAATCTCCGCAGGGCACTCGATGCTCCATCGCGCACAGCCCATCGTTTCCGTCCGTTGAAGCGATTCCGATGCGCACCAGGGAGTTCAAGAACCAGAGCGTTTCACCTGGAGGAGTGGCGACATGCAACGTGGATGGCACGGGGGCATTCATCATGAAGTGGATGGCGGCCGCAGGGGATCACCGTTTGGGTCGGATGACAATTTCTACCCGCCGGTTTTTTTGCTGGGCGGCCACATCGCCGCCGGGAACCAGGAGCTTTGACTTTCCCCAACCGCGTATGGCCAGTCGGTCGCCACTGAGTCGAAGCGATTCGACGAGCCAGTTTTTCACGGCCTTGGCGCGCGCTTCGCTCAACGTTTGATTGAAGGCATCGCCGCCAAAAGTGTCGGTGTGCCCCTCAATGCTTATTTCCGCCTGCGGATTTTTTTGAATGATAAATCCGAGCTTCATCAAGCTCAGGCGCGCGGAGTCTTTCAATTCAGCGGAATTGTATTCGAAGAGGAGGTCCGTCGGCACCATCGCCGTTCGGTCATCCGTGATCGGTCCGCTGTAGTTCAGCAGATCGTCCAATGTGGCAAATCCCTCGGCATCCCCCGTTCCCTGCTGACCTTTCTTGGTCGCCGCGGCAATAGATTGGCCAAGGGCGTCGCCGTCGGTGGGGAGCGCATCAGCCAACATCACCACTTGGTCCTTGGAGACCGGCGGGTCCGAGGCCAGCGCCCCCGTGGCCGCCTGGATTTGCGTCGTGAGCGCGTCCCCCGCGGTCGCGACCGGCACGGCGGACAGAGTGCTGGCCAGATTGGCATCCAGCGCGCCAGCGGCCGGGTTTCGGCTGGCCACGATGTTTGTGGGCAGTTCCACCTCCGTGGTCATCCTCAGCTCGTCGAATTTCAGGTCTTTAAACTGCGTGACATCCACCGGCTCGGCTGTGGGCGGCGGGATCTCGCGTTCCACGGGCGTTTCTTCTGGAGGCGGCGATTCCGGAGCCACGGCCGCTTCTTCATTGATCCGCGCCCGCCGCAAATCGATCGGTATCCGCTCTTCCACGGGGGAAGGGGCGGAGGCGCCAAAATACTCGGGCAATCCCCAGTCCCGCGCGAACCGCCAGAGGACAATGTGCAGCGTGACCGAGGTCAGGATGGCCGCCAGCAACCACGGCCAAAGCGGACGAGCGGCCCTTCCACCGCGATACGACGACGGGTCGCGCGGGACCGGCCAGTCACGGATCGGAAGCGAGGCCATGGCAGTCGGGCTCGTCCTCTCCTTAACGACTCCGGTCGGGCATTACCTCGGACTCGACCTCGACGACCCGATTGACCGAGGGCTTGGCGCTCTGGTCCGAGGTGCCTCGCTGACCAGCCTGAAACAAGCGTGTCAGATCGATGCCGAAGTATTTCAGACAGTTGATGAGGATCAACGCCGCCGCTGCCTCGTCCAGATTCCCAATGAGCGGAATGGTGTCATCGAGGTTCAAGCCAGGCGGATTGAGCAGCCAGATCAGGGAAGCGATGCCGAGAAGCAGTACAACGGCACTCTTGGGGACAGATGGAGATTCGTTCATGGGTGGAGATTCCTTTGAGGTGTACTATGCCCGAGTTTTCGTTTCCGTCGCCCCAATTTATAGGCTGATCCCCAGAAAGGATCGGTCCCCTCCCCGCGTTTCCAGCCCCATGTCGGACAGCCCACTCCTTCCAGCCCATGGCGGATACCGCAATCTGAAGTCGTTTCAGCTCGCCCAACTCGTCTATGACCTCACCGTCCGGTTCTGCGACAAGTACATCGACCGACGCAGTCGCACTCACGACCAAATGGTCCAGGCCGCGCGCAGCGGCGTGCAGAATATCGCCGAAGGCAGCGCCGCCAGCGCCACTTCGAAAAAAATGGAACTCAAACTGACCCAGGTCGCTCGCGCCAGCCTGGAAGAACTCCGGTTGGACTACGAAGACTTCATCCGCCACCGCCGCCTCACACTCTGGCCACCCTCCGACCCCAGACGACAAGCCCTGGTCCACCAACGATGCCAATCCGCCGACGAAGTAGCGACCTGGATCATGCATGAAGCTGCCCCGGGAAGCGACAGGATGAGGGAACGACCGGATGGACGGGATGGACCTGATGGACCTGATGGACCTGATGGACCTGATGGAAATAAGAGGTCCCCTAAATCGTCCATTTCGTCCATCCGGTCCATCCCGTCCATCTCGTCCATTCCCCGTCCCTCCGCATCTGCTTTCTACCCAGAGCTTTCCGCCAATGCGGCGCATGTTCTTATCGGGGTGGCGTGTGTGTTGCTGGACCGTCAGGTGAAGGCTTTGGCTGAGGCGTTCGAACGTGAAGGTGGTTTTACGGAGCGTCTTTACCGGGTCCGCTCGCAGCGGAGGGATAAGCCGTCTGGATCGTAATTCTTAGCTTTATCGAAAATTCTTGGCGCTTCCGGAGCGATTCTGTGGTTTAATGGTGGCGATGAAAGACCCGATGCTCTCCCTGACTGGCCTTTTGGTGGGACTGGTCCTGACCTCGATGTCAGCGGCGGCCGAAGACGAGGCGCCGAAGACGGAGCCCGTTCCCAAGTCGCCCGGCGGGGCGCCGGTTGAGATCAAAACCAAGGGGGTTCCGGTTCCTGCCGCGGACCAGGCGACGCGCGAAAAATCCAAGAAGGAGCGCGAGAAAAAGAGTGGGAAAGACGAGAAGGCAGAGGGCGGCATTGATCCAAAGTCGTTTCTGCTCAAGCTAGTTTTCAATGCAGACGAAGACGGGGACGGCGTCCTGAGCACGACCGAATTCCGGAAAGTGCCCCTGCTCAAGGAGCTGAAAAAGGAACGAGTCGACTCCCTCTTTGCGGAAATCGATGCCAATACGGATGCGGGGCTGGATGAGGAGGAAATTGGGAAGGGATTCGGGAAAATCACCGCTTTGGTCAAGGACAACCGCTCCCTGCTGGACGACAAGGATGCCGCCAAACAGGCGAAAAAACTGAAACGCCTGACCAAGTAGCGGCAACCGCCGGCTTTGCCTGCTTAGGTGAGTTTCGTGACTCCGGGCACCGGGAGTGGGGTCGGGGTGAAGGCGCCGTCCCACTTGAACGATTCCTCGGGGGCGAGATCGTCATTGGATTTGAGGATTTGCTCCCAGGTGATTCTCTGTCCGGTGTAGGCGGCGGTACGCCCCATGATGCCGAGCAGGGTGCTGGTCGCCATGCGATCGCCGTCATTGAGTGGCGTTCCGGACCGAATCGCCGCAAACAGATCGCGGTGTTCCTGGTCGTACATGGCATCGTCGTCCTCGCGGAAGCGCATGGTTTTCTCACCGCGGATGCTGATTGAGCGGGCCAACTGGCCGCTCCCCTTGGTCCCCTGGAGGTAATCGGCGTTTTCGTTGAAGCAGTTTGGAATTTGCCGCTGCCCGACCGTGGCCAGGACCTGGCCTGGGTATTCGTAGACGACCGTCATGTGGTCGAAGATGTTGCCGCCTTCCACCGGGTGCTGTCGGCCGCCCGTGGCGACGCAACTCAGCGGCGGCTTGTCGTGGAAGGCCCAGGCGACTTTGTCCACGCTATGGATGCACTGCTCGACGTAGCCATCGCCGCTGAGCCAGGAGAAGTTGTACCAGTTGCGCACCTGCCACTCCACATCGCTCCATTCCGGCTGGCGCGCACTGGCCGGTGGCATCGGTTTGACGGGTCCTGTGTAGTAGGTCGCGTAGTACGACGTAATATCGCCGATGGCCCCGTCGTGAATCGCCTTGAAAAACTCCTGCCGGCTCCGGCAGTACCGCCAGCAGAATCCGGCGACCACGCTCAGCCCCTTCTCCTTGGACAAGCGGGCGGATTCCAGGATCGAGCGCACCCCGACCGGGTCGACCGCCATCGGTTTTTCGCAGAAGGTGTGTTTGCCGGCGGCGACGGCGGCCGCAAAATGCGCGGGCCGAAATCCGGGCGGGGTCGCCAACAACACCACATCGACGCCGCTGGCGATCAGGGTCTGGTAGGCATCCAGGCCGACGAAGCGGCGCGCCGGGGGGACGTTGATGCGGTCTGTAAACTGATTGCTCAGGTTGTTGATGGCGCCATCGGCGGCACCGGCGAACACGTCGGCCACGGCATGCAACTCGCTGTTGCTGTCGGCGCCCAAGGCATTGGCAGCGGCTCCCGTGCCGCGACCGCCACATCCGACCAGCCCGATTTTGAGTTTTGCGCCATTGGGCGCCCCGCGCAGTATCGAAGGAAAACCCAGAGTGGCCCCCCCAATGGCCAAGGCGGATGAGGACTTCAGGAACTCACGACGCGCGGAGTGTGGCGACGGACTGGCGGGGGCAGTTGGGGCATTCATGGTAATGGAAACAGGGTAAGCGGTGGTTAACCTCAGCAGCGATCGGTGATCCAGGGCATTGTCCGACCATTCACTGCTACCCGAGAGAATTTTCTTGTCGCCAAAAAACTGCCCCGCACTCTGCCGCGCCCTGTCTTCGTCAAATTACCGATGCCCGCCTCGTCCGCTTCGCCTCGCCGACCGCCGCTCTTCACCGAACCGGTCCTGCTGGGCATCGAAGGCGGTGGCACGCGCACCACGGTGGCCTTGGCAGGCGGTGGTCACGGCGAGCGCGTCGATTTTGAACTCGGCCCGTCCAATCTGCGCCAAATGTTGGACCGGGAATTAACCGGGCGGCTCCGCGAAGTTCGCTCCCGAATTCCCGTGCCAGTCGCGAAGGTCTCGGCCATCGCCATCGGACTGGCCGGGACTCGCACCGACTCCGATCGCAACCGCATTCGCCTTGCCGCATCGCGCGTTTTTCCCCGCGTTCCCTGTCTGGCCACGGATGACCTGCAAACCGCCTTGGCCGCCGCCCCCGCGGTTCACGGGGCCATGGCCCGCATCCTGGTGCTCAGCGGAACGGGATCCTGCTGCTTCGGGCTGGGGGCCAACGGCCGCGCGGCCAAAGTGGGCGGGCGCGGGCACGTGATCGGCGATCGAGGAAGCGCCTGCGACATCGGCCTTCGGGCTCTGCGAGAACTCACAACCGCGGCCGACCGGTCAGGGCGCTGGCCGCTGCTGGGAGCGCTGATTCTCGACGCGCTGTGCCTGAACTCCCCGGAGGATTTGATCGATTGGTCGATGCAGGCCGGAAAAATGGAGATCGCTGGCTTGGCAGTGACCGTTTTTCAAGCCGCGGCGAAGCGGGATCCATTGGCCCGACGCATCCTTGATACAGCCGCCGAAACGCTTAGCATCGATGCCCTGGCCTGCGCACGCCGGTTGGCTCGGCCGGACCAGCCGGTTCAATTCGTCTTCAATGGCGGCGTGCTGCTGAAGAATCCGAACTTTGCGCGGGCCGTGGGGCGCCGGCTGCGCCACGTCTACAGCCAAGCCACCGTCACGAATGTCCCCCATGCCAGCGTGGATGGCGCGCTGGAACTGGCGCGATCGCTGATTGATCAGACTGGCGGACCAGCGGGGAGACGCGCCCCCCGCTTCCCCGGGGGCCAAACGGTTGCTCCCCTGGTCGATCCACTTCCCTTGGCCTCCCTGCGTGACTCGCCCACCGAGGCCCGCAACCCGCGCTCGCTCCGACTCGACACCATGCCACTCGATCGAGCGGTGGCCCTGATGCTGGAAGAGGAAGGCCGGGTGCCGGCAGCTCTCTGGCGCGAAAGAAAATCGATCCTCCAAGTCCTCGAGGCCATTATCGAAGCCTTTGGTTCGGGCGGCCATTTGTACTATGTGGGCGCGGGCACGAGCGGCCGCCTGGGCGTGCTGGACGCCAGCGAATGTCCGCCGACATTCGGCGCGCCCAGGGAACAGGTCCAAGGCATCATCGCCGGCGGTCGGCAGGCGTTGTGGAGCGCCGTCGAGGGGGCGGAGGATGACGCTGTGGCCGGTGAGGCCGCCGTGGCCTACCGGCGCGTGGGATCACGCGATGTTGTGGTGGGTATCGCCGCCAGCGGTCGCACCCCGTTCGTCTGGGGCGCCTTGGCGGAAGCGGCCAGACGCCGCGCGACCACCTCCCTGCTTTGCTTTAATCCAGCCGTAAAAACAGCGCGTCGCCGACTCCAGACTAACAGCTTTTGGCCCGATGTCGTTATTGCCCCGAACCTCGGTGCAGAAGTCCTGACCGGATCGACCCGACTCAAAGCAGGCACCGCCACCAAACTTGTCCTCAATCTCTTTACGACACTGGCCATGTGCCGCACTGGTAAAGTCGTCAGCAACCTGATGATCGACCTCAACCCATCGAACATAAAGCTGCGCGATCGGTCCGTACGCATCGTCGTGGAGCTGAGCGGCGCCAGCCAGGAAGAGGCCGAACGCGCCCTTGAAGCTTCTGGATGGGTTGTAAAAAATGCCTGCATCTTATTGAAAATGAAGCGATGACCACGGCATGTATCGAAGGCGCCTTTTCCGGACTTTTTCAGGGAGAAGGTCAGTTGGGCGCCGCTCTCGCCATCTGGTCGGAGGCTGGTCGCTGGATCTCCCTGATTGGGGGTCACCGGTCCCGCGCGCCGCATGCTGCCGATTGGACGGAGGACACGTTGGTTCCTGTCTGGTCGACCACCAAGGGGCCAGCCGCCGCCACCCTACTCTGGGCGCTTGACCGCCATGGGCTGTCGACCGACACCCCGGTCCACCATATCTGGCCTGAGCTCGGCTCCAACGTTTCAGTCGGTCAACTCCTCTCGCACCAAGCCGGACTGGCGGCCCTCGACGTCGAAACCTCTGTATTCGACCATCGGGCCGCCGTCATTGCCTTGGAACGCCAAACACCGGCCTGGCCTCCTGGAACCGGCCACGGGTATCACCCGCGCACCTTTGGCCCGTTGGTGGACGAATGCGTCCGACGCCTCACAGGCGCGCCGCTGGCCGACGTCTGGCGCCGTGAGATCGCCGAACCGCTTCAACTCGACGTCTGGATCGGCCTGCCGGAAAGCGAAGACGATCGGGTCGCCACGGTGCACCCAAGCCCCAGCGAACATCGCCCTGAAGAACAGTGCTTTATTCAGGCTTTCTCCGATCGAACCAGCCTGACCCGCCGCGCCTTCAGCTCACTCGCCGGTCTCACGGCCACATCCGACATGAACCGCCCTGAGGCGCGACGGCTCGGCCATCCGGCCTTCGGCGGTGTCGCGTCGGCCATTGGCTTGGCTCGGTTTTATCACGCGCTCGTCACGGGCGAGGGAGGCATTTTCTCCCCAGCGATCCGGCGTGCCGCCGAATCGACGCTGACGGACGGCGATGACACGGTTCTGTGTTTGCCGACCGCTTTCGCCGCCGGCTTCCAGAAAGACCCGATCGCGGCCGGCCGCAAACGCCGGTACCACTATGGCCCTTCGTGGCGGGCCTTCGGTCACCCTGGGGCTGGAGGAAGCCTGGCCTTCGGCGACCCTGATCGGAATATCGGCTTTGCCTTCGTGCTCAATCGCATTGCGCCAGGGGTCATGCCGGGCAAGGCGGCGCTTTCGCTCGTCGAGGCCACTTACCTCTGAGCCCGCCCGGCTACGCGTCATTCTCCCGCTGACCGCCGGCTAGCGCGATGGCTCGGCCCATTCAAAGTCGTAGACTCGGACGCGTTCCCATTTCGTCTTGTGCGTCTCGACAAAGGCCACATGGACCGGATGCGCCTGGTACACATCCTGATCCGCCAACGTCGGAAAATCCAACTCCAGCGCCCAATCGTAGGTGTCGTCAATCACCTCCCGTTTAGGCGTCGCCGCTGGCCGCCCCATCACCGCCCGAGTCGCCCCAGGAATCGCCAACAGCGATCGCAAACCCGCCTCGAAGGCCGCGCGCTCGTCAGCCGTCAACTCAGGTCGAAGCCAGAAGAAAACCGTGTGCGTCATGAAAAAATGCCGTCCTGCCAGTTCTGCCCCATCCTCCTCGCCGCCGCCACCACTACTTTCACGCCATCCTCCGACCGCCGACCGCCGCCCTACGACCTACGACCTGCGCCCTAGGGGGATTTTTGAAATACCAAAATCCACTGGATTTTAGGGTTGTCATGCTGAGGATGGTTCTTTTCCTACCTCAATTGCACCCCATGGCTGATTCTAATTCAACCCCCGCTGCCTCGAATTCGGAGGCGTGTTGCCCTGCCCTGAACTTGACCTTTGCCTTCTGGGGCTTGCGGCTGTTCATGGGGTCGCGTCTGGTGCTGTCGGCGATGGAGAAGATGGGATTTTTTGTCGCAAAGGGAAATGCCAGTTGGAAAGAGGCGCTCAATCTGGACCCGTGGTTTGGTCCGGGCGGGCTGGGAGCCACAGTTGAGATGGATGGGAAGACGGAACTGGTAAACCAGGGTCTCGGCGATGGGAAAATGTGGCCGATTGGCAAGGCCATGCTGGATTACACGAATTTACCGGTTTGGGCGATCAAACCATTTTTGATGGCGTTGCCGTACGGCATGCTGGTGGCGGGTCTTCTGATCCTTTTGGGCCTTCTCAACCGCCTGGGCTGGTTCCTCTCGGCACTGATTTGGTTTAGCCTCGCCTTCGGGCAAATGCTCCTCCCGGATGAGGGAACCGTGCAGCAGTTGGGACTTTATCTGCTGATGAGCGTGATCGCGCTGTGCCTGATCGACCACAACCGCGTCCGCTTGACCAAATTCTAGCGTTCTCGTTTGCACCACGGCACACCCCATTTACTCCCATGAATTCCCACACCGACCCCGCATCCACCCAGAGCACTAACGACCTGACTCGACGCACCTTCCTGCGTTCGGCGAGCGTCGGGGCGGCGGCCGTAACCTTTGGCGCGGGCGGCGCCTTTGCTCAAGCCCCCAGCCGCCAACTGAACATCTGCATCGTCGGCTGCGGTGAGCAAGGGTTGGCTCAAATCAATGCCATGCGGGACTTGGTCAACAACGGCACGGTCCGGGTGTTGGCCATGGCCGATCCCTGGGAATTCAACCTGAAATACCGGGCCAACAGCTTTGAAAAGCTGTTCAAGGGGGCCAAGGTCAATCGGTACTCGGACTTGAGTGAGCTGCTGGCCAAGGAGCCGTCTCTCGATGCCGTCTTCATCGCCACGCCGGACTACCTGCACGAACCCTATACGACGATGGCCCTTAAAGCGGGCAAACACGTCTACTGCGAAAAGATGATGTCCAATACCATTGAGGCCGCCCGGAAGATGGTCGAGTCTCAAAAAGAAACCGGCAAACTGTGCCAGATCGGACACCAACGACGCAGCAATCCGCGCTACCTCCGCATGAAGGCGGAAATCGTCGGGGATCCGTCCGGCGCCGCCAAGAACCCAACCGGAAAAAGCCTGCTCGGCGAAATCACCCACGCCTACGCCCAGTGGAATCGCGAAGTCAAACCGCCTCTCGGCTTCCCAAAAAACAGTCCGGTCCCGCCGGAAATCCTCACGTCCTTGGGCTTCGAAAGCATGGAACAATTCCGCAACTGGCGGTTTTACAAAAAGTTTGGCGGCGGCGCGATCTCTGATCTCGGCGCCCACCAGATCGACCTCTTTAACTGGATCTTCGGAACCACCCCCACCAGCATCACCGCCACCGGAGGACGCGATTATTTCGACGGCAAAGGGCTCATGCCGGATGGCCAGACCGTTCGTCCCGCCTACGACACCGACGACAACGTCATCGTGACCTACGAATACAACGTCAACGGACGCGTCGTTCGCTGCATTTATACTGTGCTCACGACCACCAGTTCGCAGGGGATCTTCGAGAAATTCATGGGTGATCAGGCGTCGGTCGTCATCTCCGAAGACCTTAAAAATAACCAAATCTACCGCGAAAACAACGCCATCTGGGATGGGCAGGCTCTCGTCGATGCCGGTATCCTCGCCGCCATCCCCGGAGCCGTGCATCACAAATTCTGGGAATCCCCCAAACCGTGGTGGCAGGAAGACAAGTGGCTCACCAAAGTCGGGGTCAAGGCCGGAGCCGTCGACGCCCGCGAATCCAAGCCCGCCGGCGCGTATGAGCTCCCCGAAGTCCTCAACCAACTTCCCCATACGCCGCACATCGAAAATTTCGTCAATTGCTGCCTGGACGGCAAAAGTCAGACAGATTTGAACTGCCCCGTCGCCGATGCCTTCAAAACCTGCGTCACCGTGCTCAAATGCAACCAAGCGATCGCAGAGAAGAAGACCATCACTTTCGATCCCGCTGAATTTACGGTTTAATCTGCCTGGACCGTACCACCACACCATCCATCCATGCATCAATCGCTCCATCGTCCCCACCTCGGCTGGGCTGCCACCATCGTCCTGCTCGCCGCCGCTCCCGCTACCCTGGCCGATACGGCCAAGGAAGACCTCAAAGTCCAATTTCCGAAAGCGCAATTCGTCGGTACACCCATTCCTGCGACCGGCATCAAAAACCTCGATAAGTCCGGCAAGCCGATCCTGACCCTCTCCGTCGCCAAGGGCACTGTGCTCCTCTCGAAAGAGAAGGAAGTGACCTCCAGTGAAACCACTCCGTCCATCGGGGACTTCAGCTTGGTCACGGACGGCGACAAGGATGGCGCTGATGGATCGTTCGTCGAGCTCGGACCAGGCCAGCAATGGGTGCAAATCGATCTGGGTGCGCCGACCGAAATTTCGGCGATCGCCCTTTGGCACTTCCACAAGCAGGCCCGGGTTTATCGCGATGTCGTGATCGAACTCAGTGACGACCCGGAATTCAAGACCTCAACCATCATCTTTAACAACGACGATGACAACTCCCTCGGCAAGGGCGCGGGCAAAGATCCCGCGTACGTCGAAACCAATCACGGCCGCCTGATGAGCGGCAAACAAACCAAGGCCCAATACATTCGGGCGTGGTCCAATGGCAATAACGTTGATGATCTCAACCACTACGTGGAACTCGAAGTCTACGGCGTGCCAGCCAAGTAAGCTTTTCAATAAGCAATAAGCCGGTCATCAGAAGGCGAAGCCGAAAGTGAGGTGCCATGCGCCGAAATCTTCGCCTTCCCGGCGATCGGGATTGATGCCATAGTCGATCCGCAGTGGACCGACGGGCAGGCGGTAGCGAACACCCAAGCCGATCCCATAGCGCAAGTCATCGGTCCTCGAGTATGTCGCGGCATCTTCACCGAGCGAACCCGCGTCGGCGAAAGCAGCCACTTCGAGATTTCGAATGGGCTCGTATGACAACTCGGCGCTGACGGTGCCGGTGGCCAGTCCACCCAGCGGCGTGTCGCCCTTGGCGGACATCGGACCCAATTCGCGTTCAGCGAAGCTGCGCACGCTGGTGGCGCCTCCGTTAAACAGGCGCAGGTCGATCGGGATGTCGCTGACCTCGGACGGAGTGAGCAACACACGCGCCCGGGCACCGAGCGCAAAACGCCAACGCTCACTCAGCGCCCGATACCACCCTGCATTCAGCTCGCCGCGGACGAACGACACGTTTTCGTCCCCATTGATCAGGCCACCCTCGGCGGAAAGCCCGAGGAGCCAGCCTTGGCGTGCGAGCAGTGGGTGGTCGCGATAATCGAAAGTCAACCGTACCCCGCCGCTGGCCGTGCCATAACGACCGGGACCGAGCTCGGTTGGAGTGAGCACCTCCGTATCCAATTCACTGTAACTGAGCTCCGAAAAAACTTCGGCGGTGATTCGCCGGGTCAATCGCCGCGTCAGGGACGATCGCCAGGCGGCCGTCTGGCGATCATAGTCCTTGAACGTGAACGTTTCCCAGGTCGCCCCGGTTCCCAGCGACCATCGAGACCCGAAGACCGCCGGGTCGTTGAACTGAACGCCACTTTCCCCACCCGTGCCCCGATATTCCAACCGCAGCGCCGCCGAGTTGCCTGAATCCAAGAAATTGACATGCCGTGCCTCCAGCCCAAGAATCGCGCCCAGCAGCGACTCGTACCCGCCGTAAAACCCGAGTGTCTTTGGCACCGCTTCCTCGCCGCTGATCCGCAGATCGAGCATGTTTTCGCTGACGATAACGGGGTTGACCTCGAGCTGGCTGAACAATCCGGTATCGAGCGCCCGTCGGTGCACGAGGTCCAGCGCCTCGGGAGCATACGTCTGGTCCGTGACCGAGGAAAACACAGCCTCGGCCACGCGGCTGGCCCCGCGCCCGAACGCCTCGTCGACGGACACCGCGCGAACGGCGTAGCGTTTGCCCGGGGTGGCTGTGAAGGTGACCGGCACTTGGTTCACCGACCCAGTACCGACCACGACCGTTCCGGCCGCGGCGGTGACTTCCGCGGTGAAATACCCGCGCCGCTGCCACTCGCCCCGGAGGGAAGCCCGCGCCGATTCGAGCGCCGCTTCGCTGAATGGCCGCCCCTCCAGCGCCTCCACCTCGGCTCTGGCCTCCGTTGAAATCGGCTCCCCATCGCCAACCAACGCGACGTCGCCAAAAAGCGATCGCACACCCAGCTCCACATCCACCTCGATGTCCATCCGGCCCGGTACCGTCCCCGCCGAGAAGACGGGTGGCCCCGCCGTCGCCCCCAGGTACCCTTGCGACTGAAGGTACCGAAGAGCCAGGTCGACACCGGCCCGCACGTCAGCTTCGACAAAGGGCAGACCCCGCGAGAAAGTGCCTTCCCGCTCCCGTGTCGGACGCAGCAGGTATCCCTGAAGCTCGTTGGAGAGCGACTCATCGACTCCACCGATTCGAATCGCTCCCACCAGGAACCCGGGCCCTTCCTCGACCGTGAGAATGACGATGCCGCTCTCGAGTGACCAATCGACTCGCGCCTGCGCATGGCCTAATTGCAGGTACCTCCCGCGCACGAAGAAGGCGAGGTCATCGGCCAGTGGTGCCGAGACCGCGCTGTCCCGTGCCAAACCCAACTGCTCCTCCACGACGCGTATCGCGTCGGCAGCCCGTGCCCGCCCCACCCCGCGTAATTCAACCACCACGCCCTGGGCCGACACACGCAGGACTTCAGCATCCGGGGCGTTGGCCGCCGACAGACAGGCCACCGTGCCCAGCCACACTGCACAAAACCAAAAAAACCGGAAACTCATCGGAACCGAATTAGATAATGAAGCAACCCGCGAAAGGTGCCGGATTCGCCGACCCGGCCGATGACTCGCCAATGCGGAGTCAATTCATACACGGCGGACAGGTTGTTCCGCGATGGTCCGCTGCCGAAGAACGCGAACTCAAAAGACAACCGCGGCGGTTCCGCGTCATCCCGACGCCGTGCCCGGGCCGGAAACATTCGGCGATACGCCTGACTCAGGGCGACGAAAGCAGCGCGCCCGGCCGCCTCACCGCTGTTTGAGGCAAGATCGCTCGTCGTCAGCCCCGTGGCGAGCAGCGAGACGATATCCCCCTCTGGCAAGGGCGGACTCGAAGTGAGTCGCACCTTGGGATCGAGCGCCCGCCCCTGCACCATCACTTGGACCGTGCGGCCGTCTGTGATCGATTCGCCGACCACGTTGATCTGGGGGTCGAATGGCTTGTCCTCGGTGAAAATGACGGCCCCCTCCGTGATGTTCAGGCGGCTGAACGGGAGTCGGACCCACATTTGTTGCAGCGTGGCCCGCCCGGTCAGCACTGGACGGGCTCCGGTTCCAGCCAGCCTTAGATCGGCCACCACATTGCCGCGGGCGACGTTGCCCATGAGGCGCACCGGGTCCCGGGTTCGCAGCGTGACGTCCATCGTCCACGCGTCGAACGGCGGTGGCAGGGCGGGCGGCCCAGTGCGCGCCAGCGCAGTGGGTGGCGGCACCGGCGGCAACTGGTTGGGCAGCGAGAGCGGCAGGAATTCGATTTCCTTGAACACGCGACCGCGCACAAATTCGACGGCCCCACGGACCTCGGCCCCGGCCCATGGCCCGCGGCATGCCACATCCGCGTTGGCCCGCAGCGAGAGGTTTTCGTCGCGCACGAGCAGCACCTCGTCCGCGCGCAGGCGCAGGTCGAGTCGTGGATCACTGAGCTGCGTCAAGTCGGCGCTTCCCGTCAACCGCAACCGGCCACCCGCCAGCATCACGCCGGCTTCATCGAAAGTCAGGCGCTTCTCATCGGCACGGATCCTCAGCACCACGTCCCTGACCGACGGCAGGGCGTCGCCGCGCAGGCGCATTTCGGGAATCCTCACGGTCGCCGTGGCCAGCCACTGCGGGCGGCCGAGGGTCCCCCCAAGGCTCGCCTCCATGGTGGCCGTGCCGTTCACCGATTGAATGGCCGGCACCCACGCGGGAACAAATCCCAACGATGATCTGGGAAGCCACACGCGTCCCGCCAGCGCGGTGCGATTTACCGACGCGGGATCCTGCATGATCGCCACCGCATCGAACGGCATCCGCGCTTCCAATCGAACAGGTTCGAGCGGCCTCTGGAGCCCCGTCGCTTCAAGGCTCAACTGCCCGCCGCGCAATGTGGCTTTCAGCGTGGCGCTGGCTTGATCGAGTGGGTGCGCCTGTTGTTTCGTCGGCCGGAGGCGGCTGGCGCTCAGATCGATGGTGCCGTCGAGCGTGCGGAGCGTCCCAGAAATGGCCGCCTCGCCACGAACCACCCCCTGAATCGGCAGCCGTCGGCCGAGGTCAGCCCCCAGTCGATTCAAATCGATCTCCTGAACGATGACCCGGCCGGTCACGGGCGCCTCGACGTCGAATGCCGGCGGGTTCTCCGCTGGCCCCGGCTTACGGAACGGCAGGGAAACAGTCGCCTCCCCCACCCGCCGGTCATTCAGCCAGGCCGCGATCCCGGGGATTTCCAATCTCTGCCCATCCCACGAAGCACTACCTTCAGCGCGCCAAGGACCAACGCTTGCCTTCATGTCAGTCAATGAAATCGCCGTTCCCCCGTATCGGATAACCGCCTCGGCACCCAGCGGCTCGGGCACACGGTCCACTCTCACCCCGTGCATTAGAACCGATCCCTCACCCTCGAGGGAAAAGGGCGCCAGCCCACCCGACCCGTCCCACTCGACCACCACCGAGCCGCCACGCAACGCCGGGCCGCCAAACGACGTGCTCCAGCCAGAAAGTCGCGCCAGCGCCGGTAGTGTGGCGTTCAACCGAGCGGAAACAGGCGCGCGTTCCCCAGCCAATCCAAGAGTGCCGGTGCCGGCGATCATGTTCTCGGCATCAAACCGGGCCTCCAGGGTGTCCACGCTAACCACAGCCTGATCGGCATGAGCCCGCACTTCCAGAGAGTCGATGAATCCCTCTCGCAACTTTACAGCTTTCCCATCCACCTCGGCCGTGCCGGTCAGTCGTGTCCACTTGCGGGCACGGATGGCGGCCAACGATCCACTGATGGCGCCTCTCGAGGTCAGTGAGCCTTCCGTCGGCCAGGGCAGCTGGGACCGCTGGTCAACCAGCACCGTGGCCAGATCGCGACACTCGGCTGTCCACCCACCCTCGAATGCCTGATCCTCGCGAAGATCAAGCCAGCCCGTGGCTCCCGCGATATTCCCATCATTCAAGCGGAACTCCGAGCTGAACTGAAGGCGCCCTCCATCCGTGGTCGTGACCACGGCCGTGGCCCGCTCCACCGGAAGCCCTTGGATGCCGATGCGGTCGCCTTGGATCCGGGCCGTGGCCGAGGTCAGCCGGCGCTGCTCAAATCCGGCTTCAATGGTCCCCGCGGCCGTCCCGCTCAGGCCCGCCGCCTCCGGCATCCATTCTTCCAGCGATGCCAGCTTGAACTCGGCGCGCGCCTGGCCCGCACTGCCGGCCACGGTGGCCCACGACGACGGCAGTGCCGCGGTGCCGCTGGCCCTCGCCGTCCCCAAGCCCGCCGCGACTTTGACCTCGGTGAGGTGGAATGTTCCCTCCTTCATCTCGGCCGTGCCGGAAACCGAAGCGATGGGCATCGACGGATTCGATATCGTAGCCCCATTCAGCACCAGGGACGCCGCCAACAGATCGGGGCGGACCACCGGGCCATTGACTTTCAATTCTACCTCGCCGGCATTCCAGTCCACTCCCCCATCGGGCACACCCCAGAAGGCCAGCGTCCTCGAGGAAACTTTCTCGAATCGCGCCGACGCCTCGACCGATAGTCCCGCCTGATTCCCAAAATCAACGGTCCCCTTCACGGATCCCGCCGCGGCTCCGTGCCGCGCGAGGACGTCGCCCCCCAGACGTCCTGCGGACAAGCCCGCGAGTTGCAGCGCCAGTCGCTCCAGCACGATCTCAGGCCAAAGCGACACGTTCTCGACGGCGACCGCATCCATCGTCGCCGTCGTACTGCCAGTCGCGTCCCGAAGTTCGGGAAGACCGGGCGCGGCAAGGCGGACCACCCGAATCGTGCCCGCCCGAGCCGGATCAATCGTCAGCGAAAAGTCCTGCACCTCCACCCATCCACTGGGCAGCCGGACACGGAGCGACAACCGCTCAATCTCGATGACCGGAATTCGGATCGCCGGAAAACTTCTGAAGCCCGCGCCGCGCCCACTGGCCTCGGACCCTTTGGCGACTGGTCGTCGCCGAGTCAGGTCGACATCGGCCGTAACGTGCCGCAGAACGATCTTGTCTACGAGCGCTCCAACCCCCTCATCCCGCAGCCTCCATAAATCGTATTCCAGCGCCACCTGGTCCGCCGTCACGAAGTTCACGACCGACCGCTCGCCGCCCACGACTCGCACGCCACCAAAGGCCAGATCGCTCCAAACCGATCCGGATGATGCCCATGCCACTTCCAATCCGGCCTGCTCCGCCATCCGTGAGCCGAAATGCCAGATCGCCCAATGCGCCATCGGCCGGTGAAAGACCACGAGGAGCACCAAGACCATGCCGAACAAGACCAGTCCGCGGCGAATCCACCGCCGCAGCCATCGGCGGCGGAACGAAGGAGCAGCAGTTTCAGCGTCATTCATGCCGGGCGCGGGCTCCCAGCATGGACCAACCCACCCGTCTGTCCACCGACGCGGCATCCAACCTTCTCCACACCGGGTCACCGTCCCACAGCCGATCGAGGAATTCCTGCCAGGGTATGAGGTGGACTCCGTCGATGTCCGCCCGAATGCGAGCGGGAGATCGGACTGCGAGAGCGTCGGTAGTACGCTTGCGAATCCGCATCACAATGGAACCTCGTCCGGATAATGTTCTTCCCTGGCGTCTGCTGCAATCACCGGGGCGATGATGGCAGTGGTGGAGCCGGCGGGCCAGACGGCGGGGGCGGCACCATGGATGGCGGTGTGGGCTTGGGCGCCTTTGGACGTCGCGCCTGCCAGATTCCGTGAGCGGTGAATTGCTGCCAGCCCCATTTCACCCAGCGGAGCAGGGCAAAGGCAAGCCACAAGGCCCAGGCGAGCATGAGGAGCCGGTAGATCCAGATCGAGACTGAGATCACCCAGGGTGTGGGAATATCGGGACCGCTGCGCGGTTGGAACCACCGGAGGAGGTCGGTGGTCGACCCTTCGCCGCGGATGAACATGCGTGGGTCGCCCAGCAAACCGACATGCAGGACGCTGATGAGCACGCCCGCGGAGATGAGCGTGCCGCCCACCAGTGCGAGTTGCGCCCCATTAAATCCGAGCCACGACCGCCACGATCCGCCGAACCGGCCACGGGCCGCCAACGCAAAGATCCACAGCACCACGAAAAACGCCGCGACGAGCGAGGTTTGGGTCAGGCCAACCAAAAGCAACGCCCACTCCCAGCGTTTAAATGTCTTGAGCGGCAGCGATCCGAGCACCCAGGCAAAGGCCAGCGCGCAGACAAGCAGGCTCCAGAAACGCACGGCGGGCCCGCGCATCGGACCATCGGCCCACAACACCCATCGCTGGGCCGGCATCGCGACCGAATATGTCAAATTCGCGCTTTCGCCTGGTAGGCGCAACGGGTCGACCTGAGCGCGCAGGGACAGCGGCGTTGCGGCGGTCCACTGAAGCGCGATCGTTTGCTCTCCCGGTCGCACGGGCACGATGATCCGACCGTCGGTTAAGCGGACCGGCACGCGCTGTCCGGCGCTGGTCAATGCGGTCACCTCAGCGTCCGCGGGCAAATCGATCCCGAGGTCGTGCCCGAGGCTGGCATCGATGTCGAGAGTGAGGGTAACACTGCGTTGGTAGCCGCCGAGTTGCGTGTGGTAAGCCACCCGGCGCACTGTCATCGTCTGTCCGCGAATGGCTTCCGGTTGGGTGATGGTAAAACTGACCGATTCGCCCGGCCACGGGCGCCAGACTGGAACGAGCGTGCCGGGCATGCCTTCGTAAATCGGAGCCGGTCCTTCCATTTCCACATTCCACACGGGCGACGCCTCCAAATGCCATCGCTCGACCCAGCGGTCGGTGACTTCAGCCTGCAATGGCAGGGTTTCACGCGGCGTCAGCTCGCTCGGCCACTCGATCGTTTCCTCCTGGGCGCCCAGGCGCACTTCGACGCGATCGTTCGCTGTCGTCAGGTTTGACGTCAGCAGTCGTTCGCCCGGCAGCAGCGGAATACTCAGGGAAATCGCCGCCCCTTTGTCCGTCAGTCGCCGTGCCACGGTGCGCACGTTCCACACCAGCCCCAGCTCCAGATGCCGCTCGATCGCGACCAGCGGCTGAAAGTCTCGGCGGTCGTAGCCGGCCGTGCTGGTCTCACCCGGCTCCTGTTCGGTGAGAAAGACCTGATTCTCCGGCACGCCGTTCGCCTTCACCCCACTGACCGACCACCCCGGTGCCACGATTTCGACGCGTCGGGGCAGCAAGAGGAACGACCATTCCCACTCGCGCCCGGCCGGAAGCACGCCGGTCACCCGCACGCGATGCACACCGGCCGGCACGACCGCCCAGACATAGCCATCCAATCGCTGCACGGCAGAGGCGGGGGAATCGTCCACCGTCACGGTCACAGGCGACCACGTTGGCAGTCGCCCGGGCAGCGGCACGGCCGTCTCAACCGCGGCGTGCACCTCCAGGCTCACCTCGAGCCGCCGCCCGTCCAGTTTCAGCACCGCCGCCGCAATCTCCGCGGCATGCGGAAAGGCATCATCCGGCTTCAACAGCCGATCTCGCAGCGCATTCAGCCAATCCGCCGATGGAAGCACCACATCCGAGGACGATCCGACCGCCGACGTCCGGTCTCCAACCGCCGACCGCTGACCGCCGACCTCCATCGCAGTTTGCTGAGCGACATCCCCGGCCACTTCCGCCTCAACCACGCTCTGCTGCGCGAGCCCCTGCGACATGCCGGCCGCCAAGACCGCGCTCAGCAAAAGCGCCACGACAGCCGTCGGTGGCCGCTTGGGAAGCTCCGGCGGTACCACCCCACCGGTCGGGAGCGAATCCGAGCGACGACGCACCAGGCACCATAGCAAACCGCCCAGCAGGGCGAGACGCACGGCGATGAGCACGCGCTGCCCGCCACAGGTCAGCAAAACCGGCTTCACCGTCTGGCCCACGGCCACCGGGCCATTCCAGCCGTATCGCACCGATCGCCACTCCCATTTGGGCACGGCCGGACCCGTCTGAATCTGCACCGATTGGTCGTAGGCAAGATTCTTCTTGAGGATCGATTGCTGGGCGGGTGCCGCGGCCTCGTCTTCGCTCGCATACCGCTCCATCGTGGCTCCGGCCAACACGGCGGCTCGGCTCGCTCCCACGGCGAATCCCAATGATTGCGTCGTGTCATCCGTGCTTTCCAACTGCGGGTAAAGCAGGGCGGTGACCTGCCGCGTCACAAACGGCACCAGGCCCCACAGCAGCATCAGCATCGCCGCGCCAATCACGAGCCGCCAACGCGGTGACAGCGACGGCCTGACTCCCGCCAGAGCCCGCCCGATCGCGAGCACCACGACGAGAAACAACCACGACCAGCGAGGTGCGCCCGGTTCGTGGTAGGCCAGAACGAACGCGCCGAAAGCTACCACTCCCGCCCGCCAGCCCCACATCCGATGCACCGCCAGCGAAAAGACCAGGAGCAGGAAGACGTCCAGCAGGGACCACGCGGTCAGCCAGTCACCGTCGACCCACTCCGCGCCGAACAGCGCGATCATGCGCCACCCGGGAGGCAAATGCCACTCGCAGCTGACCGGAGCCGCCACGGTTTCCCAACCGGTGGCTGACACGCGATTGCCCAGCGGCGCGCGCCCGACCGCCTCTAGCAACAATTCGCGGTCGCGCACCTCCACGCCCGTCCGCCCGGTGCGCGGATTCCGAGTGATCAATTGCGACATGCCCCGCGATTTCACCGCCCCCAATTCCTGCCCCTCCGTCGTATCGAGTCGCCATAGACGCTGAGCGCCGCCTTCAATCGCGTCACGAAACGTCACCGCCCGGCCATCCTCATCGAGCCATAGATCACGCCTGATCGTCGGTGGCGCGGGCTTTTCCATCCCCATGCCCCGCAATTTCTCCTCCAGTCGAAATGGCTGCGCCGTGGACCAGGCAAAGACCGGCCATCGCCGCCATGACTCGGGAAAAGTGGTCTGGCTCGCGTCCACCGGCTCCAATCCGCCGATTTCGACCACCCGCAGCGTGGTATCCGGCTGCAACGCGATGAGTTCCGCGGCCACCAGCGGTCGTGTCCCCGCCGCATACCCCACCGTCTCCTGCGGCTGCGTCCGAAAGGCAGTCAACGTGACCGTCCACGTTCCCGGCCGCACCTGGACCTTCATCAAGCCGGCGTCATCGACCAGGCACGGGACTGGGCTTTCGACCTTGGCGGCCCGCCAGCCATCCGGCAGGGCGTGGCCCAGTTCCACTTCCCGGCTCTTGCCCGCCACCGTCAATTCCACCGCGGTCGCCAGCCACATCGGAATGCCGTCGCTCAGCAGGCGATACACCTTCATACCGAGCTGATCCTGATCGGCCTCTTCCGAGGGATTGCGCTGCAGCCAAAGCAACCCCTGCCCGTCCCAGTTGGGCGCCTCCACCGACTGACCGTTGAGCGAGAGCCGGAGCACGCCGATCATCTGCGGAATCGCGAGGAACTCAGGGAGTGCCTCCCATCGATACTGACCCGAGACCTGATGCCACCCCGGTCCGAGCCTCATCCCAGGCGCTTCGCCGCGCCGCACCACCGCCACCGCCTGTCCGTCAACCTGCACCTGCTGCGGCCAATGGTCCGGTCCACCCGGCAGCAGCACCCAGGTTTCATCGAAAACCATCACCTCCATGGCAAACGTCCCCGTCTCCGCCGTGGCCTCCAAGTTCAGCACCGACGGCCAGGCCGACATCCGGACCCCCGCTTTGTCGAAACGCGCGGGGCTATGGACCCCGGCCTGGTCCGCCAACACCCAGTCTTTCCATGGTTCCAAGACCGGTGGGATCGGCGGATCGGCGGCGGCCAACACTCCAACCGTGAAAATGAATGAAACCCAAGCCATGTGGTGCATGACAGGGTTTTTACACCCATCCCCCCCTGCTTGACCATCCTGAACACAGGCCGCCCCAATCCGCCGCGGACTATTGACGCCGCCTGATTGAGTCGCTCGAATCGGCCCCGAGCCGGACCGCGAGTCGCACCGCGGCGAACAGGCTGCCAGGCTCGGCTTCACCTTTCCAGGCGATGTCTCCGGCCGTGCCATGATCCACACTCGTGCGCACGACCGGCAATCCCAGCGTCGTGTTCACCGCGGAATCGAAGGCCAACGCCTTGAGCGGAATATGCCCCTGGTCGTGATACAGACAGACGTAGGCATCGGTGGTGCGCCGCCGGGCCGGGATAAAGCAGGTGTCGGCCGGCAGCGGCCCCTCGACCGTCAGCCCTCGGGCCCGGGCCGCCAGCACCGCCGGCACCACGGTGCGTTCCTCCTCGCTGTGGCCGAACAAGCCGCCTTCGCCCGCATGCGGGTTCAGTCCGCACACCACCAGCCGCGGTGATTCGACCCCGAGCCGCCGCAAGGCGGAGTCGGTCAGCTCGATCACTTCGAGCACGCGTTCCGGCGTCACCAGGCCGGGGACGTCGGCGTAGCCGACATGGCAGGTCACGAACGTGCACGTGACAACCTCGGACCACTGCATCATGCACCACCGCTTCGATCCCGTGCGCTGGGCAAATATCTCCGTGTGCCCGGGAAACTCGATGCCGGCCGCATGCAGCGCGCCTTTGTTGATCGGGCCGGTCGTCACCCCCGCCACCCGCCGATCCTGGACCGCGGTTATTGCCTCCTCAATAAAATGAAAACTCGCCGCCCCCGTCTCCGCCGTGAAATGCCCGGGCCGCAACATCTCAGGCAACCCAGGCACCGGTCGATGCCAGATCGCCGTGGGCATTGATGGCGCTTCCTCCAACCCATTCACCACCCACGCTTCATCAAAGGGCCAACTCAACACATCGGCCACTCGACGCAGGACATCCGCATCGCCAATCACCACCGGACGACACAACGCCAGCACCGCCCTCTCCCGCAGCAGCCGCAAACACAATTCCGGCCCCACCCCGGCCGGATCCCCCATCGTCACCGCGATCAGCGGAAGCGCGGACTCACGCGCCCGGCCTTCGGGCAAAATGTCCGGCCCCTCGCTGGAAAGATCCTCGGTCGTCACAGACCCGGAGGATGGCGCACGGTAAACTGTTTGGTCGAGCGCGATTTCGTCTGCCACCGCGGCCCGACGTGCCCATTCCCATTCGTGCTCGTGTCAAATCGCAACCCGGCCACCACCAAAAAAACATGCCCGTTCTTTGAATACACGCTGATCCAGTCCCCCTCCCCGCGCCGGCCATACTTCCGAAACGGCCCGGAGGGCATCGTCCCACGCATCAATCCCGCCTTGTTCAAAACATAACACGTGCTCCCGGAACAGTCGTACCCCGTGTCGTGCAGCCGCCCGTGCCCGCCGCCCCGCCGATACGGCTTCCGGCAAATCTCGTTCCCCGCCTCAATCGCCCGCTTCACCGCCTTCGGCGCCCGCCCCGGCGCCACCGCATACCCGTCCGCCGTGATCCGCGCCGTCTTCCCTTCCTTGTACTCATACCGATACGGCCCCGATGGCCTCGACCCCGAACACCCGACCCATAAAACCGCCATCGCCACACTCGCCAACCACACGTGGCCTCTCCAAGTGGTGGAGAAAAAAGCGGAAACCATGAGAGTTATCATCGTTTTTCCGTATTAATTCGCAAGTCCAAAGTAAACCCGCCGGCGCGTCCGCCCGGACGTTTTCAGCTGTATCGGCAATACTTTGATTACAAACAACTCATTACATGTCCGCGCTCTGTGGTTTGTCCATTTCACCGATTCAAACGCGCCGCGGAACGACTTTGCAAATTGGAATCCTTCCCCATGCCGATCACCCGATCCCTCAGCCGGCTGGATCTGAAACACCGGTCCCGGGTAGGGCGGCGCGTCCCGCCACGTCCAACCCGCATCTCGCGCCCGTTGCGAGGACACTACTTCGCACCTTTTCGCACGGGTTTTTAGGACCATGGCGCGAGACGCGCGGAGCAGCCGGCGAGGACGCCAGCTGCGGCGGGCGGGACGCGCCGCCCTACCCGAGAACCATTGCCCTGTTCACCGCCTTCGCACAAGGCGAGAGACGTCTGTGGGCCACCACGCGAATAATCGATGCACTCCAGTCCGCGGACATGGCACCGCTTCCGACGTCCGGACGCCACCTTTTCATTGAGCGCTCATCAAGATTAGCGTTAAATAAGTCCCATGCGCATCTATCACCGGACCCGCCCCATGTTCCGTGGCATCCGTTGGTCGCTGACCGCCCGGGCGACACTTTTCTGCGGATCGATACTATTGGCAGCGGCACCCCTATCGGCGGCCGACCCCGGCGATTATTGGCTAGCGGCGCGCGGGCTCGAGTGGTGGGAATGGGACATGGACCAGGACCAGGATGGATTTACGGCACGGCAGGAATACTTCTTCAATACCAACCCTACGAGTCCGCTCTCGGCTCCACCCGATCTCACCATCATGGGCGAGAACGGCATAGTTGTCCTCTGGCCATCACAGCTCGGCGTTCGCTACGCTCTGCAGGGATCATCGACCCTCGACAATTGGCAACGCACTGGGCATTTGGCTGATGGGGACGGGTTACTTTTAGGCCTCGGGATCGGGGTGTTCTTTGAGCAACCAGTGCAATTCATCCGCCTCGAAGCCTTGGAGCCCCCGGACCTTGACGGCGATGGACTGTCGGCCGTCGAGGAAGCCATGCTGAACACCCAGGCGGGACAACCGGACACCGACGCCGATGGCTTGGGCGATGGCGTGGAAGTCCTGCAGACATTTACCAACCCTCTCGTCCCCGAACCTGCCGGCGGCACGATCACCGGCCTCGTGCGCACCGACCCAAATCGCGACGGCAATACCGCCGATGGTCTGCCCATGGCCGGGGCCACCGTCTGGCTCGATATCAATTACGACGGTACATTCGACGAATCCGAACCCCGAACCCAGACGGACGCCACGGGGGCTTTCACCTTCCTTCGCCTGCCGCCCGGATACTACCATGTCCGGCAATTCCTCGAGCCCGGCCACACCCAAACTCTGCCCGCCGAAATCACGCCGCCCATCCTGAACAGCTGGCCGGACGAGGTGGTGTCCTATCAACACGCCACCACCGGCGCCGATTTCCCCGGCCCTTACGGCTATGCCGCCGATCGCGTCTGGCCAGGCAACCGGTGGGTCATCGTCGGGCAAAAACTTGAGGCCGTCGACCCGTCGCTCCTGCTCAAACCCGCCGGCAACCGTTACGAAGTCCCGCCCATCGGCATCTACAATACCACCGACTGCTTGGCCCTCCCGCGCGACGCCAGCGTCACCCTGCGCTTCGACGAATTGATCGTGGACAAGCTGGGTCCCGACATCACGTTTTACATGCCCCAGCAAGGCAATAGCATCGAGACGGCCCAACTCTGGCTTGGCCCGACCCCCGACTCGCTCACTCTGTTCACCCGAGTGTCATCGACCGCGTTTGTCCATAGTTTTGACCTCGCCAACAGCCCGGTCCGTCCGCCGGTCCAATTCATCAAAGTCGTGTCCGAAACCAGCGGCGGCGTCGATCTGGGCTTTGGTTTCACGACCATCCAGGCCTTAAACTTCGTCGGCGCCGCCACCGACGCCCGCGCCGTGACCATCGTCGGAACTGAAACGGTGAGCGGCGTGGATTTCGGGCGCATCTTCCTCGACCAACCACCCGTGCTGACGCTCGAGGATGGCGGTGGCATTCTTCGCCAGGCAGTGGCGTCCGTTCTCCGGCTTTCGGCCTGGGACGACATCGGCCTCGCCTCGCTCACGGCCACCGCCAACGGGCAGCCTGTCGCCTTGAGCGCCGATGGCACTCTGACCGTCACGCCAGTCCAACCGGGAACTATCGACATCACCGGCTCGGCCACGGATACCGGCGGACAATCAACGACCGAATCCTGGCGGCTCTACGTGGCCAACCCCGATGGCACGCTTCCTTTTGATCCCGAGGCTCTCGGTGCGGCCGATGGTCAAGGGACCCCGGACATTCGAGTCCTCTCCCCTTCCGCTGGGGAAGTGGTCAGCGGACCGACCCCCATCGTAGCCACCATCGGCGGCGTCTCCGCACCGATCTGGGAAGTGGCCTACGCCCCCATCGCCTCGGTCGACCCCTATGCTCTGGAAATCGAGGATCCCGACTACCTCGCGCTCGCTTCCGGAACCGGATATCGCACCAGCGAACCGGTGGCCGAATTCCCCGGCCAGTCGGTGGAAAACGGCATCTACTTGTTCCGCATCAAGGCCACTCCCTCCGGCGGCGGCCCCACACGCTACTTCGGGCAGATCATCGCCAAAGGCGTGGACGCCGCGTCGCTCCAGCCGCGCATCACGGTGACCTCTCCCGCCGACGGCACACTGTGCGGCTTGGTTCAAGACATCTCAGGCTCCATTGAATCCGACCGTCCTCTCACCGAATGGTTCGTGGAGATCGCCCCTCGGCAGGAGGTGGACCTCAATGACCTCGGCAGTGACACCCCCAGTTGGATACGCCTGGCCTCAGGCTCCGCTGCCGTCTCTCCAACCGCCACCCTCGCCCGGCTCGATACCTCCACCCTGCCCAATGGGTCATACGTCGTCCGTGTCGTCGCCTGGAACGACCTGCGCCTCGGCCGCGTCGAAGCCCGGCTGATCGAAGTTTCAGGCGAGGCGAAATTTGGCCGCCACCGCCGCGAATTCACCGATGTGGAAATCGATATGGCCGGCTTCCCGCTCACCATCAAACGTGTCTTCGATTCGTTCGACGCCCACCGCATCGGCGATTTCGGCTACGCGTGGTCGCTCGCGCTGGTCGACCCTCAGATCGGCGAAACCGTGCCGCGCACCGGCAGTGGCCTCTTCGGGCAGACGGCCTACCGCGACGGCACCCGCGTCTATCTCACCGGACCGGATGGCAATCGCCTGGGGTTTACCTTCCACCCAGAACTCGTGAGCCCGGGAATCTTCGGCGACAACTACCGGGCCACCTTCACTCCGGATCCCGGTGTCTACGACAGGCTCGAAGTGCCCGAAGGATCCGACCCATTCCTCACCGTGGCCGCCACCGGCGAGGTAAAGCTCAATTTCATCGGACTGGCGTGGAACCCGGACACCTTCGTGCTCGTGCGGCCGGACGGCACCCGCTACACCTACCACGAAACGCGCGGGTTCCTCGAGGCCCGTGACCTCAATGGCAACTCCTTGACGTACACGCCGGACGGATTCGAGCACTCCGGCGGCCTCAGCCTCACGTTCACCCGCGACTCCCTCGGCCGCATCGCGAAGATCACCGACGGGATGCGCACCTGGACGTACGCCTATTCCGCCAGCGGCGATCTGGAATCCGTCACCGACCCCGACGGCCGCGCCAGCCGCTATGCGTACCTCACCTCACCCGCCCACTATCTCGCCAGTGTCACCGACCCGTTTGGCCGAGTCGGCAGCGCGTACGAATACGATGCCGACGGCCGGCTCGTCGCCATCGTCGATCCCTCCGGCCACCGCACCCTCCAATCGTGGGATCCGCTGGGATTCACCGGATCCATCACCGATGGACGCGGCAACATCACTCAACTCACTTATGACCAACGTGGCAACGTGCTCACGGCCACCGATCCGCTCGGCGGCGTGACCCGCTACGCCTATGCCGACGCACGCCACCCCGACAAGGAAACGTCGATCACCGATCCGCTCGGCCGCGCCACGACCTTCGCCTACGACGCCGCCGGCAACCAGATTTCCATCGTCCGCCCGGGCAACTTCTTCCCCTGGCTCACGACCACCTGGAATGATCGCAACCAAACGCTGCAACGCCAACGCTCCGATGTGGGAGGGCTTCCGGATACCTGGGAATACGACGCCAACGGCAACCTGACCCTCGAATCCCTGATCGGCGAACCAGAGCGCTCATTCACCCGCACCCCCGAGGGCCGCATCCAATCCCAAACGGTGGCCGAACTCCCGTTGGTAGCCACGCACGATCCCGCCTCCGGTCTCGAACGCGAGATCACCGATCCCAACGGCTTCCGCCTCACCTTCACCCGCGACGCTTCCGGCCGAATCATCCGTACCACCAACGCGAGTGGAGAGAATGTCACCGTGACCCATGGCGCCGATGGGCTGCCGCGCTCCCTCACCGATGCCGCCGGCGCCACCGCCACCACCACCGTCAATCCCGACGGCTCCCTCACCGTGAACGACTGGAACGGCCGCCAAAGCCGCCTCTTCGTCGACGCGGCCGGCCAACTCACCGCCCTTCGCGGTCAAGACGGATTTACCATCACCCCCGAACGAGACGCCAATCGCAACGTCACCGGCACCACGGACGCCTTGGGCCATCGCCACACCGCTGAATACGATCCCCTCAATCGCGTCTCCCGCCTCACCGATCCCACCGGAAAATCGCGGCTCTACTCGTACGACGCCGCCGGTCGCCTCACCGAATACACCGACCGCAACGGCCGAAAAAAACGCTTTTCGTATAACGGGCTGGACCAAGTCACCCAGGAACAATGGCTCGACCCCACCGGCACCATCGTCCGAACCTGGTCGCTGACTTACGCCACCAATCTCAACTATGGCCGTCTCGATTCGGTCACCGATGGCCAGTCCACTTGGTCCTTCCAAGGCAGCGCCTTTCGCCCGACCCGCGTCCGCGTGGCCTACCCCGGCCAGGAAGTCTACGAAATCGGTTATGACTGGACCGACAACGGTGGCCGCCTCCCCCGGCAGGTCCGGCTCTTCAAAGGGATCAACATTCTCCACACCGTTGAAGCCCAAATCATCGGCGATCGAATCTACCGCCATAATTGGAATGCCCCGGCTCTCGGCGGCAACGGGGCGCGCCACGTCCGTCATTACTTCGATCCCATGGGCGGGGAAATCCGGCTCGAGCGGTTCGATAATTTTCTTACCGCCGATATCGCGCAGACGCCTTTCGCCGTCACCCACACCCAGCGCGATACCAAGGGACGGGCCACCCTCATCCGCCACGTCAGCGCCGCCGACACCCTGCTTTTCCCCGCCGCGGAGCAGTCGATGACCCGGTCGCCAGGCGGTTGCCTCATGACGCTGACCGAACCCGGGAATACCGCGACCCTCAGCTACGATGCCGGTCTCCAACTCACCGCCGCAACCCACACCTCTCGCCCGCAGGAAATATATTCCTACGACGCCGCCGGCAACCGGCTGACTTCGCACTTCCAACCCGTTCCCGCTACCATCGCCAGCGGCAATCGCATGACGGCCATCGGCGGGCTCACGCTGGAATACGATTTCGAAGGGAACCTCATCCGGGAAACCACGACCGCCACCGGCGCCATCCGCGAATTCGCCTACGACCACAACAACCAACTCGTCGAAGTAAGCACCCGCCCTTCCGCCGCAGCCCCACCCACCGTCATCGCGACCTACACCTATGACTTTGCGGGAAATCGCTCGTCCCGCTCCGAAGCGGGGGTGACGACCTGGACCGTCTACGACCGCCGCATGCCTGTCGCCGAGTTCCGCAACGGCGAAACCTCCCTGCGCTCACTCTACTTCTATCACCTCGCGCACCTCGACCGTTGGTTCGCCACCTGGGACGCCGTGGATGGCGAACGATGGCACCTCCAAGACCATCGCCAGACCGTTCGCGGCGCCATCCGCAAAGACGCCACCCCGATTGTGTGGGCCGACTATGACGCCTTCGGCCGCCTCCTCAGCGGCGATCCTTCCCAACTCGGACCCATCCGCTTCACCGGACGCCTCTGGAGCGAGGCTTCGGCTTCGTACGACGTGCGCGCGCGCGTCTACTCGCCGGACCTCGGCCGCTTCTTCCAGGAAGACCCATCACTCTTCGCCTCCGGCGACCTCAACCTCTATCGCTACGCCTGGAACGACCCGCTCAATTTCACCGATCCCACCGGAACCACACCCGCCGTCGAATACGCCGTGCTCGCCTGCCAGATCTCCGTCAACGCCCTCAGCCAAGCCCATGAAATCGGCACCTGCGTCGCCGAAATGCTCGGCGCCGCCGCCCTCGGCCTCTATGGCATCCAAACCGGAAACGCCTCCGCCTGCGTCGTCGATTTCGTCACTGCACCCGTCACCCAGGCCATGCAGTGGTACAATTCGTGGTTCAGCCTGTCGGCCTGGAAACAAGCCGCCGCCAAAAAAGCCTACGACAAGCTCATGGATAGACTCTTCGGCATGGACATCTTCGAGAAGCCGAGCTGCGGCTCGATTCGTGACCCGGCCAAAGCCGCCAGCGCCGCCGCTGCCGGCGCTGCCGCCGACGGCCTCGGTTTCAGTCCCCCCTGAGCGACACGGAAAATCCGCGCAGGGCTTCGGAGAATCTGCGGAGCGCGGCCGTAAAGGCCTGACATCCTGCGCCCACACTCAGTGTGTATCTCTCAAGGCGTCTTCCCGGTCGCCAGAGGAGGCAGCATGGAAGTCTTGAGTCTCACCGTCTTTTTGAGCCTGATCTTGGCGGCCATTTTCGTGGTCGCCTTTGTCCAGGCCGCGACGAAGCCCGACGCGGGCTGCGTGGAACGCGAGGCCTTGTTGCCGCTGCAGGAGGATGTGCCTCCTCCAGTCGGACCGGGGCCGTGGCAGACGCCAGACCATTCCCATGAACACCGCGCAGAAAGTAACCATTGAATACGATGACCGGTCCGTGCGCCGGTTCCTGATCGCCACCCTGCTCTGGGGGGTGGTGGCCATGCTGGTGGGCGTGATCGCCGCCTTCCAGCTCAACTTCTGGCAAATGAACGGCAAGTTCCTGGAGGCACTGACCTTCGGGCTCATCAGGTCGGAGGGCATCGAATTCCTCAGCTTCGGCCGCCTGCGCCCCCTGCACACCAACGCCGCCATCTTCGCCTTCGTCGGCAACATGATGTTCGCCGGCATCTACTATTCCACCCAGCGCCTCTGCAAGGCGCGGATGGCGTCGGACTGGCTCTCCAGCCTGCATTTCTGGGGATGGCAGGCCATCATTGTGGCGGCGGCCATCACCCTGCCAGCCGGCCTGACCCGCGGCAAGGAGTACGCCGAACTGATTTGGCCGATCAACGTCGCGGTCGCCGTAATCTGGGTCGTCTTTGCCCTGAACTTCTTCCTCACCCTGAAGCGGCGGAATGAACCGTCCCTTTACGTGGCCCTGTGGTTCTACATCGCGACCATCATCACTGTGGCGATGCTCTACATCGTCAACCACCTCTCGCTGCCCACCAGCCTGACCCACAGCTACCCGATCTTTGGAGGCGTCCAGGATGCCCTGGTCCAATGGTGGTACGGCCACAACGCCGTCGCCTTCTTCCTGACGACCCCCATCCTCGGGATCATGTACTACTTCATGCCAAAGGCGGCTGACCGCCCAGTGTATTCATACCGCCTCTCCATCGTCCATTTCTGGTCGCTCGTCTTCATTTACATCTGGGCCGGCCCACACCACCTCCTGCACACCGGATTGCCGCACTGGCTCCAGGCTCTCGGCATGACGTTTTCGCTCATGCTCTGGGCTCCAAGCTGGGGCGGCATGCTCAACGGTCTGCTCACCCTTCGCGGCGCCTGGGGCAAGCTGCGCACTGATCCGGTCATCAAGTTCTTCGCCGCCGGCGTCACATTTTACGGGATGGCGACATTCGAAGGACCACTGCTCTCGATTCGCGCGGTCAACCAGTTGTCCCACTACACCGACTGGACCATCGGCCACGTCCACTCCGGCACCCTCGGCTGGAATGGATTCATGACCGCCGGCATGATCTATTGGCTCGTGCCGCGCCTGTGGAAAACCAAACTCCACCGCGAGTCGTGGGCCAACATGCACTTCTGGCTCGGGTTGGTCGGCATCCTGTTTTATGTCGGCGCCATGTGGATCTCCGGGATCACCCAGGGTCTCATGCTGGGACAGGTCACCGACGAAGGCACACCCAAATACCGATTCCTGGAAACACTCGACGCCATCAGACCGATGATGCTCTTCCGAGCGATCGGGGGGACCTTGTACCTCGCGAGCTTCATTCTCATGGTGGTCAACGTGTGGCTCAGTGTCCGGGGCAAGGCGACCGTGGATGGCCGCACCGAAGTGGTGATCGAAGGCAGGCCCTCCGACCAGCGCATGGGGTGGTTCCAGGGGGCTCTCGCCAATGCGCCCGTCCTGTGGTCGCTCGCCGGCATCACCGCTTTCACATCGTGGTTCGTCGCCCGCGATACCCAATGGCTCGCATGGCCCAGCTTGGCGCTCGGCCTGATCGTGTCGGTCCTGGCTGTTAAGAGCTTTAAAAAGAACCAGGCCGATTGGAGCGCCTGGCACGAGAAGTTGCTGCACAACTGGGTGCCGTTCACCACGCTCGCCTTCATCGCGGTGGCCATCGGCGGCGCGGTTCAGATCCTTCCTACCGTCATCCTCAACCGCTCCAAAAACGTCGAGGACCGGATTCAGCAACTGTACACTCCCCTGGAACTCGCCGGGCGCGACCTCTACGTCAGCGAAGGGTGCTACAACTGCCACAGCCAGCAGATCCGCACCCTGGCCCCGGATATCCTGCGCTACGGTGACTGGTCGCGCCTCGGCGAATCGATCTTCGACCATCCGTTCCAGTGGGGCAGCAAACGCACCGGGCCAGACCTCGCTCGCCAAGGCACCGGCATCAACAAAAAGGACAACCTCTGGCATTACCAACACCTCGTCGACCCGCGCCAAATCTCCCAAGGGTCAAACATGCCGAGCTATCACTGGCTTGAGGACAAAAAAATCGACCTCAAAGGACTGCCCGCGAAAATCGCCGTCCAAGTGCGACTCGGCGTGCCTTATGAGGCCCTGAACAAAGACGAAATCCAACAACTCGCCCTGGAACAAGGCTTGACCATCGCCCGGGACCTGAAAGAGCGAGGCGCCTACGTAGATCCCGATAGCCAGATGGTCGCCATGATCGCCTATCTGCAAAAACTCGGCCACTTCACCGACGTGCGCACAGGGCAACCGTACCCTCCCCCGGCTCCCGCCTCTCCGGCCGCGGCCTCCGCGGCTCCGTCCGCGCCGCCCGCCCCCGTTTCCGCCGTGGTCACCCAGTGATCCGGTCCGCGGCCGCCGGAGCCACCTCCGGTCCGGCGGCCGCTCAGGCTCCACACCCACCATCCGCATCCCATGTTCCGACGCGTCAACCCTGAAGAGTGGATCCATCTCACCTCGATCGTCGGGTTCGTCCTGACTTTCCTCGTCTTCCTCGTCGCCGTCATCCGCGCGTGGCGGCTGCGCCGCGAGAAAGCCGACCATCTCGCCCGGCTCCCGCTCGAATCCGACGATACCGCTTCCGACCCCAGCCCACGCCATGAGTGATCCGAATCCCAAATCGAAGTCAGAATCCGCCGATGAACCCGTGCTGCGACCGCACACCTACGACGGCATCCGCGAGTACGACCAACGCCTGCCCAATTGGTGGCTCTTCACCCTCTACATCATGATGGGGTTCACCTTGGTCTATTGGGTCGCCGCCTACCAGTTTGATGCCTTCGTCGAGGATGGCCCGTGGGCCAGCGCCAAAGTCGCCAGTATGCGCGTCCCGAAAGGCGCCGCCGCTCTGCTCACCACCTCCGGTGCCGACACCCAACTCTGGCAGTGGAGCCGCGACCCCGCCAAGGTCGCCAGCGGAAAAGCCGCCTATAACCTGACCTGCGTCGCCTGCCATGCCGCGGATCTGAGTGCCAAAATGAGCGGTGTCCCGCTGCCGGGGTTGCCGCTCAATGACGCGGAATGGAAATACGGCGGCAAACCCTCCGAGATCCTCAAGATCATTGCCAAGGGGTCACCGGACATCTCCAAGGGAATGGTCGCATGGGAAACCGTGCTCGGCCCGACCAAATGCGCTGAGGTCGCCGCCTACGTCCTCAGCCACCACGAACCGCCCGCCGGTCTGCTCGAAGCCGCCGCCGCCACCGCCACCGCCACCACCGAGTCCCCGTCCTCTCCGGCTCCCACCGACCCCGGTCCCGCGGCGAAATAACCGCTGTCCGTCCCGTCCGCGGCCCCCGCTGACCCCATGAGCCTGAAGCTTCCATCCGTTGACGCCGTCACGACCATCAATCGGGATGGAAGCCGCTATTTCCTGCACCCGGCTGATGTCAGCGGCCGCTTCACGATCGGACGGCGGATTTTCGCGTTGCTTCTCCTGTCGATTTACGTGCTTCTACCGTGGATCCCGATCAACGGATTTCCCGCCGTGTTCCTCGACGTCGAGCACCGGACGTTTCACCTCATCGGGTTCACCTTTGCGCCCCAGGATTTGTGGCTGGGATTCTTCGTCCTCACCGGGCTTGGCTTCTCACTCTTCTAGGTGACTTCGCTTTTCGGCCGCCTGTGGTGCGGCTGGGCCTGCCCCTACACCGTCTTTCTCGAGCACATTTACCGGCGCCTCGAACGCTGGATCGACGGCGATGCCAACGCCCGTCGCCGGCTCGATGACGCCCCGGCCAGCGGCTCCAAAATCGCCCGCCGCCTGATCAAGCATGCCCTGTTTTTCGCCGTTT
>JBJXFS010000324.1:0-22051 GCA_046155625.1 Verrucomicrobiales bacterium | reverse complement strand
GGTTCTGGGCCGGGCATGATTTTGAGGGTGCGCTGGCGTACTTCGAAACCGAGCTGCGATTGCTGACATCGGACGGACAACGTGGAGCCGCGGCCGGCTTGGCTCGAGAGTTTGTGAAGAGAGATCCGGCGGCCGCCTTTGCTTGGATCAAGGGACTGCCCGAGGAAACGAGGCACCAGGCAGCGCATGAGGCATTCCAGACATTGTCGAATGTCGACTCCGAGGCGGCGCGGCGGTTTCTGATGAGTGAAGAGGATCTGCCGGACCGCCACGAATTCGCCGAGCAGTTGGCCAAAGGCTTGGCGGCGACGAAGCCGGAGGAGGCGCTGGCTTGGGCCAAGGGGCTGCCGGAGGAACTGGCGGCGCACGCGGTGCACGGCGCCATCGAGCATCTTGTCCAAAATGATTTTGCCGCGGCTTTGCGCGAGACCGCCGCGCTGCCGACAGCCCAACAGGATGCGGCGCTGGCCGAACTTGCCGACGGCATCAACGATGATGACCCCAGAATGATGGGTGATGTACTGAGCCTAATCGAGGGGACCTCGGAAGGGCCGGGGCGGGCCGAGGCCGCTCGGAGTGCCCTGGAACAATGGACTGGGCAGGAGCCGGAGGCCGCGAGTGAGTGGGTGGCCGCGCAACCGGTGGGTGAGACTCGCGACGCGGCGATCAAGGGGTTTGGCGAGAGTGCAGTCGCCTCGAAAAACGCCCCCGAGGCGGGCCTGGAATGGACGACCGCGATCTCCGACTTGGGCGAACGCGGCGAGGCGCTGCGCAACAACATCAAGACTTGGGCGACTTACGACGCCGAAGCGGCGGGCGCCTGGGTCGAGTCGTCGGCGCGCCTGTCCGAGGGGGACCGCGAAGTCCTGTTGCCACTGACATGGAAGTGAGCTGAGCAGCGCGCGCATAACGCGCGATGTGCCCTACCGGACGCGAAAAGTCGGTTTTCCTGGTTGCCGCACTGAGTGGCACCCGGCATCGCGACAGACGCCGCAACGGGCTGCCGCCCTTTACGACTTTGGCGTCTCCCGGTGGCGCAAGCCCTGATTTCCCGCATCCAGGGCTCCGACAGCCGACCGATCGCCTGCGACATGGCTCACAACCTGTCCCGCGTCCCGCGGACCCGGATTCGCAGTTGGTCCAGCTCCAGCCCCAGCTGCTCCAGCTCGGCGGCCACACTGCCCGCAGCGATTCGAGCGTCTGATAGATGGCATGGGTTTGTCAGGCGGAGTCGGAACCGCGAACCTGAGGAGCCATGAACACTAAAGAACAAACTAATCCGACCGAACTGCAAGCGACGATCAAGCTGGGTATCGATGCCCATGCCAAGTGGTTTTACATGGCCCGCCAAGTTGACGGGGCCACTCCGCAGCCGGTCCAGAAGATGACGCTCGACGGGCTGCTTTGCTTCGTTGCCAGGCAGCAGCGGCTGGCCCGGGAGGTCTACACTTGCTACGAGGCCGGGGCTTTCGGCTACTACCCGCACCGGAAGCTGACGGCGCTGGGTGTTGCCAACTACGTCGTGCAGCCCCAGGACTGGGACGAACGAGGCAAGGGGATGAAGAATGACCGGCTTGATGCTCTCGCCCTCTGCCAGCGGCTTGATCGCTTTACGCGGGGCAATCAGAAGGCATTCAGCCTGGTGCGCGTGCCTACCGAGGAGGAGGAGCGCGAACGGGCCTTCACCCGACAGCGCCAGCAGATCGTGCGCGAACGCCAACGCCTCCAGGCGATGGGGCGCAGTCTGCTCGCCTCCCACGGCATCCACGTCACCGGCAAGTGGTGGACGGGCAGCACATGGAAGCGTATTCTGGACGAGGCCCCTGCTTGGGTCGTGGAGCGGCTCCGGACGCTGGTACGTCTCATCGAGCCGATGGAGGCCGAGGAGAAGGTGATGACCGAGGCCATCCAGGAGAAGGGCGCCGAGGCGACGATCCCCCGGGGCGTCGGCCCGTTGACCTTCGAGGTGCTGCGCCGGGAAGTCGGCGACTGGTCGCGTTTCACTAACCGCAGACAAGTTTCCAGCTACACCAGTCTCTGCCCGCGCGAACACAGCAGCGGAGGAAAGCGACGAGGCGGCAGTGTGAGCAAAAAGGGGCAGACCCCTACCCACCCCACCTCCCCATGACCCACGCCCTCTTCTCCAGCGCCGACCCCGAAAGCAAATTCCTTTCAGAAAGTTCTCCACCATCTCCAGTCCGATAAAGCCGCCGCCGACAAACCACCGCGCGGCGGGCTTTGCCGCGGACCGCATTGTTGCGATCCAGCCACTCTCTGATCTCACGGGCATCGGGCACGGTGCGCACTGAGAAAATGCCCGTGAGATCAATGCCGGGGAGCGGGGGGCGAATCGGTGCCGCGCCGGGAGAGAGCACGAGTTTGTCGTAACTCTCGTGATTAACTTCACCCGTCGCGAGATTCCTGATCTCCACGGACTTCTGTTCCGGCGCAATGCCGGTCACTTCGCAGCGCGTGTGGACCTCGACGTTGAACAGATTCCTGAACTTTGCCTCCGAGGCCACGAGCAGACTCGCCTCCTTTTCGATCACTCTGCCCACGTGGTAGGGGAGGCCGCAGTTGGCATAGGAAACATACGGGCCGCGCTCGATCATAATGATTTCCGCGCGCTCATCGAGCCGGCGCAGAGGCACACCCAGCGGGACTGCTGGGAAGGACTGCGCGCCGCGCCCCAATACGGCGCACTCTCGTCGCGAAGTCATGCGATCCTCCGGAAGGTGCTCACAGGCAATAACGGCATTGAGGCCCGCCACCTCGCGCTCGAGCCTCTTTCCGAGGCGTTTGAGTTCACACCGGATGCCATGCATGCACGAATCAAGCGTGTCGCGCCACAGATAGGCGGGGAAGCCGCGAGCCGTGCCCTGGTGGAATCCGGACGCAGGGCCGAAGACATCGGCGCGCTCGTAGTGGCGACATGCACCGGCTACCTGTGTCCAGGGCTTTCCAGCTACATCGCCGAGCGCCTCGGGCTTTCCCCAAATGCGCAACTGTTGGACCTCGTCGGGCTGGGATGCGGTGCCGCAATTCCCACTCTCCGCCCGGCCTCCGCCCTGCTCAGTGAAGCAGAACACGTGCTAGCTGTCTGCGTGGAGGTCTGCTCCGCGGCTGTCTATCTCGACGATGATCCCGGTGTGCTCATCAGTGCCTGCCTCTTCGGCGACGGCGGTGCGGCCGTGGTCGGCTCGAGAGAACCTCAACCGGGTGTGCGCCAGGTGCGCATGACCCGCGCCGGGTCACTTCACATTCCCGGGGCCCGGGAAAAGCTGCGTTTCGACCACCGGCAGTGTTTGCTGCGCAACATCCTCGCACCTGACGTGCCGGTTCTCTCGGCGCAGTTCGCCGCCGAAGTTCTCTCTAACGCCGGGACTGAACCGGCTGAAATCACAGAATGGCTGATTCATTCCGGCGGTCGCGATGTGCTGCGGGAAATCGCAGCGAAGCTCGGCCTCACTGATCATGCCGTGCAGCACTCGACCAATGTCCTGCGCGAATACGGAAACATGAGCAGCCCGAGCTGCCTCTTCTCCCTGCGTCGCCCTCTAGATGAAAATGCCGCGGGCGGCAAATGGTGGCAGGCGTCTTTCGGCGCTGGATTCAGCAGCCATGGCGCACTCCTGGAAGTGGCATGAACTCCCGTCGTCTCACTCCCGAACTTCTCGATGAGCTGCCACACGCTTCGCCCGAGGCCAGGGCTTCGCGGCGTGACCTGCACAGACTCAATGTGCTCATGGGCCACCGCAGTGCCTGGCGATCGTGGCTGCGGCAGGAGTTTGCATCCGGGCCGCCGCTGGCGATCGCCGAACTTGGCACAGGTGACGGCGTCATCGCCGCGGGGAATCTTTTCGCTGCCTTTCCCCGGGGAAACGGAGCGACGCTCTTTCTCGTGGATCGCGCTCCCTGTGTTGCCGACAACACGCTGCTCAGGTTACAACAGGCCGGGTGGAAGGTCTGTGTCGAGGAGGCAGACGTTTTCGACTGGCTGACTGAGTCGCGCGCGCTCGACGCGATCTGCGCGAATCTGTTCCTTCATCACTTCGACGATACGACTCTCACCCGACTCTTTGAACTCGCCTCCCGCGCCACTCCACTCTTCGCCGCGATGGAGCCGCGGCGGGGACGGCTGGGACTCGCCGGTGTCGCCGCCCTCCCTCTCATCGGCGCGCACCCCGTCACGATCCACGACGCCCGCGTGAGTGTCGAAGCAGGATTCCGCGGCCGGGAATTCAGCGATCTGTGGCCGCGGGACGGCTGGCGTTGTGAAGAGCGGGGAGCGCTTCCGTTCAGTCACTGGTCTTGCGCACGAAAGGTATGAGAGCCGTCACCATCATCGGCGGCGGTCTTTCCGGCCTCTGTCTCGGCATCGGACTGCGCCGCCGCGGAGTGCCCGTGAGCATCATGGAAGCAGGCACCTATCCGCGCCACAAAGTCTGCGGCGAATTCCTCAGCGGCAAAGGCCGCGACGTCCTCGTCGCCCTTGGCATCGAAGCCCGCCTCGCGGGTGCCCGCGAAGCCCGCGACGTCACCTTTTCCCTCGGTGCAAGGACCAGCGCCGTGCGAGCGCTCCCGTCACCTGCGCTGTGCATCTCGCGCTGGAAAATGGATGCCGCCCTCGCAGAAATGTACATGATCAGGGGGGGTGTCCGGGGAAGGATTGAGGATTGTGGTGAAAACACCATGGATGCCCCAATAGTCTCACCCTGATGGAACGCTCACCGCCATTACCTCGATGCATTTTTATGTTGCTGAATTGCACTGCGGTTACAAATCCGTTTCCTGCTGCCGGACGTCTACGCCGGCATTGCCCTGACCGTCTGGCATTTTCCGCGAAGTTGTCGTGCCTGCCTGCGGATCGCCTCTCTCTCCTCCGCGCTGAGGCGCTTGAGGTTGCGGACTTGCATGAGGATGCGCGGGTTCTTCGCGAGCGACGGCTCGTGTTGCAGCAGGAAATCCCAGTAGAGCGTGGTGAACGGGCACGCGCGCGGGCCGGTGCGCTCATCGGGATCGAAGCGGCAGCCGGCGCAGTAGTTCGACATGCGCTGGATGTATTTGCCGGTCGCGATGTAGGGCTTCGACGCCATCACACCGCCATCGGCGTATTGCGACATGCCGAGCGTGTTTGGCAGTTCGACCCATTCCACGGCATCGACATACACGGCGAGGTACCACTCGTGGATTTCGCGCGGGCGCACTCCGAGCAGCAGCGAGAAAAGCCCCGTGACCATGAGTCGCTGGATGTGATGCGCGTAGCCGTGGTCGAGCGTCTGGCGCAGGGCGTGGCGCAGGCAGTTCATCTCCGTGTCGCCCGTCCAGTAGAATGGCGGCAGCGGCTGGTCAGCGCCGAGCGCGTTCCGTTCGAGGTAGCTCGGCATGGAAAGCCAGTAGATGCCGCGCACGTACTCGCGCCAGCCAAGGATTTGCCGGATGAATCCCTCCACGCTCGCGATGGGCGCGCGCTTTTTGCGCCACGCCTGCTCTGCTGCGGCAAGCACCTCGCGGGGGTTGAGCAGCTTGAGATTCAGCGCGGCGCTGAGGCACGAGTGATAGAGCCACGGCTCGCCCGACCACATCGCATCCTCCCAGCGGCCGAAATCGGTAAGCCGGTTCGCGATGAAATCATCGAGCGCCGCGCGCGCATCAGCGGCGGTCACGGGCCAGTCGAATTTCTCCAGTTCGCCCGGATGCTTCGCGAAACGGGCCGACACCATCGCGAGCACTTCGCGCGTCGTTTTGTCCGGCGGAAAACGCCGCGACGGCGGAAGCAAACCCGGGCCTTCTTTGCCGAACGACTCGCGATTGTCGTGGTCGAAGTTCCACTCGCCGCCCGCGGGCTTGTCCCCATCCATGAGCACGCCGGTCTTCATGCGCATCTCGCGGTAGAAGTATTCCATGCGCAGTTGCTTTCGGCCTTTCGCATGCGCGGCAAATTCCTCGCCTGTGCACAGAAAATGCCGGTCGGTGCGAATCTCCAGCGGCACGCCCGCGTCGCGCGCCACCGCGGTGATTTCCTCGCGCACACTCCATTCGCCGGGTTCCGCGACGATGAGCTTTTCCGGACGCGTCTGCGCGATGGTCCACGCGAGTTGAGCGGCGAATGTCTCGCCGGTCGCGCCCTTTCCAGTCAGCCCTCTCCACTCCGCGGACTTCGCCGTGAGCGCGCGATACAAAACCCGCCAGCCACGTTCCAGCAGCGCATCGCGGAAGTGCCGCATTGCCGCGAGGAAAATGGCGATGCGCGGCTTCGCTACCCAGACTTTCTCGGATTCATTCGCGACCTCGGCCATCCAGACGACATCCGTTTCCGAGTCAAAATCGTCGAACGACGACGACTTCTCATCGAGCTGGTCGCCGAGGACGACCACGAGATTTCTGAGTTTCGCGGGATGCTTCATGGGTTTCGGATTAGAGTGTGATACGACCAACAGCCCGTTTGAGTCGCTTTGTAATGGACAAACTTTGCAGCCCGCGAGCGGCCAACGTGCGGGAAGGTATACCTGCGTCTCCCGCTGTGGAGGTAACGTATCGTTTGAGAAACCTGTATCACCGCGAACATCGCAAAAATGAAATCTGCTCAACTTAAACTCCCCCGCAAACTTTTCTTCATCATCGGCTTCGAATCAACTATCGGCTCAATCGCGATTTGGTTTCACACGGGCGGGACGTCATCCGAAACGCAGGCACACACCGAGCGAATCGGCATCTTTGTAGGACTCTGGGCACCCACATTTTTTATTCTGTCGAACCGGTTTGATCGTTTCGCTGAAAAGGTCGGTTAGTCGCGAATGCGGTGCGAATGGACGTTTGATGAATGCAACCCGCCTCGCTCCATTTACCCGCGACGATGCGCTGGCTCGATGGGCGGCTTTCCGTCCGCTCGTGAAAGAGTATGCGGCTCGCAGAAACCGTGTTGAGTTCCGCCACGGAGATGTCTCGCAGCTCAGCGCTGCCCTGCGGCATCGCCTGCTTACCGAGGACGAAGTGATTCGCGACACGCTCGCGAATTGCAGTTTCGAAGCGGCAGAGAAATGGCTCCAGGAAGTGTGCTGGCGCCGCTATTGGAAAGGCTGGCTGGAGCTGCGTCCGCAAGTCTGGACGAGCTGGCGGCGGCGTGTGCGCGAGCTGCGCGAGACTTTGCCACGGGAGGTTTTCGAAAAGGCGGACGCAGTGGCCGCCGGTGAAAGCGGCGTCGCCTGCATGGATGACATTTCCCGTGAACTCATCGAGACCGGTTACCTCCACAATCACGCGCGGATGTGGTGGGCTAGTTTCTGGATTCATGCGGAACGTCTGCCGTGGGAGCTCGGCGCGGATTTCTTCTTCCGCCATCTCCTCGACGCCGACCCGGCGAGCAACACGTTCTCATGGCGCTGGGTGGCCGGCCTCCAGACGCCGGGCAAGACCTACAGTGTCCGCCTCTCGAATCTCGAAAAATACGCGCGTCCCGATTTGCTGCGCGACCGCCGTGGCAGCCATCGCATCGCGAATGGCGCGGTCACGCCTTCACTCCAAAAATATGACGCCGATACTTTCAGGCACCCGCTGCCGGAGGTCCCCTCCGCGCTGCCAGCGTGCTCCGGGCGAGCGGGCTTGTGGCTGCACGCCGATGACCTCGCGCCAGAGGTGGGTCAGCTCGCGGAATTCGCACCTGCCGCCGTGGCCGCCTTCACGAGCGAGCGGACGTATCGCGAACATTTCCGCCTTAGCCAAGCTCGCGTCACCGCGTTGCGCACGGTTCTGGTCTACGGCATCTCGCGGGCCGCAGCACACTACCGATGCCCCGCCACTCTCGCCGATGCGGAGGACACCGCCGCTGGCATTGTGGCGTGGGCACGCGCGCATCACCTCACGCAAGGCGTAGCATTCGCGCCAACTGTCGGCCCGGTGCGTGACCTCGTCCCGCGCCTTTCAAAGCAACTCGCCGAATCAGGAATTCGTCTCACGCTCATCCGGCGCGAATCCGACGCGCACGCCTTTTAACTCGCGAGCACCGGCTTCTTTCCATTCTGGGAAAAGATGAACCGCAGCCTCCGTGACAATTTCTCCGTATGAAAACCGCACCTTCGCCCGAGCAGTTGTCCCACATCATTCGCCTGGCATGGGAGGACAGGACCAGCTTCGAGGGAATCGCCGAGCGCACCGGATTCAAGGAGCGCGATGTGATCGAAGTTATGCGTCGAGAGCTAAAGCCATCGAGCTTTCGCCTTTGGCGGAAGCGGGTGAGCGGGCGCATCACCAAGCATCGGCGCCTGCTTCAGCAAAGGCTCAATGGCCCGCAATCGCTGGCGTGCGACGACTGATTAAATGAGGCCGAGTATCCAGCCATCGGATTGCGCGGTGGCGCGTTCGGCAGATGTCAGGCGCGGCGCGAAGTGTTCCTTTTCATCATTCGGCAGCGGTCGCTGCAAAATTTCACCTCGTCCCACACACGCTCCCATTTCTTGCGCCACGTGAATGGGCGACCGCAGGCGGCGCAGGGCTTTTCAGGGAGATGCTGTTTCTTCACGCCTTTCATGAATCTTCCGCGGCGGGCGGTTGTTGCTCGTTCAACTTTCTAAGCGAATCGAGATACGCGTTCTTCGGGGCAGGCCTGGCAGGACGTTCCCCGGTTTTCAGCATCTTCTCCACGCGTCCACCGCTCCCGGAAATCAGCTCCGCGATGAGCGGCGCCTCAGGCAGATTCTTCCAATATTTTTCGGCATCTCGGCCTGCATCGCGCGCACTTTGAGCCGGGCGGGATTGAAGATGCTGCGGAAGTAGGTGCGCCAGAGGTCGTCGAGCGTGTCGTCATCCGGCGCGGCGCTGCGCGAAACGCCGGGGGTGAAATGCAGCGCGCTGCCGTCCCAATGAACGCATTCGTGCGGAGTGAGAATCGACCAGTCCATGCCCGCGAATCGTTTTTCGAAAAAGCCCGCGGCCAGTCGCACGATGCGGTGATCGGGCTCAAACCACGCGACAAATTGCTCGCGGCCAGTGGCTTCGTCGCGGCCGACGAGGCGAAAGCGGACGAAGGCATGCAACTTGTGGATGTCGCGGCCGATGGTTTTGCCCCATTGCGCAAGCTGGCGCATGTCCCGGTCGGTGGCCAGATCGAGGAGATGGAGTTCGCCGCCGTGCGTGAGGCGCCAGAGGACGCGGTAGAGCACACCCCAGCGCCGCGGATCGTTGTGCGCGGCGACGCTGCGGGCCATTCGGAGAAATGCTGGTGGCACTTTCGGTGCCGGTTGGCGCGAAGAGGCATCTTGCGCCTCTGCGAAAAGGCCCGGCTCCTGCGCATTGTCCGACCACAGCACTTCGCCGGGAGGCACGCGCAGCGCGAGCAGTTCGCGCGCGCGTTCGCGCCATGACTCACAGACCGGCTGGATGACGACCGTGCGCATGGCTAAAACTCGCCGGAGCGCACGGACTCGACGTCGCCGGCGGCCGGCGGGGGCGCGTCGAAGTTCAGTTCCACCTGACGCGGTGGTGGCTCGAAGCGCGTGCGCAGCGCCTCGTCATCCAGCCCGAGCCGCGCCGGTGTGTGGTCCGCGGCGATAATGAACGGCAGCACTTTTTTCATCGGCACGCGCAGGCGCAGCAGGTCGGCGAGCCGGAGTCGCGTGTAGCGGCGCCCGCGGAGGATGCGCTCCACATTGCGCACGCCCAGTCCCGGCACGCGGAGCAGGAGTTCGCGCGGGGCTTTGTTAATGTCGGCTGGGAAAATGGCGCGGTTGCGCAGTGCCCACGCGAGCTTTGGGTCGAGCTGCAGGTCGAGATTAGGCGCGGTGTCGCTGGCGATTTCATCGACCTTGAATCCGTAGAAGCGCAGCAGCCAGTCCGCCTGATAAAGCCGGTGCTCGCGCACGAGCGGCGGCGGCTTGAGGGGCAACAGCGACGACGGCTCTGGAATCGGACTGAAGCCTGAGTAATAAACGCGCCGCAGCCGGTAATCGCCGTAGAGCACTTCCGCGCGCCTTAGGATGACCGCGTCCGTGGAATCATCCGCGCCGACGAGCATCTGTGTGCTTTGACCGGTGGCAAATGGCGGCGGCTTGGGCGCATCCCGCTTCCGCTTTTCCGCGTGGCGCTCGTCGATTTTCCCGCGGATGTGACCCATTGCTTCCTGCGTGCGCGCGAGGTTCTTTTCCGGCGCAAGTTTCGTGAGGCCCTGCTGTGTGGGCAGCTCGATATTGATGCTGATCCGGTCCGCATATCGCCCCGCCATCTCAATGAGCGCCGGCGACGCCTCGGGAATTGTCTTGAGGTGGATGTAGCCGCGAAACTGATGCTCTTCGCGCAGCTTCCGTGCGACTTCGATGACCAGTTCCATCGTGTAGTCCGCGCTGCGGATGATGCCGCTGCTGAGGAACAGGCCCTCGATGGAATTTCGTTTGTAGAAATCGAGCGTGAGCCGGACCACTTCGTCCGGCGTGAAGCGCGCACGCTGTACATTGCTCGAGCGGCGATTGATGCAGTAGTGGCAGTCGTAGAGGCACGCGTTGGTGAGCAGTACCTTCAGCAGCGAAATGCAGCGTCCATCCGGCGCATACGAATGGCAGATGCCCGCCCCGCCCGTGGAGCCCACGCCGGCACTGCCTCGCGAATCCTTCCGGGCCGCGCCGCTGCTCGCGCATGAGGCATCATACTTGGCCGCGTCGGCGAGGATTTCCAGTTTCCGCTGCAGTTCCATAACGTCGCGTTGATGGCTAGGCAGTTGCCGCGCGCTCGAGCGGGTAAATGGTCACGTCCACTCCGCGCGACATGATGACGTGGTCGGGCGCCCGCCCCGTCGGAGCGAAGCCATCGAGCGGCAGCAGATTCTCATCCCATGCCGTCACGTCCGCGCGGCAGAGCGGATATGGCTCGTGGAAAACTGCGCCGCGCCACAGCCCGCGGGGCGCGCTGGAATACCGCCGGTACCGCTCGACGAGAAAAAACTCCAGCGACCCTGGCGCGGGCTGCGGCACCTCCGCACCGGGCGCGTAATCAAACACGCAGCGCATTCCACTCGTCCGCGCGCCGGTGCGCTGCGATTCGTAGCGGATGCGACCCTCCGCCGTGCGGGTCGATTTCATCTCCGCGTGCTCGTAGGGCAGATGAAAAAAGCGGCGTGCGATTTTCACCGCGAGCCATTGATTTGCATCCAGCGAATAAAACCACACACCCGGAACGCCCGCGCGGTCATGCACATACGTGCGCAGATTCATCTCCATAAAATTCGAAATACGCGGCACCGCGGGGAGAAAACGCGGGCGGATATTCCGCATGAAGAACGGCACGACGCCGAGGTACGCGCTGCCGTCGAAAGTATCCACAAACAACCCGTCCGGCAGTTTTGCCTGTATCGCCTGCGCCGGATATTCCCAGTGCAGAAAAAGCAGGTCACTCCATCGCTGATACATCACGGCACCGCCCGCCGGCCGCGTTCGCGCCGCGAGACGCTGTGAGTCGCCGGGAGCGCGCGGATTGTCATGAATCATGCGCATCGCCGAGGGGCCGGAATGGAACGGTGGCTGGTGAGGGGTGTCACAGAAGTGATGAGATTTACATCGGGAGCGATACGCTTCGCGTGGCCGAATGGTAACGACAAATCCGCTCCGGAGGCGGTCGCGTTCGATTGGATGGTGAGATTCGCTTGCGGGCCGTGAAAGCGGGGCACATCTTACCATTTCTTTGCCCTGGCAGGGCCGGGTCTTCTTTCGTAAACGCCGTGCATTATTTGCTCATCGCTTTGCAGTTGATCGTCGGCCTCGGGATCCTGAACGTCTGGTTGCTCCGCGGGGGCAAGGCGACGTCGTATCGCGGCGGCGACTCGAAGACCCTTCGCGAGGAATTCGCCGCCTACGGGCTGCCTTTCTGGCTCATGTGCGTGGTCGGAGTGCTGAAAGTGGGCCTCGCGATTGCACTCATCGCTGCCATTTGGTTCCACGGCGTAGCCCGGCCGGCTGCGATTGGTTTGGGCGTTTTGATGCTTGGTGCGTTCGTGATGCACCTTAAAAAGAAGGACCCGGTCCAGAAAGCCCTGCCGTCCGTCGCCGTGCTCGCGATGTGCGTCGCTGTCGCGCTATTGTGAACTGAGGCACCAAATCAGAACGCCGCCAGACTCAGGTAGGCATTCAGCGCCAGATAGATCACCGCAGGGAGTGTCTGCAGCAGCGTGTCCCTGATGCTGATGCGGACGCCGACTGTGATCAGCATCCTGGACGCGGGAGGCATCCTCCTCGCCCCGGAGATGCGGACCCGTCTTAATGCCATCGAATATGAGCGCTGCCTCGCTGTCATGGCCGTGCTCGATGGCCTGTCCCGCATCCCGCGACCCGGCGGCCTCGCCCCCGCCGACGGACCCATCGCGTGGATCGCTGACAATCAGTTGAAAGGAATCTCCGCGGAGCCAGCCGTGACCATCCACGCCACCCATGCCTTCAGCCTGGAGCGCTGGGATCGCGACCGACAGGAAAGCGGCCGCGCGCTGCTCGACGCCGCCGCGCCATGGCTCGGCGCGGAAGTAAAGACGTTCCAGGTGCACGGCTGGCGCTACAGCAAGCCGATGCGAGTTCATTAAGAGCGCTGCTTTATCTTGAGCCAGTCACCGCCGCTGGTGCTTGCCGGCGACGCCTTCGCCGGCCCGCGCGTCGAAGGCGCCGCGCTCTCGGGCTGGGCGGCGGCGGCGATTTTAACGCAGCTCCTGGATTCTCCCAATGCCCATGGAGTCTCGCGCTATTGGCAGGCGTCAATGTAGTTGAGGACCTCAGATGAGGACGAATGGCAAACGGTGCGTGCTCCTGACGCACAATGATCTCGGTTTTACGATCCGGGCGCATGCATAGGCAGAACTTCTCGGGCGCGCTGCCCTGGCGTTCCGCAATGAAGGAGACGGACGAAGACGCGCTCTGCGTGCAGGAGAATTACCCAAAAACCCTCGCCACCATGCAACGCAACGTCGGCGATGAACTGCCGCACGCCCGCCTCGCGCGCCACCGCCACGATTTCCTCGCGCACACCCCACTCGCCGGGTTCGACGACGATGAGCTTCTCCGGGTGCGTCTGCGCGATGGTCCCTGCGAGCTGAGCGGCGAAGCTCTCCTCGAAACTTCCTTTGCCGGAAAGGCCGCTCCAATGTGCTCCCCCCCTCTCGGTCAGCAAGCGGCAGCAGACTCGCGACCCGCGTTTTCGGAGCGCATCGCAAAAGTGGCGCATTGCCGCGAGGAAGATAGCAATGCGCATTTTGGCCACCAGGACTTTCCGTGATTCGTGAGTAACTTCGGCCATCCAAGTCGCGTCCAGCTCCGGATTGAAACCACCAAAGGCTGCCGAGCGTTTATCGAGTTGGTCGCCGGGGATGAGGACAAGCCTTCGCAGCGCCGTGTCGTGCTTCATGGGTTTAAATTGACACCGGTCATACGCCTGCTGAATCCATTTATCTGCATCCCCGCTAAATTCCCCGAGTCGGAGGCGGTTCCGCAAGCAGGAATACAATCCTGAAAGTATCCAGATCCTGACGTGCGGCGTAGTCATCGACAACCAATGCTCCAAGCCCTGCTTCATTCGCTCTCCGGGGGTGAACCGCTCTTGCCATCATAGTCGTGCGCGCGAGCTGCCATCTTGCTTCACGACATCGCAAGCGAGGCCAAACCACCATTATGAAAACGAAATCCAAGTCTTCTCCTTCGGACCGTATGGCCGACAGCCTGAATCAGGTCCTGGCCGATTCGTATGGCCTGATGTCGCTGACGCATCTCGCACATTGGAACGTCGAGGGTCCGGGGTTCTTTGCTCTGCACACGGCATTCCAGACCCAGTATGAGGAGTTGTTTATTGCCGTCGATGAGATCGCCGAACGCATCCGTGCGCTTGGAGTTTACGCACTGGGGGGCTTGGGAACCCTTGCCAGGGTCGCGCAGATGAACGAATTTACGGCCCCGATTTCGCAAGCGGACTATGTGCGTGCACTGATCGGTGCGAACGAGAAATTGGTCGCCGACGCCTCGGTGGCCCGCGATCTGGCGGGCGAGGCAAATGATCCGGAAAGTCAGGATCTGATGATTGGAAGAATCACGCTTCACCAGAAAACCATCTGGATGTTGAAGAGCTTCCTTAAAGGGTGATTGGCCATCCGCACAGCGACCAGACGCACATCCGAGATCGCTACAGTTGCGGACGCTGAATGCCGCGCAGCACCCACATTCGGAGCCTGGTGCGCACTTCCACAGTGGTCAGCGTCAATGCCATCCGCTCGAATTGTTACGCCTACGTGAGCGGTTCAATGAGTTCGACTTCGATGGCTTCGCGCTGATCCTTCGGGAGCTTTTGAATCGCCTCGCGCTCCCGGGCTGCTCTGCGGCGGACGGAGGCAATCCTGTCGTCTAGCCGAGGAGGGCGTCCGCGGTGAAATACAGCCCGGTGACGGCGCGCCAGTCGGGTTCTTTGGTTGCGAAGCAGGGGATGAAACGGGCGGCGGTCGTCGCATCGGCTGCGACGACGACGGCATCGCCTTCGAGGCATTGGCTGGATGCCAGTGTGATTTTTCCCGGGCGAACTTCCGTCACCCGCGCGCCCCGGCGGATCGCGTCCGCCGGCAGGCGGCTGGCGAGCTGGCGGGGAATTTCCTGCATTCCCTGCGCGGGGAGGGTCGCCCCTCCCCGCGAGAACATTTTGAATGTGAACTCAAACATCCGGCTCGAAGTGCGGAGGTCTCTTTCCAGAAAAGTGCCGCCGTAGAAGGAGCGGAAAAAGACGTCAATCATCCGGTGCGAAAAGCCCGCGCGGCGCAGATAGGCTTCAATCGTGAGGCCTTCGCGGCTGGCGATGTCTGCGAGGGGCGAGCGGCTGATGCGCCACTTCAGCGCGGCGACGCGCCGCTTGTCGGCCAGCGAACCGACGGGCGCGAGCGCGCTGGCGGGCAAGTGGCGCGCGTCGCGGAAAACGTCCATCACGCGGTGCAGTCGGCCATCGAGATAGAGGAGGGCGCCCGGCTTGAACGGGCGCAGATCGGGACTCGGGAGGTCCAGGAATTTTCCGGCCTCCGGATACGCGTCGAGATATACTTGAAACCCGAGATCCAGCCGGAAGCCATTGACCACGTCGGTCCGCACGCGCCCGCCGACATCGTCACTGGCTTCGAGGATCAACGGCTGCGCTCCGGCTTCCTGCAGCCGGACGCCGCAGGCGAGGCCGGCCAATCCACCGCCGGCGATGAGCACCCGTTTCTTCGCGTTCGTCAGACCCCGACCCCCCCCACCTCCCCATGACCCCCGCCCTCTTCTCCAGCGCCGACCCCCGAAAGCAAATTCCTTTCAGACGGTGAGAAGTGAGATTCCTGTCAGTTTTCAACCTGTCCCAATCGTTCTGTTAGAGACCTACTGCTTTACGGAAACCGAGAGGCGCAAGAACCCTTCTTTGGATGCAAACGAATCCGCTGCCGCACGGAAGCGCACGGTCTCGCTGCCATCACCGTTGTTGAAGCGCCCCCAATATTCGACGCCCTCGGCTCCCCATGCCATGAGCGCGCCCGAGCGCTCGGCGGCAATCTCTACTTCGTCGGCACCGATCTGCTGGCGGACTTCGAGCCGCAGTTCGCCCTCGGCAGACATTTCCACGGTCAGCGGTGGTCCGGCGGGCGCGGCGGGATCGGTGCCCGCGAGGTACTCGATGAGGGCGACACTGCCGTCCCGGTCGCTGTCGCCCAGCAGATCGACCACGCCGTTAGCGGCGGCCCAGTCAGCCAGCGGGACCGCATCGTCCGTCCCGGGCGATCCGCCGAATGCGGCACTGCTGCGCCAGCTCGCGGCGAGGCTCTCGTCGTTGCGGCCGGGGCACATGAGTGTCAGCGAGTAGCCGGCGCCGTCGGCGCTCACCGGCCACGGGCGACTGTCGCTGTAGGTGAAGTCCGCGATGGGTTGGTTGGCGGCGCTCAACAGGCGGACTCGCTCCCCCCCATTGGAGAGTTTCTTGCTGCCGTCGTCGCTTAAGTACGACAAGCCGAACAGCCTGCCTGCTGCCAACACGCCATAGCGGCGGGTGAACGCCGCGGCGTTGGCGGGAATGACCAGACGTTCGCCCGGCTGCAACATCGTACCTGGCGGGATCACCAGTTCGATGCCGTTGTCGAACGCGACGTCCCCGAGGTCGAGCGTGGCCAACTCGCTGAGGTTGACCAGCTCGATCCACTCGAACAGGGAGGCGTCGTTGAAGCCCGCGGCGATTTCGCCCTCGTCCGGCTCGGCCGGGTGGTAGTGCACCTCGCTGACCGCCAGCGTCGTCGCATCCGCCGGGAGCACCGTGCCGGTGCCCGTGATCGCGAAGGACGCGCTGCCCACCACCGCCCCGTCGAACCCGATGGCCTCGATGGTGTAGTTGTTCGCGCCCGGTGCCACCGGCAGTGTCACTTCCCAGCTGTTGTCATCGGTCCAGCGCAGGGCGAGCGCGGTCCCGGTACCGGCGAGCCGCAGTGTGCGCACATTGACCCAGCCGTCTCCGCGCACGGTGGTGGTCGAACCCGCAGTGGTGCCACCGCTGGCTGTCGTGATCCGGTAGGGGATGTTCGCGACGGCGCTGTTGATCAGGCCGCGCACGGTGGTGCCGCGCGAGCTGATGTAACCCGAATTGCCGGTGAGGCTCGAGTCGAGAAACAGCGAGTAGTGGCCCAGCCATGGGTTCATGTAAGCGGTGTTGAACGTCGTCTCGATCATGTCGAGCAGGTGTCCGTAGTAGGCGCGCTCGTTGGCGGGGCCGACGGCGATCATCTTGTTCAGATCCTGGCTCGGGGTGACTCCCGAAGACGCGTCGTTGCTAAACGTGAAGTCCATATCCCAGGGGAAGAACATCGCCTTGCCGTCGGTCGCGCGGATGTGGAAGTGGGCGTTGTGCCAGGCGCCGTCGGGGTGCGTGCCATAGTTGTCCCCGATGCCCATCAGGTTCAGGAACGCGAAGGTGCGCAGCCACTGGTCGACATCGATCACCTCATCGACCGCGGCGTTGTAGGCCGTACCAGTCAGCCCCATGGTGTCGAGGACCTTGATCATGCCGGAATAGTCGTCGGCGTCGCGGTTGTTCTTGAGCAGCCAGTGCCAGCGGTAGAGTTCTTTGTCGCTGCCCCCCTGGTTGCGCATCTGCACGCCGTTCACCCCGTCCGGCTGCGGGAGTTTGAGCCCCTCCGGGCCGCCGGTGGTGCCGGTCGGGTAATAGATCAGCTCGAACTCGAACGTTGTTCCGTCGCTGCCGTTCGGGAACTGGTTGTCGAGCCACTCCTCGTCGAAGCGCGACTTCATGATGATCGTCGAGCCCGCGCGGTTGGCGCGGGGTTGGATCACCCGGCCGACGTCGTCGAACATCGCCGGGACGCCCCCGACCTGGGCCGCCATGTGCTTGACCATGATCTCGTTCTGGCCGGAGCGATCGCACCCGATGGTAGCGTGGCAGCCGAGGAAGAGGTTGTCCGCCGGGAACCGGATGTTGAAGCCGACGCGGTTCTCATCGAGGCGCCCGCGCTGGCTGCTTTTCAAGCGCACGCCGCAGCCGTAGTAGATCGTGGCCTCGTTGTGGATCACCGTGCAGGGCAGACGGTCGTTGCTCATCACCTCCGTGTTCGTGTGCATGAAGGTTGCATCCGCCACCGGCATGACGATGCGCAGGTTGGTCGGGAAGACGGCGCCGTTCTGCAGCCGTGCCTGACCGTCGTTCCACGGGATCATGGCGCGGGAATCCGCGCCCTCGCGCGGGAAGAACGAACTCGCGCCGAGCGAGTCCACCGCCTTGATGTAAAACTGGGCGCGCGTGCCCGCCGCCTGGCCGGGGATCGACGCAGCATAGCGCCCGCCCGCGCCGCCGACCATCGCCACCTGCTGGAAGGCGGCACCGTTCACGGAATAATGCACGGTGGCCGAGGCGATGCCATCCGGGTCGGAAATGATCGCGCTGACTTCGGCGACCTGGCTCGCGGCGGGCACGGCGGGGTCATGGATCGGAGAGGCGAACGTCGGCCCCGAGTTGGCTTCGCGTGTCGAGTTGGGGGCGCCGGGCGTGCCGCCACCGTGCGGGTCGTCGATGGCGAGGATGTCGGTGCGCGGCAGGCGGTTGAAGTACAGCCGGGAGTTGAGCTGGTTCGAGCCGGACAACCAGCGCGCGCGGAAGCTTACCCGGTAATCCTTGTTGGCATTGATCGTGACGAAGTTTGCGCCCGCCTTGAGCGTGGTCTCGGCGCAGTTGTGCATGTGCTCGGTCGAGCCCGACGCCATCAGGTGCAGCACCTTGTTGCCCGGTGCGTCCGGGTCGTCGATCACCTCGAAGTGGCGGTGCGTGCCGCGCATGCGCCAGAAATTCGCGTTTCCGGAGCTGAAGTTGCCGTTCTGGATCAGTTCGCGCGCCGCCGGCGTGCCGGGATCTTCGATCACGCTGATGTCGTCGATGAGGATCTCGCCCTCGTCGAGCAAGCCGAAGACGAATTCCTGGAAGCCGCTCGGGTCGTTCCTGCCATTGGTCGCGCGGCCGGTGCGCTGGTAAGTATTCCAGCTGCCGCGGTGTGATTCCTCGCTCGCCGACCACGCCTCGCCCGGGCTGTTGTCCGCGTGCGGGTCGCGCAACTCGAGGCTGGACGCGCCGCCGTCCGCGTTCCCCGGCCAGCGTCCGCCATCCGCGTAGGTTACCTCGTCGGCCGGGTTGCCCGCCTGGTCGGCGAGCCGCAGGCGCTCGCCCCCGCGCGACAGCCCGCCGCCGAAGTCTCCCAGCACCGCCACCCCGGGGTGCTTCGCCGACAGTTCGGCCGCGTCCTCCGCGACCACGAGATACCCGCCCGGTGCCAGCGTCGTACCAGCCGGGAACGTGAAGTCGATGCCGTCGCTGAAGCGCCAGCCGCCGAGGTCGATCGCCCGGTCCGCGCTGCGGTTGTGCAATTCGACCCATGTTTCGTTCGACGCGCGGAAAGGTTCGCCGGGGATAAACGGCGACACCTCATGCACCGCCACGAGCTGCATGCCGAACACGACGTCGCTGCTGCCGGTCGAATTCTGGTGCACGCTGACCGAAATCCGGTTTGAGCCCACGACCAGCGCGGATTTCAAGACATCGAACGGCCCCTCTTGGACGGCCTCGCGGTTGACCGTCGCCAGGGTCGTCGACGTGACCTGTCCCTCCGGCATCCCGAAGCGGTTGACCTCCTGGCCGTTGATGTAAAACACGGCCCCATCGTCCACCAGGTGCACGATCTGCAGCTGCGCGATCGCGTTGATCTGTGCCTGCGTTAGAAAGAGTTCGGTCTCGAAGTAATACGCGATCACCGGTGCCGCGGGGTTCAGCAACGGTTGTGTCAGCGCGGTGGCGACCGGGGGATTCTTGACACTGGCACCGTCCCAGCCGAGCGGCCCGGGACCTTGCCTCCAATCGCCGCCCGCCGAGTGGTCCACATTCTGCCAGGTCTGGCCGAGGTTCTGGCCGGCCTCGTTGAAGCGCCAGTTGGCACCCCAGCCGAGCAGCGTCACCGGCTCGAACACGGCGGCGGTGTCGGGCGTCGCCGGTTTCGCCCGCGGGTGGTACATGATCTCGTTGATCACGATGTCGTCCTCGAACTCGAACGTGTTCGCGCTGCCAAACGTCTCCGCCGACGGGACGAGCCAGCGCCCGTCAAAGTCGTCCGAGCGCCCGCGCAGCCGACCGGTCACGCGCTGGGCGTCGATCAGCTGGCCGGCAGGGTCGTAGAGGAACAGCCGGTCGTTGTCGCGCGGCGTGAACCCTAACACGCTTCCATCGAGAACCACGAAACCACCCGCCTCCAGCGCGCCCCCGCCGAACGTGTGCGCGCCCCCCTCCGAGAAGCCGATCCGGTAGCCCGCCAGATCGACATCTGCCGCCGCGATGTTGGCGAGCTCCACGCGGAAACCCCCGGGCGCGTTGTACGATGAAAACTCGTTGAATACCAGTGTATCCTGATGATCTTGAGGGTCCGGCGGCTGCTCCACTAGGGTGGCGCGCAGGCCGAACATCACGTCCGAGCTACTCGGGATATTCTGGTGAACTTCCGCCGCGATGCGGTTGCTTCCGGCCACCAGCGACGTCGTCGGAACGCCGACCCGCGCGCTCGGGACCGGGTCGCCACCGCCGGTGGAAAGCGTCTCCGACGTCACCACCCCAGACGGCATAGCATGGCGCAACACTTCAACGCCGTTGACATAGACGACACCGCCATCGTCGAATAGGTGCTCGAGCTCCAGCCGCACGACGTTGTCGATCTGGGACTGTGTCAGGGTGAACTCGCGCTCGAAGTAGTAGGCGATGACTCTCGGGTCGTTGAGGGTCGGAGATCTCAGTGCCGTCCCAAGCGGCACCGGCGGCGGCGAGCTGTCCGCGCCGATCACGCCGGGACCTTCGTGCCATTTGCCTCCGACGGGATGCGCCGCGTCCTCCCAGCCGGGTGCCAGGTCGTCGGTCTCGTTGAAGCGCCACACCGCATCCCACTCGAACAGCGGGGTCTCAATCTCCACCGGCGGAGCGCCCGGCAACGGGAAATTCGCCGCGCCGGGCGTGCCGCCGATCTCCCGCGAGGAGACCCAGTTCCCCGGCCGGCTGTCGCCGATCTCCTGAAGGCGCTTGGCGAGCGTGGCCCCGGAACCGTCGGGGCCGACCGGCCAGTCGCCCGTGTCGGAGTAAGTCACTCCGTCCATCACGCGCCCGTCGCGGTTTTCGAGGCGCAGCGCCTCGCCGCCGTTGTTCAGCGAGCCCCTCAACGGCCCGAGCGCACCCCTGCCGACCAGCTTCGCGTTGCCGGGGTCGGCGGCAACTAACAGAAACCCGCGGCCCGGGACGACCGTGCCCTCGGCGAAGTCGAAATCGGCACCCCCGCGCAGCCGCCAGCCCGAAATATCGACATTGACGCCGTTGAGGTTGTGGAACTCGATCCACTCCGTGTCGGCGATGTCGTCGGCCGGGTTGTAGTGGATCTCGTTGAAAACCAGGATGCTATCAGCTTCTGCCTGCGCCGCCTTGGGGAGATTCAGCGCGCCTAGTGCGAGCGCCAACACTGGCAGAAGACCGCGGAATGAGGAGGGGATCATGGGTCGAGGGGGTGGGTTGGGGGATGGTCGTTCGCATCATTATATGAGAAAACGAAACATTTACCCAACAACAGTGTGCCGCTTATTGCTAGAAAATTGCTTTCACGGCCCGTCGTCCCTCCCGCCGCCGGCGGGCCGGGGACAGACCCCTACCCACCCCCCTCCCCATGACCCACGCCCCCTTCAACAGCGCCGACCCCCGAAAGCAAATTCCTTTCAGACAGCGGAGGTCCCCAAAGCGCTACGCTAACCTTGGGAACAAGAGGAAAAGGGATGGAAGGCGGGAAGGCTTCCCGGATCAGCCGCGTGCCTTGGTGGCTTCGTGTGAGGCCTCCGGGCTTTGGGTTCGCGCGTCCAGGGGTTTAGTCATTCCGGGAGCACACGAAAGTAAAGCTTCGCGGGGATTCCCGTCGGGAAAAACAAGTTGAGATCGAATGCTTCGGTCGTGGACCTGCCATCGGAGGCGATGCCGTCGTCCAGCTCCTCCCAGCGGACAAGATCGCGAGACGACTCGACGCGGTAAGAGTCCACAGGGCTCGAGTTCCAGGTCAGCTTGAGTACGCCGGTGTTATCGTCATACGTGATCTCGGTGATCTCGAACCGTGCGGGCGGTCCCAGGTTGAGGCCGATATTGTAGTGGTTGAGAATCTGCGCGTCGGTGAGCGGGTAGTCGTAGAGCGCGACCTCGTCGATCCTGAAGTTGCTCGGGCGATTCTCGCGGCCATCTCGGCCGATGAAGATGGCGTTGGCGGTGTTCACCGGCTCGCCGGGGACCGGGCCCGAAAGCACGAGGGCCCCGTTGAAGTAGATGTTGCCAGTGCCGGCAGCACGATCCCACGTGGTAACGACGTGGTAGGTCGTGTTCAGCGCGAGCACGTCCGGGTTTGTCGTGGTCAGGGCTGTGGTCGAGGTGCCAAAGAAGTGTGGGCGGATCGCGCCGGTGTCTCCCTGTCCCGGGCCGATCAGGTAGTTCATCATGAAGAAGTCGCCGCCCGACTCGCCGTCTCCGACCAAGTTAT
>JBJXFS010000323.1:0-6356 GCA_046155625.1 Verrucomicrobiales bacterium | reverse complement strand
CTTTCCCCCGGCTCCTGGCTTTACGGTCTACGGCATGGTGCGGGACGAATTCGGGTGGGCCGTGACTTCTCCCGAGGCGCGGATCGTCTTCAAAAACGCGGCCAACGGCGAGGTGATCGCGGTCTCGAGCATCGGCAATACCGTATCGATTGTCGAGAATTACCGCTTGATGCTGCCACTGGATCACAACCGGACCGGCTCGGTGTATCGCGAGGAGGCAGTGACCACCGCAAGACGCTGTTGCCGGACGTGCGTGCCGGGCTGACGGCGTCGCCGGCGCTCATCGCTGGATTGCCGTCGGCCTTAACCGTTTCGTACGCCGCCACCATCAACGTCGGTGATCGGATTGAAGCGCCTGACCTCGCGGCCACCAATCGCGCCGGCGACAGCGACAAACCGCTCAGCCGCGCCGGCTCCATCCAAACCTCCCTGGGTACCGCCTACCATGTCGGAGCTTACGTTGACCCGCTCGGTCCCGGCGGGTTTCCGGCCGCGGAACTGCGCAGCGAGATCATTCCGATAAACGCCCTCGCTCGCAACAACAAACTGACAGTGTGGTGGTATCGAAAGTGGAACGGGCCGTCCGCGGACTTTCAGCCGGTGTACTTTCCTTCCATCGTCGGCACCTACACGCTGCAATGGCCCGAGGTGGTCCCCGCCACGCCGGCCGACCGCGGCGCCGAACTGGTCATCGCCCGCAACGACAGCACCGGCGAACTGACTTCCGCGCAGTCCCAGGGATATGTCTACTTCCAGAACGATCCCGCCCAGCATGGCTATAACCCCAACGAAGAACACGCCATGATGATTGCCGGCCGCGCCTATGCACTCCGCGACGACCTGAATCTGCCGACATCCTCGGATGCCCGGGTGCTGCTCAGCTACACCCATCCCGACGATAACCGCCCGGCCTTGCGGGTCTTCAAGGTGATGCGGGAACGCATTCTCGATCCGTCGGATCCGACGAACCCTGACAAGAATCTTCTCTTCAATTACCCCGCCACGGCCGGAAAGATCCTCCAGTCTCCGGCCCCTCTGCCCATCATGCCGCCACCGCTGGAAAACGGGCGCAACAAGAACCGTGAAATTTCCGGCATCCCCGATCGGGACGAGGGGAATGCCACACCCGCTTACTACGACGAATTCATCTGGGAGGACCGCAAGCACACCCAGTGGGTCTATCGCGGTCCTCACGCGGGCGCCACGCCAACCTTCAGAATGGAGTATTTCTACGTCACTCAGCCGGGATTCGCTTATCCCGGAGATACGGAGCCTCCGCCCGTCGGCAGCCTCCAGCCGTTTCTGCGAGCTTCCGACGGCGCGGACGGTTACCTCGATACTCCCCAACCGTCACCTTCCGACCGGTTTGGCCCAATGCCCCAGTGCTCGAGTATGGCCAGACACTGACCGAAACCATCAACAACTTGCCCGACATCCGCAACAACACCAGCCTCGAAGTATGAGCAGTCCCGCGCCCGGGACCCCGAAGGCAAGCGCCATTCAGTCCTCCTCTTCGACCCTACCCGCGCCAAAACTTACTCCCTGACGCCCAGTGGCGGTTTGGACAAGCTGCCCGGAAGTCTGGCGACGGATTCGCGCAACGGGAAGACCTACTTTCAGAAGCTGCCGCCGCACTTGAAAGAGCGCTTCTTTTTCAATCCAAATCTGGGAGCGAATGGCGCGCTCGTCCTGGAAGGGCGGTTCATTGACGACATCGTAGGTGAAAAATACCTGCTGCTCAATGTGCTCAGCGGACCGGACCTCGCGGCGATCCAGGGACTCGTGCCCGCCGCCGATCTCCAAAAAGCCGCATGGGTCACGGCGGTGCAGAATCTGGTGACCACCATGCAGACCTCAGTGGAGGATCCAAACTCGCCGGGCTACTCCATTGCGGGTCCACCCACGGGAGCCTCGCAGGACTACCTCAGTGGCGCGCTGCCGGCGATCACGAACGACGATCAACCGGTCGACAGTTATGCTCTGACCACGGCGGGCACGGGTGACGGCTACGTCGTCCTCGTGGCCGGCAACGGGCTGGCGCCGCGCACACCGGAAGCCGAACCGGTCTCTATGCATGTCATTCGCGTGGCCGCTCCGCTCCACGCCGGCCAAGTGAAGGTGCTCGCCTCCGCCAATCCGCTGGACGAAAAAGTGACGCTTCGGCATTCATCGGACTTTGTCGGCCTGCCGCAGGATTATGAATTCCAGTGGGGTTATGCACCGCCCGTCAATGGGCGCGCTCCCTCGATGGATCCACCCCCGGAGGCGCCCGGCACGGCATGGCTTTCCCTGACTTCTCCGGACCTGATCAACACGTACGTGGTGGAAGGGGCTTCCATCCAGACGATCTCGGACAACTACTGGATCATGCGTTACCGGCCCAAAGTCGCGCCCCACCCCCAGCTCAATGTCTGGAGCGAATGGACCCAGCCCGCGCTGGTGGAAGGCTGGATCAAGCGCGCCCTCGCCGGTATCAATCCTTTCAGCCAGCGGGTCACTGACTTTTTCAACAACAGCGTCAATACCGACGTCAGCATTCTCACCCAGGCCGGCAGGCGCTGGGAAGGGAACATCGCGCTGAACCTTGCCAACATCAACGAGTTCGGCCTCATCGAAATCTACGAAACGGTTCTCAACCGCGGCATGGACCTCAGCGTCGACGGCATTCCCCCGCTGGACTACGGCCCAGCCAACGACGCGCTGCTGCTGGCCAGTGGTTACCTCGCGGATCTCTACAGTATTCTCGGTGAGGAAGCTGCCGCCGATGCCGCCAACCCTACCATCGCTTTCGATGCCCAGTCCATCGGATCGGTCGCGGACAGTTCCGTGGCCACGGACTTCACGAACGTCTCCAACCAGACCAGCACCGCGCGTTTCGCCTTCCAGGGGCAGGTTCGGAATCTGCTCTAAGAGGAACTCGGTCTGCTCCTCGGCCGCGATGACGTAAACTCACCGGGCGTGGAACTCCCGCCGTCCTACAATCGGCTCTACTGGAACTACACCCGCGGCATCAATGCCGGCGAGGTCATCTGCGCGCTCAACTATAACATTCGCGAACGCCAGGAGGACTCCGCCGACGGGAAAATCGACGCCGCCGACGCCTACCGGATGTTTCCCCAGGGCCACGGCGACGCCTACGGCCACTACCTCACCGCCGTGACCAACTACTACCGGTTGCTCACGCATCCTCACTTCACGTGGGGCCCGCGCATCGAGGCGGTGAATGTCCTCGGAGTGCCCGTGCAGGTGGACTTTCTCGACGAACGGAAATTCTCGTCCGCCGCCGCCCGCGTGGCGACCACCGCCCAACAAATCACCGGACTCATTCACCGCCAGGCATTCACCGCGGACAAGAGTCAGGGCTGGCGTCACCTGCGCGACGGCACCGACCCCGCTCAGAATTTCCGCGACGGCAATAAGACTTCCGCCAAACGCACACGCCACTGGGGCCTCGACGAATGGGCCGCCCGCGGCAGCCAGGGAGCCTATTTCAACTGGGTCGTGGCCAATGCCATTCTGCCCGCCAATTCGACGGCCACCGGAATCGAAAAAAATCGACCGAACCACGGTGCCGGAACTCGACGAAATCGCCCTCGCCGCCGACCAACTCCAGCAGGCATCCGACAACGCCAACGCCTGGCTCAACCCGCTCGGCCTCTCCGCCGACAGCACGCTCTTCGACATCAGTCCCTCCGAACTCGCCGCCGGCAAAACGCACTTCGAGCAAATCTACGAACGCGCCACCCGCGCGCTCGGGAATGCCTTCGACACCTTCGACCAGGCCACCGCCAGCACCCGACTCCTCCGCTCGCTGGAGAATCAAGCCGATGACCTCTCCTCCGCCGTCTATGACCAGGAACGCGCGTTCAACCTCCAGTTCATCGACATCTACGGCACGCCCTACGAAGGCGACAAAGGCCCCGGCATGGCCTACGCCCAGGGCTACGACGGCCCGGACCTCTTCCGCTGGTTCTATATTGATCAGGTCACGGAGTTCTCCGACCCCTTCGACGTAAGTGGGGACAGTGATGTCGCAGGCGGCACCGGCGGCGACGGCACCGTCACCTACAACCTGAACGTGGACGGCTATGATGCCCGGCAGTTCCTCCCGGACAATCCTCAGGAAACGAACAGAGTTCCCCAGCCGAATCATACCTCCACTATCGCCTACATCATCCGCCCGGACAGTCCCGTGCAATACGCCACGGAGGAAATGGGCCGTCGCGTCCATCCCGGCCGCCTCCAACTCGCGCTCCAGGATCTCAATGCCAAACGCGAGGACATGGCCGCCATCCTCGACTTCTACAATCGAAACGGAGCCATCTTCGAGACCGAGCTGCGCATCTTCAACGAGAGCATTGAAGCATACAAGGATCGTCAGGACATCAGTGCCGAAACGAGGGATACGATCGCCGGTCTGCAAGCGGTCATTGCAGGATTTCACACTGTCACGCGAACGGTGGAGGGGCTAGCACAATGGCAGAATGCGTTTGTTGAAGCCGCATCCGATCAGTTTCCACTGGTTACCGGATTCGACAATGACTTGACATCCACCCTGCGAGCCACCGCCCAAACACCCTACGTGCTAACTCAGGGACTCGCTATCCTTGTAGCGGGCGCCGCGGAATCCGCTGCGGAATTTACCGAAATCGGTGTCGGCGTTGAAGAGAATGACCTCGAACGCAAACTGGAGGAAGCCGGCTTCCCCGCGGAGTATCTGCGCATGGCTGCCGACGTGCAGGCCGCCTGGTACGACTGGCTGGCGCTCGGCTCGAACATCGACCAGGCCGCGCTGGCGCTGCAGAAGAGCCGCATGGAACTCGCCGCCCTGATGGACGAGGGCGAGGCGATCAAACGCTCCCGCGAAATTTTCCGAAAGCGAGCCGCGGCCATTACCCAAGGCTACCGCACCCGCGATGTCGCCTTCCGTACCTTCCGCACGGAGGCGCTGGAGCAATACCAAACATTGCTCGACTGGGCGACCCGCTACGCCAGCCTCGCCGCCAAAGCCTACGACTACGAAACCGGACTGCTCGGCACGCCACAGGGCCAAAGCTTCCTCAGCGACATCGTGGGCAGCCGCGCGCTTGGTCTGCGCAATGCCGCCGGCCAGCCGATCTTCGCGGCCAGCCAAACCGGCGACCCCGGTCTCGCCGGTCTGCTCGCCAAACTGAACGGTGACTCGAGCAGCGTGCGCACCCGGCTCGGATTCAACAATCCGGACAATCTCGGCACCGTCTTCAGTTTGCGTCAGGAACTCTTTCGCATCCCGGGAGACACCGCGCCCACCGACACCGACGACGATGCCAACAACGACAGCCAGCCGGACAAGACGTGGAAGGAGCAACTGCAAAGCCTCATCGTGTCCGATCTCCGCAACGACACCGACGTGTCCACGCACTGCCTCCAGCTCACCAGCGCGCCCACTCCTGTACCCGGCTTCATCATCCCGTTCCGCACCACGGTGGAGGACGGACTCAACTTCTTCGGCAAGCCGCTCGCTGGCGGTGACAGCACTTTCAGCAGCACCAGCTTCGCCACCAAGATCCACGGCATCGGCGTGTCGCTCGACGGCTATGTCGGCATGAATACCTACGCCCTTGGCGCTCCCGTCGCCACCGGACCCGCCAGCGGTGCGCCGAATGCTCTGAGCGCGACGCCCTATGTTTTCCGCATCCCGACTGGTCAGGACATCATGCGCACGCCGCCGCTTGGTGACAGCAGCGTTTTCCGCTCCTACAACGTCCAGGACTACGCCCTGCCGCTGCCTTTTTAATATCGGCGCCAGCGAGTTCAGCAATGTTCAGTTTGGGACCGGCAATGACACCCTCACCGAAGACTTCCTGACCCCACGCAAACACCAGGCTTTCCGCGCCGTGGACAGTCCTGTCTATTTTTACCTTCCCATGAGCAGCGACTTCACCAACCGCCGTCTCGTCGGCCGCAGCGTCTGGAACACGCAGTGGAAACTGGTCATTCCCGCCAACACCCTGCTCAACAGCACATCCGAGGGTCTGAGTCGCTTCCTCAAAAGCGTCCAGGACATCAAGCTCTACATCCGGAGCTACAGCTACTCCGGGAATTGATCGAGGCGCCACCTCCCACGGCGGATTTTAACACGGGGGGGATGGGCGTGAGAACGGTCGATAGCTGGGAGTGGCGGGCTGGGACCGCCATGCCGGCATGGGCATTAGCATCCGAGCGGTCGCACCGAAGGCCATAAGTGTTCGCCTGACTTCCCCGGCCGAAGGGCTGGATTGCCCGTAGAACCAAGGGATGGGAAAAATCGCGTGGCTACAAGACGGATTTGGCCCAAGCTGGCGGGGCGGCGAAGAGCTTGAAAAGATTGAGGGTTT
>JBJXFS010000321.1:0-9155 GCA_046155625.1 Verrucomicrobiales bacterium | reverse complement strand
GACGTCAGGGGTCAGTTTTAATTGTCGCTGAGGGAATTTTTAATTGTCGCTGGACACGTTTACCGGTGAACGACTCGGCGCGCTCATTGATGATCTGGACGGTGGCTTTCATTTTAGTTGGTTTTTGGGTTGGGTGTGTTTCTCGGCTTTTTGCAGACTCCGACCACTCGCAAGGATGCGGGAAGCGGAAAGGGTGGGGGACGCGCCGAGGCTGGGCGGCGCCGCAGGGCCGGACTGCGGTTCCGGCGTCAACTCCGGTTCTCGGGAATCAGTCGGCGTGGCCGCCACTGGGGCAGCTCGGCAATCAACCGCCACCGCCGACATGATTCCCTCCGAGCCTCCATTGACCCCGGAATCCTCGCCCGACGAGGGTTGCTTATCGGTTTTTGCGGGGCAAAAACCCGCATTTGATGCTGGGCCGACGCTCCGAACGATGGCGAGCACAGCGGCCCTCAACGCGTGCGGAAGGTGAGGCCAAGCGGCCGATACCTCCTGCCCCTCGGCGTCCAGCGTGGGCTTTTGTGCCTCTATTTGTGCCCCATCCCCGCTGGAGCCCTTATCGCAGCAGGGATTGCCAGCAGGTTCGAACCCTGCATCGCGCACCATTCTGATTATCAGGACTTTGTGGGACAGGAAGGGACAAGTTGGGACTTGTGAGCTGAGTTTTAGACGGTTGTAATTCGGCCTTGCGAGGGGTGGCTTGGACACCGTGGGACACGCCGGGACCGTCCGGGACCAAATCGAGTGCGCTCTCCGGTGCGCTTTGGTGATGCGTAGGAACCAGCGGAGGCAGGGCGCGCACGGCTTCGGCTGTGGGGAGCCGACCCCCGTCCAAATAGACCTGGGTGGTCAGCTTCGGGTCCGAATGCCGCATCAATTTCATGGCGACTTGAATCGGCGTATTGGCCAGGGCGAGGCGAGTGCAGAAGGTGTGGCGGAGCGCGTGGAAATCGACGTGCCGGCCCTGGGCGTCTATCGGAGCGATCCCGGCCGCGGCGAGGTCCTGGCGCATGCGGTTCATGCGGGGCAGGGGCTTTGGGAAGACTCGATCACCTGGAGCGACGCCGGCCGGGCGCAGCGCTTGGAGTGATTTCGCCAGGGCGGGGGTGCAGGGGAGATGAGTGTCCTTGCGATTCTTCGTGGTGGCGGACCGGGCGAGCACGAACGGCTCCGCGCCCTCCAGGCGCAGGTCACGCCACTCCAGTTGTTCGACCTCGTTCCGCCGGAGTCCGGTTTCCAAGGCGATCTGATAAGCCACCGCCCAGGGACTGTGTACGCTGATGAGCCGCCGGGCCTCCTCGTCGGTCAGGGCGCGCCGCTTGTGCGACGACTCGCCATGCCTTTCGATACGCTGGACCGATCGGAGCGGATTGCGGGCCAGCCGTTCGGACTTCTCGAGCCAGGACAAGAACGCGCCAGCATTGGTCAGGTACTCGTTCAGCGTCTTGGCCGACTTGCCCCGCTGCGCGTTGCGCCACGCTCGGAAGCCGTCGGCGTTCACGTCCCCGACTCGAAGCCATCGACACTCCTTGGCCAGCAGCTCCAGCTGCCGGCGGACTCCCAGGACGTATTTGGGAGCGCGGCCGAGGCGTTCCAACTCCGCCAAGTATTCGTCCAGGAAGACGGGCAACGATTGATTGGCTGCGTCGCGCAGAGCCTTGGGCGCAAGCAGGCCGGCGCGTTCTTGCTCAGCCTCCCGCACGATCTTGGCCAGCTTTGCCTCCGCCACCCGCTGATCCTTCGTGCCCAGGGCAATCCGGGTATCCTTCAGATCGCCCGGAAGGCGATACCGCCCACTGTAAAGCGGCGAAACCACTCGTTTGCTGGTCCGGAGATTGCGGCGGCTTGGTTTGAAGACGTGTTGTTTCATGCGGTTCTCCGTTGCGTCCCGTCACGCTCGGATTTCAGCTTTTCCAGGTAGGCGAAGATGTCGGATTCAAACCACCGCGAGCTGGCTCCCACTTTGACCGGCCGGGCAAACTCGCCCTCTGCCACCAACCGGCGAACACCACGGGCACAGATCGCAAGCCGCTTAGCCACTTCACTGACGGAAAGCATCTGGTCGCCCGAGTTCATGTTTGCGGCCCCTTTCGTTTGGCTTTGTGACGCTCGTACGGCCCAGCAAAGCCACCGTGCTTAAGCTGGAGGGAATCCGTTTCGGCTGCCGCCTTGAGGCTGATTACTACTTTCTGAACAAGGGAGCGCTTCGGCCTGCCCACCTGCAGTTCCATCTTCGTGCGGGCTCGAACCTCCTTCATCGAGACGTAGGTGCGCCCCATGAAATCAAAGCGGGAGAGCTTGCCCAGGCGAACCAATTCACCGATCCGTTTTGTGCTCACGTCGAGCAGATGCGCGGCTTGCGCATGATTCAGAAGGCCTTCCTGCTCCACCATCGCCCGGCTCATGTCCTCAAATTCCGCCTTGGCTGCTTCGCGAGCGAGGCGCCGCGCTTCGCCACGATCCTCTTCAGGGTATTCGAATGCCTGTTCGGCGCCAATTGTAACGGTCATGTCGGTTTAGGTAACCAAGATGAAGTATTTGTCAAACTCATTTCGCTTTCTAGTGCAGAGAACGTCAAAAGAGATTTAACGTTGTACAAATGAGCAGCATTGCGCGTATATGGATTGTCGGAGTGGAACTCCACCCCATCCGCGCCGGCACACCAGAATCCGCTTGGCATGGAGGCTCGAAGGATCACAATTTCCGCATGAGCCCCCAATGGACGAAGTCCGCCCTACGAGGAGTGTTTTGCCCAGCAAAAGACGCTGTGTGTAGTAACTGTTAAGACACACCGAGGCTTATTAAAACTGTTCGGCCCAGAAATGACTCTGCCAGAGCTTCTTCACTCGCTCTCGGATGAAGAGCGCGATTTCATCTCGAAAGCCGACTACGGGAGGGAATCTGAGCTTCACCGGAAGGCACTCGATTCTCTTATTAGTCGGAATGGTGTAGTGGATCTTGATTCCGAGATCTGGTATCCCTATGAAGTCATCGAGCTTACGAAGAACAGTCTTGTTCGTGGCCATGCGCGAGAGTTTTCGGCTTGCCTTGGAATCGTGATTGCAAATGTGAATTCCGGTGCGGACAACCGGAATGACCTTGATTTGCTGCGAGGCATCTTCTCGAACTCTTTGGCGAAGCTCCCGGATTCGCTAGCGGAGATCCTCGCTGACATTTTAGCGGCGCCACAACAACAAGCCGAACACGCCGGCGATGGCAAGCCCGATCCCGCATCGAGTTGATTGACTTCCTTAATTAGAAATCGTAATCTCCCATCGAAGCAGCGCTCCCGGATCGAGCTGCCATGCCTCAAACGTTAGATGCTATCATGACGATCGCCGACTTATTGACGAACCGCACAGTGGAAGCATTTTCCATTGGGGAGCACGGGTTCTGTTCGATCGCCATCAGCGGCGGCATTTCGCTCTCACAGGAGTCGCTCCTGCGGTACATCGGCCCAGGAATATTCATTTCAGCATTAGATCATCTCCAGCAGTTCGGACTTCCGGCACCCAAAGACGCGGAGCAGGAAATTCGAGGCAGGATTGCGGGCCAGGTGATAAGGCGCGTGGAGATAGCACGCGATACAGGAGATTTGACTTTGACGCTCGACGATGGCCGCATTGAGATAATTTGCAATTCGGCTGGTTACGAGGCCTACGAGGTCCATGGGCCGGACAACCTAATTATGGTTGGTCGAGGCGGAAGCAATGAGATTAGCGAACCAGTCGCGTATGGCAATCCCCACTAGCCCTTCCGTTTTCTATGCTTCAGTTTCATGTAACCGCAACCCCACGATCAAAGTTGGCTCCCGCTAGCGGGGCTGCCATCGCTTGATCGCTCGACCAAGAGAAAAGTGAGCAAATGGCAAAAGGTACTCTGTCTCGTCGGCGTGGTGAGCGGCCCGCCGCTACTCTATGTCGTGAGCTACGTGCTGCTCGTGGACCGATATACTCCCTCTTTGGATGAACACGGCCGCCCGACTTATCGCTCTTCCTACCCTCGAATCAGTTCATCGTCACGCTGGAATCGACCATACTCGTGGTATTTTCCTGATGTGTGTTTTGCGAATTGGCTCTTCTTGCCCATCGATCAGCAGTGGCGCTCGTGGAAGGGACTGCCTCCATCGACAATCCATGACGAAGATAGTTTCTGGCGGGAGTATTTTCAGTATTTGGTGAAGGTGGGCGTCTTGCACGAGCGTACTACCAGGTCGAACGAAGCGGCGCCGAGTACGGAGCCCGAGTCCGCCAACCCTCGCCGCTAGGGTGCAACAATCTCAATTACTCAGCCAGTGGCACGAAGGACAAAAACCCCAGAAGGTCTGCACGGAGGCAGTCTGGATACGGCTTACCATCAGGCCCAAATCCCGCTTCCCAACCATGGAGTAGCGAGCGCATTTCCAGAACCCCGACGGTCTGGAGTCGCTCTCGATATCCTTCCTTTCCCTTCCAGCCCAGCCACACCTTGCAGGCGCGGTAGATTCGGGTGAAGGCGCAATCGAAGAAGACGTCCTTCACCTTGGTCCATTCCCAATCGCCGAAGCCCGCCCACAGCCGCCAGCGTTTGAAGCACGGGGGGCGTTCTTTGCTCAGGTATTTGGCGAGGTAGGTTGCCCGCTCGACCGGAATCCTTTGGACATGAATGCGCCCCCAGCCGGCCTGGGCGGCGAGCCTGCGGGCCTCATTCACGTCGATCCAGCGGTTCGTGATGAGATGGACGTGCAGCCCGTGGGACTTGTGCATTTCGAAAACCCGGAGCCCGGCGAGCTGCGGCCATCGGCGCTTCAGCAGGGTGAGCAGATGGTTCCACCGCGAGCGAGTGGCCTTGATGTCGAGAACCTCCTTGAAGGTAAAGGTCCACATGTAGAGGCTTTGCTTCCCGAGGATCTGGGCGGCGAAGAGGAAGGCGGCTTTACTTTTCATAATGGGGTGTGGAGTTGTTTATAGATAGACAAGATTAGGCGGCGGCTCCGCCGCCGCCAGGCGCGGGCGCAGGCGTCTCGCCATCCTCGAGAGCAATCGGATCCACCGCATCCATCGTGGCAACGGTGATGCCGGCCTTGTCCTTCTTGACCGTGGTACACTCGAACGCGTAGCGAAGCCCCTTGCGGACTTGGTTGATGATGGTCTCGGGTTCCGGGAACGGTTCGGGGTAGAAGCGCGTGATCTTGACGTTCTCGATGCCGCGGGCTCGCATGCATTCGACCAGATAGACCACCAGCAGCTTCGGTGCTGCCAAGCCGTGCTTCGGGTCCACCCATCCGCCTGGCTGAACTTGGCAGCGTCGCAGTTCCCCGACCACGATCAAGTGACCGTCCAACACACGTTGACCGAGTTCCGTGAGAGTCATGGACAGCTCGGCTTGGTTGCTCCGCACGCCTCGCCCTGGAGCGGTTCCATGCCGGACTGCGGTTCCGGCGTCAAGGCATCCTCCCCGTAATTTTTTCGGGCTCCTGCGTCGCCCGAAAAAATGACAGGGGGCCCCTCCTTGACCCCGGAAGCCGCGCCCGACGAGGGTTGTTTATCGGTTTTCGCTGGGCGAAAACCGTCATGGGATGACGGCTTCGCCGCAGTCTGCGAAGCCGGCGCACCGCTCCGGGCGATGGCGAGAATCCCGGCGCGCAGCGGGGCGGACAGGCGAGGCCAGGCCGTGACAACCTCGGCCAATTCGTTCGGCGAGACCGGTTCGAGTGCGCTGAGAGGTGCGCTGTGTATCGCAACGCGTTGATTTACAATGCCACTGCTGCCGGTTCGAACCCTGCATCGCGCACCATGAAAGGCAAAGATTTGTGACTCGCGTCCGATTCCGAAGAGTTTTAACTTGGACACTTTTTCGGTTCCAGTTTGTCCGCTGGTGAACGCGATTGAGCCCACGAAGCGCGCGGAAAAGCGTTTCCTGACCGCTTGACCGGTCGGCTTTCTGGCGCCGGCGGCTGGCCGTTTCGCCGTTGGCGCGCGCCCTCCAGACCGCTGAGAACACCATGCCGCGCCAAGCGTGGTGGGCCGGCATTCGATGCCCCGGTCTGAGGCCGGCCGATAAGGCCGCGGCCCGCCCCGCCCTTCCTGGAGCCGGGATGATCGTGCTGTCCTCGAGGATCGTCAGAAGAAGGCCTCGTCCCACTTGTCGCACCGCCCGTTTGGCTGTTCACTTTTGTTCTATTCATTGCCCCGTTCCTCCACCTCCGTGCCCGCCACATCGCCAAACTCCTCAGTGACCCCAAAATCGCCGATCTCGTTTCCTGGAAAAACAGCGGCTTCCACGTCCACGCTGACACCGACCTCGTCCGCACTTCGGACTTAAAGGGCCGCCAGCGACTCGCCGAATACTTGCTGCGCGCCCCTTGCTCCCTCCCGAAAATCACCTGTAATCCGGAAGAAAAAGTCACCGCCCGCGCCCTCCGCCCGCTCTGGCGCGACCTGATCCAAGCCGTCTGGGCCGTCGATCCCCTCCAATGCCCGCGCTGCCACGGCTCTCTCCGCCGAGTGGAATCCCTCACCCGTCCTGAGGCTCCGCATTCCAGGCCCTCAAGCCAAACCTCCGCCGCCAGAAAAACTTTGGCACCGCGGAACGAGTCCTTATTGTTCCTTTCGTAAACTTAACCACGTAGCATCATGCTGTGGCTCCCCCGCCGGAAAAAGGCCAATACTTAGCAATAGCACACATGAGGATCGCAATCACGGGCGGGACAGGATTCGTCGGAAGGAACCTCGCTAGGCAATTGCTGGCGGATGGCAATGAGGTCGTCATCATCAGCCGGGGCGTGGACCAGCGCGACCGGAGCGTGCAGGGCGAGCCGGGCGTGACGGTGGCGCGTGTCGGCACTCACGACGAGAACAAACTCGCCGAGGCGTTTGCCGGATGTCAGGGCGTGGCGCACTGCGCCGGAATCAACCGGGAAGTGGGAAGCCAGACGTACCAGCGGGTTCACGTGCAGGGGACGCGGAACGTGGTCAACGCGGCGAAGCGGGCCGGCGTGGCAAAGGTGGCGCTGGTCAGCTTCATCCGGGCGAGGCCCAACTGCGGGTCCGGCTATCACGAGTCGAAGTTCGCGGCGGAGGAAATCGTCCGCGGCTGCGGGCTCGATTACACGGTGCTGAAGGCGGGCGTGATCTACGGCAAGGGGGATCACATGCTCGACCACCTGAGTCATGCGTTTCACACGTTTCCGGTCTTCGGGCTGGTGGGCTTCAAGGATGCTCCGGTTCGCCCCACCGCGGTCGAGGACTTGGCGCACGTGCTGAAGGCGTCCCTGGTCGACGGACGCCTCTCGCGCGAGACCGTGTGCGTGGTCGGCCCGGAGGAGATTACCCTGCCGGAAGCGGTGCGGCGGGTCGCGCGCGTCGCGGGAAAAACTCCCTGGATGATGCGGATGCCGCTCTGGTTTCACTACCCGCTGGCGTGGGCAGTAGAGCGGCTGATGACGGTGCCGATGGTCTCCATCGCGCAGATCAAAATGCTGTCCGAAGGACTGGTCGAGCCGCTCCCGCCCACGCCAATGGTGCCGGCCGACCTGGCGCCGAAGATTCCATTCACGGACGAGCAGATCCGCAAGGGTTTGCCGGAGCCGAAGGCTTTCGGGCTTCGAGACCTTCGGATGTTCGCCAAGCGCTGAGCACCCGAAAAACGGGCGCTTTAACATCTGCAGTGAAAAAGGGTGGGTTTGGCAGCCTCCGAGTGCGGCTTTCATACTTGCGCTTTTTGCTGAGGATTTGCCATGCGATTTCCACCATTCTCCGCGCGACGATGATGATTGCGGTGTTGGCTCCGTGGCGGCCTTGTTCGCGGGCTCTCTCTCGAGCCTCGGTGCTTTTGCGTTGCGAGAGTCGTGTTGGCGGGTGAATGGTGCTGGGTCGCGGCGGTGCCGTAACACCACCTGTGGAATACAGAATTCGCAAATGACGCCACCAGCGCTAGCCCGGTCAGGACGCCCGCCTCGGCGGATCATTGTCGTCGGGTTGGTGCTGCTGCTCGTGGTCGCGGGTATCTGGCTCCGCTGGACGCCCGGCCTCGAAGTCCGCGACGGTCGGCACGATCGCGGCAGCGACGCCCAACACGAACCCGCATGACCATGACACTCATACGCATTCTCGCCATTGCAGCGATCACCACGGCAGCGCGCGCGGCCGAGCTTGCAGCCGCGACACCCGAGCGGCCTGCTTCGCTCCGCTACCTCGACGCCAAGGCCTACCACATCCCACCGGAGACCACGACCGAAGAGTCCGGCTACTTCTCGCTCTCCGAAGGGAAAAACGGCCGCATTTATATCGGCACCGCCGCCTACGGGCGGAACGCCTACCTCGTGGAATTCGATCCCAAGGCAGAGACCATGCGCATCGTGCTGGACGCTCACAAACTTGTGGGTCTGCCGCTGGAGCCGACGGGCTACGCAGCGCAGTCGAAGATCCACACGCGCAATTTTGTCGGGCCATCGGGGAAAATTTACGTCGGCACGAAGCAGGGCTATCCCACTGCCGAGGAGAAGAAGTCCGGAAAGGTGGCCACGTACCGCGGTGGATTCGTGATCGTCTATGACCCGGCGACGGCCAAGGCGGTGAACCTCGGCATGCCGATGTCGCTTGATGACAAACGCCAGCCGCCCGACGCGAAGGAAGGCGAAGGCGTGATCGACGTCGTGGCGGATGAAGCGCGCGGGCTGATCTATGTGATCACCTGCGAGCAGCAGCGCTGGATGCTGCTCGACACGAAGCGTCCGGAGAATGGGTACCGCGATCTCGGGCCAATTCTCCGCGACCAGCCGAACACTCTCATCGACAAGGACGGTCGGGCGACCGCGATCACGAAGGACTACCGGATCGCCCGCTACAATCCCGCGAATGACAAGGTGACTGTCGATGAACTGCTCGTGGACGGGAAGCCGTTCGCCGAGGTGATTGGGCCGAAGGCCATTCATCCCGACTGGCGCGTCGCCGCCGATGGCCGCACAGCGTATCTGCAACTGCTCAACGACCTCCGCATGTTCCGAGTCCATCTTGGCGGCGACTCGGGCAAGCCGGTCGTCGCGGAGTTGCTCGGCAATCGTCTGGAAGGCAAGGACCCGGATTCGCGCGGCTCGATCGACATCGCGCGGGACGGGCGGGTGTATTCGTCGATCCGCATCAACAACGGAACCGGCTTCGGCGATGGCTACCTGC
>JBJXFS010000318.1:0-4411 GCA_046155625.1 Verrucomicrobiales bacterium | reverse complement strand
ACCCCCTCCCTCCACGCAGGAGACTCGAAGCAACGACGTCGCCACTACTGCACTCACCCATGCCTAAAAAACCAAGCAAACGATATCAGGCGGCCCTCAAGCTTGTTGAGGCCGGCCGGCTCTATTCGCTCGCCGAGGCGGCGGAACTGATCAAGAAGTTGCCGGCCCCGAAGTTCAACCAGACGGTTACGCTCAGTTTCCACATGGGCGTTGACCCGAAGAAGTCCGACCAGGCGATTCGCTCGACCTGCGACCTTCCCCACGGATCCGGCCGGACGGTGCGGGTGCTGGTTTTCGCCAAGGGGGCGGCGGCGGATGCGGCTCGCGATGCGGGGGCCGAGTTTGTGGGCTTCGACGATCTGATCAAAAAGGTGGTGGAGGGGTTTGTCGACTTCGATGTGGCGGTGGCGACCCCGGATGCGATGACGGAAGTTCGGAAGCTCGGAAAGCAGCTGGGCCCGCGCGGCCTGATGCCGAACCCGAAGACCGGCACCGTGACCGAGGATACGGCGAAAGCCGTGCGTCAAGTGAAGGCGGGGCAGGTCGCGTTCCGATTGGACCGCAACGGCAACATCGCCGCCACTATCGGTAAAGCGGCGTTTTCCACCGAGCAGCTCGTCGACAACGCCACGGCGCTCATTGATTCCGTGGTGCGAGCCAAACCGTCCACGGCCAAAGGCAAATACATCGAATCGATCACCATGGCCGCCACCATGACCCCCGGAGTGCGGGTGGACGAAAGCACCTTCCTCAAGGCCTAACCCGGAGACCCCTGCCCATGAATTCCGTCAAAGAAATTGCCATCAACGACTTGAGCGAAAGACTCAATAAATCGCCCTTTCTGCTCGTCGTCGATTATGCCCAGACGACCGTCCCACAATTCAACGAGGCGCGGAAGCGGCTTCGGGAAGTGGGCGCCAAGATGACCGTGGCGAAGAATTCCTTCGTGCGCCTGGCGGCCAAGCGCGCCGGATTGTCCGAGGACATCGTCAAGAGCCTGCTCGGGCAAAGTGCCATCGTCACGGGCGCCGAGGACGTGGCTGCCGCCGCCAAAGTGCTCAAGACCTACCAGAAGGAAAGCAAGCGGTTGGCGTTCCGCGGCGGCTTGATCGACGGCAATTTTGTCGACGAGGCCGGCGCCAACGCCTTGGCCGACCTGCCGAGCAAGGCGCAGTTGCAAGCCCAATTGCTCGGTGTCCTGCTCGCCCCGGCCAGCCAGCTGGTGCGCACGCTCAACGAACCCGCCGCCTCCTTGGCCCGCGTGCTGCAAGCGCACGCCGATGCCACCAAGGCGGCCTGATGCCTTCCCTTCAGGTCCTCTCACTCTATTCTTCCCATTCCTCCCATTCTTCCCATTCCCATTCTCCCACCCCAATAAACCACAACAACCCCAGGTCCTTGTCGGCGCGGCGGCCGCCGCTCTTAATTCCGGTGGAGCTCCATCGGGCGACAATACTGAAACACCACCATGGCTGATATCACCAACATCGTCGAACAACTCAGCGGCCTGACCGTCCTGGAAGTCGCTGATCTCGTCAAACAACTCGAAGACAAGTGGGGCGTCTCCGCTGCCGCTCCCGTGGCCGTCGCCGCCGCGGCTGGGCCGGCCGCCGCCGCCGCCGCTCCGGCCGAAGAAAAGACCGAATTCGACGTCATCCTGACCGCCGCCGGGGACAACAAGATCGGCGTCATCAAGGAAGTCCGCGCCGCCGTGCCGGGTCTGGGACTGGCCGAAGCCAAGAAGTTGGTCGAAAGCGCACCGCAGCCGCTTAAAACCGGCATTCCTAAGGCCGAAGCCGAAGAAATCAAAAAGAAGATCGAAGCCGCCGGCGCCAAAGTCGACATCAAGTAGGCCCACTGGCCTCTGCCGTCGCCCCGCCCCTCACTCACTCAACAAAAGGCACCCATCCCGGGTGCCTTTTGCGTTGTTTCAGCCAGCCACGTCACCCATTGGTCGTTTTTAACGACCATTGAATGTCACGGGCGCGTCACATCGCGCGGAGCATGGACGAAGCGCGCAGCCTCGACCATCGCCGACCGCCTGCGCCGACTGAGCGTTAAGCGCTCGGCTTCGCTTCCACTTCCCTCGTCCCACAACACTCCGGGTATCCGGAGCATCCCCAAAACCGCGCCCCAGGCCAGACTCCTCGCCTCGCGGTCCGCAGTCGCATCGGTCTCCCACAAGTGGGACACTCCGGTGGGGCTTGAAGCGGAGTTGGCTCGTCGGGCTTGTCAGACGCGTCGGACCCGTCCCACCTCCGCTGCCGCGTGCGGCACGCATACATGCGTTCGGGTCCGACCCGTCCGACAAAGCCCCCGCCAATCGGGCACGTATCTCCCGTGTCTGAGCGGAATCCTTCTCCCAAGTCGGCAGACGTCGATGTCGGAGAAAGTCCGCGAAATCGCGCAACAGTTCTTCGAGGCTGGCTCGCGCCACGTTGGTCAGTTTGAGCTCGGTTTTTTTTGACGTCCCCGACGCGACGCTTCCTTCCTCAATGTTACGCACTCCACTGCGAGCGGCCTGCACCATTTGATCGTGCGTGCGGGAGCGGCGTTCGATGAACCGGTCGCAAAAGACCTCGGTGGCGTCGCACACTGCCAAGGCGGCTCGATGGCTGCGCTGCTTGCGGTACCCTCCATGAGAGGAGATGTGCGGACGACTGGCGTCGGTTGACTTGGACGAACTCTGGTCCTTGGGATCTTTCGATTCGGCCATGGCCGCACGCCATTGCGTGCAGCACTCAAATGGACCCCGTCGGCTCGTTCTTTCACGGCCTTCCCGCCACCAGAGCACCGGCATGGTCCGGACTGCGCCATCCGGCGTGGTGCACCGCGGTCAGGCTCACTTGACGGGTACGCGCGGCGGCAGGGCCGGCTTCCACCGTGACGGTGAGGCGCTGGACGAGTTCGTGCGGGGACTCGGTCCAGATCCGCTGAAGTGCCGCCCCGACCTCGCTGTCCTTGGGGGCATAGGCCCAGAATGACTCCTGGGGTCGATCCGCGCGCGCGATCTTCAGGCAATAGAAGCGACTCTCGTCCGCGAAGGCGCGGTTAAAGTAGTCGTCCGGCGCGGCCTCCACACGCCAGATGGCCCGGCACGCCGCCGGGGTAGGCCCTTTCGCTGGGCGGGCGATCGCCAGGGGTTCCGAATAGCCGATGGAGCTTTCCCACTCGATGGAATCGCCATCGGCGGAGTGCTCAACGTAAAAGGTGCGGGCGGTTCCGTCGCGGAATTGGGCCACCACCGGAGTGAAGGGCACGGAGTTTTCGGGATCCGCGTAATGGCCCAAGCCACCCGCCTTCACTTCGACAGGATCCGCCGGCCCGAACAAGTCGGGTTCTTGGGCCGCCAACGTCAACATCAGAAGCCGCACGCGTTCCGGGTCGCGCACGTAGGCGGACTTGGCGTGGGCCGTCGGCGCCGCCAAATACTTTTGCACCAGGGCGACGGAGCGGTCCGCGGCGCCATCGGCCGGTTTGCGGCTGGGAAGAATGGGGGCCACTTGCACCACCGTGGAAGGAACACCGCCCTTCGACTTCTCCATCACGCTCGGCACTTCCATTATCAACAGCGCGGTAAAGGGCACCAGCGCCGCCAACGCCAGAATCAAGACCGGCTCTTTCATCACCCACCGTACCAGAGGCGGCGGCATCGGGCGCACCGGCGCCACAAAGGATTCAGGGTGCAGGACCGATTCAATATCCCGTTCCAGATTATGGGCACTGCGTCGGCAACTCGGAATCGGCGCGGTCACCGCCGCTCGACAATGCGGACAGCGGACCCGGGCCCCCGCCTGCTTCCGCACCACCACCGTCTCGCGCCCGCAGCAAGGGCAGGAAAAATGCAGCGACCGACGGCGGACGCGAATCGGCATCGCGGGCGGCGTGGCGAGCAAACTCAACGGCTCGTGCGACCGCGGAGTGTACATCTTGCGCAACACCGGCCGACGCCGCTGTTCCTCAGCTTCCCTCTCCCCCAACACCCGATCCAGCAGACTTTGAAGCACCATCACCGTCCGCATCGCCAAATCCGCGTCCACCACCGGATCCCGCCTCCCCGGTCCGGGCCCGGATGCCCCAGCCTCAGACCGCGCCTCCGCGGTTGCCTCCCGATCCAGCCTCAGCCGGCTCAGGTCGGTACGAGACAGGAGGGCTCGAGATTCATCAATGGCAGCTTTCATTTCATCTTCATTTCACAGGAACACGCTTGGAAAATCGTGATCGACACCGAAACACCGTCACCGCCACCCCCAGTGACACCAGCGTCACCACGTCCGGATCCGTTGCCTCGCCGCCTGCCCCGGACGATCCCGCCCACCCCCATCCCGTGCCAACCCATAGGCCCCCCGCGGCCAATACCGCTGCCCACACCCAGTCACTGGTCCTTGATCGTGTCATGAATCGGCTAATC